>DATJPI010000036.1:0-11437 GCA_035506495.1 Syntrophales bacterium
ACCATCGCGCCCGCATTGTTCCGCACATGGAACTTCCCCAGGTTTTTGGCCTCCGTCCTGTATGGCCCCTCGGCCTGGACGTAGATCTGCCACTGTCGGCCGAACCGGTTGAAGTAGTTCACGAAGATGCCGCCCATGAAGCACTGCAGGGTTTGGTAGACGTCCGAGAGGGCCACCCCCTGCTTGAGGACCTTGTCGCTATCCACCTCGATGAACACCTGGGGCACCGTCGGGCGGAAGGTCGTGCTCACACCGGCCAGCTCGGGCCTCTTGCGCGCCGTCTCGAGAAATTTATTGGTTTGTTCGGCCAGGAACGCAACGTTTTTCCCGGATCGGTCCTCGAGGATGAAGGTGGCGCCACCCGAAGTCCCCACGCCGGGAATGGCGGGCGGCGGGAAGGAGAAGGCAATGGCCTCGGTCAAACCGCTCAGCTGATGGGTCAGGTGGGCCTTGATGGCTCCATATTTCTCCTCCGGTTTTTTCCTTGCGGCCCAGTCCTCCAGAGTGACGAAGAAAAAAGAGCTGTACGTGTTGTAAACGCCGCCGCTCAGCAGGTTGAAGCCGATGACGCTGGTGCAGTACTTCACGCCCGGCGTCTTCTGGATGATCTCTTCGGCCTTCTTCGTCACGGCGTCGGTCCTCTGCAGCGAGGCCGCGTCGGGAAGTTGAAGCGCTGCGTAGACGTAGCCCTGGTCCTCATCGGGGAGGAAGGAAGTTGGAAGGAGCTTTCCGAAAAAGCCAGCCAGAATGGCGATTCCGAGAAGGAACAGGAGGCTCATCTTGCTCTTGCGGATGAGATGATCGCACCATCTCACGTACCCGTCCGTCGAACGGCCGAAGATGCGGTTGAATCCGTCGTAGAATTTCTGCAGCGGTCCCCAGGATTTCTTCTTCGGTCGGAGCAGCAGGGCCGACAGGGCCGGAGAGAGCGTGAGGGCATTGAAGGCCGAGATGATGACGGAGACGGCGATCGTCACGGCGAACTGCTGGTAGAGTCGCCCCGTGATCCCCGGGATGAAGGCCGTTGGGACGAACACAGCCGCCAGGATGACAGCAATGGCAATGACGGGGCCCGAGACCTCCTCCATCGCCTTGAGGGTCGCATCCTTCGGAGACATCCCCTGTTCGATGTGGTGCTCCACGGCCTCGACGACGACGATGGCGTCGTCTACAACAAGCCCGATGGCCAGGACCAGCCCGAAGAGCGAGAGCGTGTTGATGGAAAAACCAAACAGCGGGAACAGCATAAAGGTCCCCACCAGCGAGACAGGCACGGCCAGAAGCGGGATGAGCGTTGCCCGCCAGCCCTGCAGGAAGATGAAGACGACGATGATGACTAGAACAAGGGCCTCGAAAAGGGTCTGGACGATCTCCTTGATGCCCTCCGTGACGGCGAGCGTCGTGTCGAGGGCAGTGACGTAGTCCAGGTCGGCGGGAAAGCTCTCCTTGATCTTGGCCATGAGTTTCTTGGCGCCGTCGGCCGCCTCGATGGCGTTCGACCCCGGCATCTGGTAGAGGGCGATGATGGCCGCTGGCTTGCCGTTGAGGCGGGCCCTCATGTTGTATGATTGGGTCCCGAGTTCGATCCGCCCCACGTCCTTGAGGCGGACGAGCGAGCCGTCTGCGTTGGCCCGGATCACGATGTCGCCGAACTGCTTTTCGTTCTCGAGGCGTCCCTGGGAGCGAACGGCATAGGTGAACTCCTGGCCTTCGGGCACGGGCTCCCCTCCGACCTGGCCTGCGGGGTTCACGGTGTTCTGCTGCTTGACGGCATTGACGATCTCGGGGATGGTGATTCCGAGCTTGGCAAGCTGGTCGGGCTTCACCCAGAGGCGCATGGCATACTGTCCGGACCCGTAAATGCTGACACTGGCAATGCCTGGTACACGGGTCATCTGGTCGTTTATGTTGATGTAGCAGTAGTTGGCCAGGAAGACGTTGTCATAGGTCCCGTTGGGCGAAAAGAGGGCGAACAATATCAGCGGCGCCGCCGTCGACTTTTGCACCGTGACGCCCTGGTTGATCACGTCTGCGGGCAGCTGCGAGTTGGCCTGGTTGGACCTCATCTGGGCGAGGATTTGATCCGTGCTGGGGTCCGTCTTGACGTCGAAGTTGACCGTCAGGGACATCTTGCCGTCGTTGGAGTTGAGGGAGTACATGTAGTTCATGTTGTCCACGCCCGACATCTGCTGTTCGATGGGCGTGGCCACCGATTGCTCCACAGTCAGTGCATCGGCTCCGGGATAGGTGCCGTTGACCTTCATTTCCGGCGGGGCAATGTTGGGGAACTGCGCCGTGGGCAGACCCGTCATGGCCACAAGGCCGACGATGACCATGAGGATAGAGATCACCATGGCCACGATGGGGCGGTTGATGAAGAATTTGGACATGGCGGTCTACCTCTTCTCGGCCTTTGCCGGCTCAGCGGATTTCTGGGGGGCGGGCGTCTTCTCCTCCGCCTTCGCTTCGGCTTTTGCTTCAGGCTTGGCCTCCGGCTTTGCTTCGGATTTTGCTTCTGGTTTCGCTTCGCTTTTGGCCGGGGCTTCGGCAAAGGGCTTCGGCGTCACCGGCATACCCGGGCGGACTTTCTGGATTCCCTCCACCACGACCCTCTCGCCAGGCTTGAGGCCCTCGAGGATGACCCAGAGGCTGTCGACGCGCTCGCCGGGCTTGACGGTCCTCATGTCCGCCTTGTTGTCGGCCCCCACGACGGCCACCATGTATTTTCCCTGGATTTCCGCCACGGCACGCTGGGGCACCAGCAGGGCATCCTTGCGGATGGCGACCGCAACGCGGACCCTCCCGTACTGGCCGGGACGCAGAAAATTGCCCGGGTTGGGGAAGGTGGCTGCCACTTTGATGGTCCCCGTCTTGACGTCGACCTGGCGGTCGGCAAACAGGAAGGTGCCCTTCTGGGGATAAACGCTTCCGTCGGCGAGGATGAGTTCCGCTCTCAGCTTCTCGAGCCTCTGCTCCGTATTGGGTCCGGACTGGAGGTACTCCTGCTCGCTGACCTGGATATAGGCCTTGATGGGCTGGAGCGTCGAGACCGTCGTCAGTTCTTCCGTGACTCCCGGTCCGACGAGGTTTCCGATCTGCGCCTTGGCAAGCCCGGCGATGCCGTCCACGGGGGAGGTGATCTTGGTGAAACCAAGATCGAGCTTGGCCTTGTCGACGGCGGCCTGTGCGGAGAGCACGGCCGCTTTTGCCGCCTGCTCCATGCCCATCGAGTCGTCGAGGTCTTTCTTGCTGACGGCGTTCTGCGCTGCAAGAGGCTTGATGCGTGCGAGATTCGCTTTGGCCGTCGTCCAGCGGGCCTGCTGGGCCTCGAGTTGTCCCTGAGCCTGCTCGAGTGCCGCCTCGAAGGTGCGCGGATCGATCTCGAAGAGAACCTGCCCCGTTTTCACGAGGTCACCCTCGCCGTAGTTCTGCCGGATGAGGTATCCCTGGACCTGCGCCCGGATGGTGGCGTTCACCATTCCGTCGAGGGTCGCGATCCACTCATGGTAGACGGGTACGTCCTTCTGGATGACCGTCATCACCTCGACGGCGGGCGCCGGCGGGGCTTCCTGGGGTCCCTTCGAGCAACCGATCGCCATGAACGTGAATAAGGTGAAGAGCAGCAGGATGACGACCGCAAGGTGCGGGCTGAACCGGAAAACAAGCCTCGGATAATATCTGCGACACCGTGACCTCGCGCTCTGCATGACCGAACCCCTCCTGAAAGATGATGCGTTTATATACATAATTCCCTCTTTCGCTGTCCACCATTATCTTGCGGATTCTCCCCCCAAGACCATGTAATCAAAGAAGTTCACACGCCTTCGTCCCGAGTGTGTGTCTCGTCAGGGTTTTTCTTTTGTTTTTGACTCTGGCTTTGCCTTTGGCTTCTCCTCGGACGTTTCTTTCGGAACCAGCGGGACGCCGGACATGATCTTCAGGCTCACCAACCGATCAACCTGCTTTGAAATCTGGACAAACCGAAGAACCGTTTTCGCGGGCAGTTCTTTGGTCATTTCCAAGACGCATTTTTCATCCAGCACCAATTTTCTGCGCTCGATTGATCTCAATTGTTTCAATAGATGCTCCGCCTGTTTGTTCGTCAACGTCTTGTAGTTCGATGCATAAAAATCGTATTGTTGCGCCCGTTCATAGTTCAGCTTGTCCATGTCGTAATCATAGCGGTTGTAGATCGGCCAGAAGATGGCAGCCTCTTTTTCGGACAGCTGCATGTTGACCTCCATGATCCTCCTCGTCCGCTCATTGATGTCCGACTTCAGGGCTTCGATGTAAGCATCGACGCTGCCGGAGCCGATTTCCGGCAGAATGATGTCCCCGCCTTTCATTCCCTGTGCGGCAGAAGACCCTGGTGAAAAGAGCAAAATCGTGCAGGCGGCCAACATGACGGCAACACAACGATGTACCAAGCAATCTCGTACCATGTTCCATCCCCCTTGAAACGAGGAAAAAATACCCGCCTCGTTGTAAAGCAGCATCCGGCCGGGATGCCCGATCGTTTCACTCATCGTTGATCTGTTCCTTCTTTTCGTCAGCGAGGATCCCCGGGATATCGGCTTCGGGAGGAAGATCATAAACGCGCACACCGGGAGCCAGGCCCGCAGGCTGTATACGTTCGATGCTGGCTTTTGAGCGGCGGACATCTTCGAGGCCTGCAGCCCACGCTTCATTCACCGTCGCTCGCGAGAACTCATAATCCTTCGTGTTGCCGGAACTCGTGGTACGGCGATTGATCATGCGTGCGATGGTGAACTCCCGATCATCGCACAACGGGGCGAGTTTCTGCGCGTCAGGATCATCCTTGAGCCCGTCCGGCAGCTTGCAGAACAAGCGCCCCAATGCAGCCCGCATCTCACCGAGTTCCCTGATATGGTCTATGTTCAGGAACAACTTGCTCGCATACTGGATGTCCTTGGCCCGCTCCATCACCTGGTCGAGATTTCGCGGCAATCCCCCCTTCGCATTGAAAACGTCTACTTCAATGGCAAGCACGCGCGTTCGCGGCTTTTCTTCCGCCACATAGGCAAGCGGCGAATTGGTCACGATTCCGCCGTCCCAGTATTGTATCCCGTCAATGGTCACCGGGGGAAAGCCCGGGGGCAGCGAACCGCTGGCGCGCACATGGTCCGCACCGATGCGAGTGCGGCTGTTGTCAAAATATACCGATTTGCCCTCCCGCACGCTGACCGCACCGAGCGAAAGCCGCACCCTGCGGCTGTTGATCAGGTCGAAATCCACCAACTCTTCGAGGGTGCGATTGAGCGGGCTTGTATCATAGTAGCTCAGCGCCCCGAGAGTGTTGTCCGGGGCGAAAATCGGAGGCGGAACACGAGGCACGAAGAAACCCGGTATCCCGAAGGACATGACCGACGCAGCGCTCACGTTGTTCAGGGCCGGTCGCATCGCGTCGAGCCAGGCAGGCGGGGTAAGCGGGGCATACGAGGATACACGGTCCCAGAAGGTGCGCAAGCGTTCGACCCTGCGCTCCGGGGGATTGCCGGCAATGATCGCTGCGTTGATACTGCCAATCGAGATGCCAACAACCCATGTGGGTAGAATACCCGCTTCAGCCAGGCCCTCGTACACACCCGCCTGATAGGCCCCGAGGGCCCCACCGCCCTGCAATGCGAGAATCGATTGATCAAATTGGGGTCTCACCATGAAGTTCTCCTTTTTTTCCTGCCCTGGCCAGAATGAGACATCAATGATCGGACTCCTGCCCTACTTCACCGAGTAACCTTTTCCCTCGAGACAGGCACCCCGTGCCTTGAGATAATTCTGTTGCTGTGCGCTCTGTTGTGTCGAGGCCTGCTGCTGTTCTGATGCCTGCTGTTGCTGAGCCTGTCGGCGGCTCTGGCCCCGTGCGGCCACGGTTCCTGCCGCTGCGCCGACTGCGGCACCCTTGCCTGCCTCTCCGTCGAGAGACCCAATCGCTGCGCCTGCAACCGCTCCCCGTGCGGCACCTCGCGCTCCCGAACCCGGCTGTGCCCCTGCGGGCTGCTGTGGCTGCTGCTGCGTGGGTGCCTGCGCCGCGGCCGTGGGATCGTATTTTGTCTGCTGCACCGCCCAGGTATGGCAGTCGTATTCATCCTTCTTCTGCTGCTCTGCGGACTGCCCTTTCTGCGGGTATACGAACTGCTGTTGAGCCAGGGCGGCCGGAACCGCGAATAGTAATGCAAGACCAATAACCAAGAGAACCAAAGTCGTTTTTTTATTCATCGCATTTTCTCCTCTACTTGATTTTCTGTATGTTGACGGGATTGTCCCGTCACATCCTCATTCAGAGCGTTGTTCTTCCAGAGATCAAAGCTTCATCATCAACTGCACGAGAATGACCTTCAGGATCATCCCGCCCGGGAAAATCATGGCATAATCGATGTCGGGGCGATCCGTCGGGACGGTCTTCACGCCGTAGGCCAGGATGGCGGGGTTCCCCACCGCCCCGGAGATGATCCCCACGAGGTCGTCGAAGGGGACCTTCATGACCACGTGACCGATCACGAGGATGGTGAGAACCGTGACCCCGATGATGAGGGCGGCTGTGCACAGAAAGAGAATGCCGACATCTCCGATGCTGGCCATGAGGCTATTGCCGGAGCTGATGCCTACCTGTGCAAGGAAGATGGTCAATCCGAAATTGCGCAGCGTGAGGTTCGCCGTAACCGGCATCGTCCACACGAGCCCCCCTGTGCGCCCGAGTTTTCCCAGGATGAGCGACACGATCAAGGGGCCCGAAGCAATTCCCAGGGTCGTCGTGCCGAGACCGGGAATCGGAATCGGGATCAGGCCGAGAATGACACCGAGCACCATGCCGATCCCGATGGAGATGTAGCTGAATTCCGTCGTCCCCTTGATGGAGTCCCCGAAGTGTGCACGGAGCACCGGGGCGTGCTTCAGCTCCGCAAAGATCCCCAGCTGGTCGCCGAACTCCAGGATGAGATCCGGATCCGGAACAATATGGGCATCCCCCCTCCGGATATTCACAATCCGGAAAGGCGCTTCGGCAGGAATGACCAGGTCTGAAAGCCGGGATCCCACGACGGTCCGCTTCGACGCATAGACCCGGATATATTCAAAATTCTCCCGGTCGTGGAGAATGCTCTGTAGACCCATCTCCCCGAGGAGTTTTTTTGCGGTTTCCACGGCCTCCGGGTTTGCCCCGACGACGAGCACCGAGTCGCCGGCTTCCAGGATAATGTCCAGGCTGGCGATCCGGGTTACATGATTCCGTCGGACGGCTGCCACCTCGATCTCGGAGGGCAGCAGGGTCTCTACTTCCTCGAGCCGTTTGCCGATCACCGCCGCATTCCGGATGACCAACTCTACGAGTTCAAGGCCCTTTTTGAGCGGTGCTTCGACTTTGGGCTTGAGAAAGATTGCGGCGATGTAGATCCCCAGAATGGAGACGATGATCCCGAAGGGGTAGGCCACGCTGTACCCCACGGCCGGGTCATTGTTTCCCGCGATCTCCAGGGCAGCCTGCAGCGCGGGGGTATTGGTCAGTGCGCCGGAATAGAGGCCGGCGACGTAGGCCGGTTTGAGATTCAAGAACTTCATGGCGGCCCAGGCAACCCCAAGCGCCGCCAGGATACCGATTACCGCCAGCAGGTTATAGCGGCGTCCGGCAGGTCCTGCCATTCCGGCAAAGAACTGTTTCCCGTATTGGATGCCGATTCCGTAGAGAAACATGACGAGACCCAACGAACCCAGGAGTGCCGGTGGAACCGATTTCGGTGCGAAGGCGCCGATGGCAAGGCCTACAAACAGAACGGCGCCCACGCCGAGTGAAAAACCCTTGAGATTGATCTCCCCCACGGCATAGCCCACGGCAATCGCGAGAAAGAGGGCCATGATCGGGCTTTGTTCGAGAAGAGTTTTCAGTAGGTCCATGCAGCTTCCCACTTCTTATTTTCTGAAATGCTCACGCCGGGAATCGGCTTTAGCTTTTCAGCCCTTTCCGGGCCTCCCCCCTCGATTCGTAAATGTGCGGGGCGAGTCCCCGTGCGTTCATGCCCTCTCCCAGCTTCATCCGCAGGAAGGCGCTGGTCGTGTACCGGGTTACGTGCTCGTAGAAGCGTGACACGATCGTTTTGACCACTTCGATATAGGCGTCGGCAAGCTCCGGCACAATGGAGAAATTGTCGTAGTTGACGATCGCATCCACCTTCCTACCCAGGGGGATCAGGAGGGCTTCCGCCTGCGACCGGATCTCCTCGATATCCGCCATCGACCGGACATGCAGGCCCTCGAAATTGACGAAGAAGATGTTCGTGGCGGGATCATACGCCATTCGCTCGGACATCGGCTTGCCGAGAAGATCTTTCTTCAGATCCATGGGCGGCAGCCTGAAAATTCTTTCGTCCATCTTCTTCGGGTTTTTCACGATCGGCTTGAAATCCATGTATGCCAGGATGTCCTTTTCCAGATCCACGCCGGGTGCAATCTCCGTCAGCTCCACGCCTTCATCGGTGAGAGTGAATACGCAACGCTCCGTAACGAACAGGACATCGAGGTTATTCATCCTCGCGGTCTTCCCGCTGAAGGTCACCTGTTCGACCTCGTTGACGAATTTCTTCACGCCCCCTTCTCTCACGATCCGGAGCTTCCCATCGTCGGCCGCCACCTTCGTACCCCCCGCGGTGAAGGTTCCGACGAAGACCATCTTCTTCGAGTTCTGGCTGATGTCGATGAAGCCCCCGCAACCCGCGAGCCTCGGTCCGAAGCGGCTCACGTTCACGTTGCCGTGGCGATCCATCTGCGCAAGCCCCAGACACGCGAGATCGAGTCCCCCGCCGTCGTAAAAGTCGAACTGGTGATGCATGTCCAGCAGGCAATCCATGTTCGTCGCAGCCCCGAAATTCTGACCTCCTGCGGGTATTCCCCCGATCGAACCGGCCTCCGCCGTCAGGGTCAGGTATTCGAAAATCCCTTCTTCATTGGCAACGCTGGCAACACCTTCCGGCATGCCGATCCCGAGATTGACGACCATGTTCGGCCTCAATTCGAAGGCGGCACGGCGGGCGATGATCTTTCGGTCATCCATCTCAAGCGGTGCCACGCTCGCCGCAGGGACCTTGAACTCGCAGCTGAACGCGGGGTTGTACGGTGTGCCGTAGGTCTGCCAGTGATTTTCCGGCCGGGCAACGACAACGCAGTCGACGAGAATACCCGGGATCTTCACGTGGCGCGGGTTCAGCGCGCCCCGGTCGGCGATGCGCTCGACCTGGACGATGACAAATCCGCCCGAGTTCTTTGCCGCCATGGCGATCGGGAGCACCTCGAGCGTCATCGCCTCGCGCTCCATCGTGATATTGCCGTCCATGTCGGCCGTTGTGCCCCGGAGAAACGCCACCTGTACGGGCATTGTCCTGTACGCCAGGTACTCCTTGCCGTCGAAGGTGATGATTTCGACGAGGTCCTCCTTTGTCATCGCATTGATCTTCCCACCGCCGAGTCTCGGGTCGACGAAGGTCCCGAGGCCGACACTTGAAATGGTCCGGGGATTCCCGGCGGCAATGTCCCGGAACATATGTGAGAGGACGCCCTGCGGGAAATTATAGGCCTCGATTTTTTCACCAATCGCGATTTTTTGCATCTTCGGTGTCAAGGCCCAGTGTCCGGCGACTACCCTCTTCAGCAGCCCTTCATGGGCGATCCGGTTGACTCCCTTGTCCTTCCCGTCGCCGATCCCTGAGGCATACAGCAGGGTCAACCCCCGGGGCTCGCCGCTTTCCATAAATCGCTTCTCGAGGGCGATGATCAGCTCGTCCGGAGTGCCGCCTCCCATGACGCCGTCCAGTGCGACGGTGTCGCCGTCTCGGATGAGGCGCACGGCTTCGTCCGCCGAAACGATCTTTCCGCGCTTCATATGGGCCTTGATATCGTCCGCGACCGGGCTGACAATTTTGTGCTCGCTCATGGCTCCTCGTCTCCCTTTATATCGTCTTTTCGGGACAGCTTGCGTGATCCCCTGCCGTGTCCGGGCTGTTGCCGGGACACGGCAGGGATATTTCCAATGTCGGCCTTCCCCGATTCTATTTTTTCTTCTTTGCTTTCTCGACGGAAATCGCCAGCGCCTCGGTGTAGGTGATCAACAGGTCATCTCCCACCTTCACCTTATCCAGGTTCTTGGGATCCTCTGCCTTTGCCATCACGATCTTGCCGTCCGGCCCCTTGAGCGTGATGGTGCCCTTTTTCTTGTCGATGGCCGTGACCGTGGCCGTCACCGTGGACTGTCGCGCAGCCATCCCACTGGGCATTTCGCCGGGCTTTGCCCTGACGATGGCCTCTTTCTCGCCTGCCCCCGCGACGGTGCCGGGCTTCATGACTTCCACGGCAAGGGATTCGTAATATTTCACCGTCACGAGATCACCAACCTTCACCTGGGGCAGGTTGACAGCCTCTTCGCCGACCTTGATGTCTCTCACTTCCCCCTTCGGTCCCTTGAGGGTGACAACCCGCGTCTTGAGATCAATGGCCTGTACGGTGGCCGTCATGACGGCTGTCCTCTCCTTCACGACTTTCGGCTGCTCCGCCGGAGCCATCCCCTTGGTTGCCTGTGCAAACGCCCCTGTCGACAGGGACATCACCAATACAACAACCGATGCGAGAACAAATACTTTCTTCATTTCTTCCATCCTTTCGCCGAATTATTTCTTTCATTGTCGCTTATCTGACTCCCGGGAGCGCGCCTGAATATCGTCCCGACACTCCTACCCTGTGATGTGCCTGTCTGAACCCTTCAGGATGTCCCCGTGCGGTCAATTCCGTTTCCCTTCTCTTTATGATTCTGATGGGATTTCATGGCCGTGCGAATCGCATCCAGAAGGGTTTCCTCATCAACGGGTTTGCGCAGATATGCGGTGGCACCCAGCCGCATCGCACGCTCTTCCATTCCGGCCCGGTCCTGGCCTGTGATGAATATCACGGGCATCGGCACCCCGGAGGCGATGAGCTGTTCCTGCAGTTCAAACCCGCTGATGCCGGGCAGCCGGATATCCAGGAGGAGGCAGCCCGGACGGCTTTTGAAATCCGACAGGCGAAACTCCTCGGCCGACGCAAATGTAACAACACGGTACTGGGCGGACATCAACAGCCGGCGCATGGCGTTGCACAGGGATTTGTCATCCTCTACGACGTAAACGATATTTGCTTCTGGAATCAACTTGTGCCACATCGTTCTCCCCAAATGCATCTCCGAATGGGGTAAGTGAATTGTTATCACCGGAGGGGGAATCCCCTTTCATTGTCGAATTCATTACAACTTTCCTTACCAAAGATAAATTGGACCTTGGTCCCATCCGTACTGGACCTTGGTCCAGTATGACCCAGAAGTGGAAAAATTCGATTCAGACGAGGGAATGGATCAGCCGGTCGTCCGCCTCGCTGGAAGGGGGCACCTATTCCGCCATGGAAGCAA
>DATJPI010000037.1:0-3480 GCA_035506495.1 Syntrophales bacterium
TCGTCTTGTCCACGTTGACGAGGTCCTTGGGGCCGGCGGGAACCATTCGCCGGAGCCTCTTCAGGGCCTCGCCCATCTGCGCCTGCGTGAGGGGCCCGTCCTGGGAATAGTCCCGGTAGCGCCTATCCATGGCCACCTTGATAGCCGACTTGTTTCGCGAAACACCGCCGACACGCATCCCCTCGGGGTGGGTGCCCGAGTGCCCCACGGGGGAGGTGCCCCGCGTGCCTATCCAGCGGTTGCCTCCATGGTGGGCCTCCGTCTGTTCTTTCAGCCGGTCGAGGAAATATTGGATAAGCTCCTCGGGGGTCATCTTCTTGAGCTTTTTCTCGTCGATGCCAAAGGCGGCGGCCACCGCGGACGGGTCCTTCAGCCACTCCTCGAGCAGGGCCTTGGCGATGTCGGTGAGCTCATGGATATCGGGGTCCTTCAGCTCCACCCCCCGGAAGTGGTGCAGGAAGACCTGGTCGTAGAGGTCGAAGTAGCGCTCGCTTTTCACGAGCAGCGACCGGGCCACGGTGTAGAAGTCATCAAGCGAGGTCACAAGCCCCATCGAGAGCGCCCTCTGCAGGCGCAGGTAGGACGTCGGCGTCACGGGGACGCCCCGGTCGCGAAGTGTATAGAAGAACTGTACAAACATTCCGCTCCTACCGCTTGATTCTTGCTATGGCCTTCGCGGCCAGGGTCAGGTCGGCGCTTTTCTTGTAAAGGACCCCCAGGTACGGCACATCGCCGCGCTGCAGAAGGGCCGGACGGAAGTCCGGGTCCGACCTCAGGGCGCGGATCCAGTTGATGAGCTCACGCGTGGCGGGCTTCTTCTCGACGCCCCCGATTTCCCGCAGCCGGTAGAACGTCTGGATGCAGGCCTGTGCCGTCTCCTCGCTCAGCCTCGGGAAGTGGACATCGACGATCTTGCGCATCATCTCAGGCTCGGGGAAGGCGATGTGGTGGAAGTTGCAGCGCCCCAGGAAGGGATCCGAGAGATCCTTCTTGGCGTTGGATGTGATGATGACGACGGGGCGGTTTTGGGCCTTTACCGTCTTGTCGATCTCGATGATGTCGAAGGACATCTGGTCCAGAACGTCGAGCATGTCGTCCTGAAAGTCCGTGTCGGCCTTGTCGATCTCGTCGATGAGCAGCACGGTCTTTTCCCCGGCGACAAAGGACTGGCCGATCTTGCCCATACGGATGTAGGCCTCGATGTCGCTCACGTCGCGCTTGGAGTCGCCGAAACGGCTGTCGTTGAGGCGCGTGAGCGTATCGTACTGGTACAAAGCCTCAACGAGCTTCATGCTCGACTTCACGTTCAGGGTGATGAGCGGCAAATCGAGGCTCTCGGCGATGGCGTAGGCCAGCATTGTCTTTCCCGTGCCCGGCTCGCCTTTCAGCAAAAGGGGCATCTCCAGGGCGATAGAGATGTTCACGATCTTGGCCAGTTCTTCGTCCAGCACGTACTTCGAGGCACCTCGAAAGTTATGGGGTTTCTTTTCCTGTTCCTTCATGCGTTTCTCCATTCGCGATTTTCGTGCAGCGGCAATGCAAACCCCCGAAAAGCCATTCCGGGGGTGAATGAATCTACTTCAATTCCATGAAAAATTCCATATCAAACGGCGGGACTCATCTGGCCCAGGCAGAACGCAACCTTGCTGTAACTGTCGAGCCAGGCAGAATGCCTCTTTTAGAAAGAATAGAAGATGACCGCCACGAATGATGAAACGGGGAAGGCAGGAGCTGTCAATATTTCGTTTGCTTTTATTCGCGCGAACGTGCAAGTGATGACTGAGGATAAAATGAGTATGTGAACCATTTCCCGCCACTGTAATGGACTCTGCATCCCCGGAGGTGCAAGGTCATGAGCAAGTCTTCCAAGACTTCTTTGTCGATCCTGCTGGTTTCCGCCGTTATTGTTTTTCTCGTCCCGTCCAGCGCATATCCGCAGCAGGGAGAACCGATCCTGACGATCGAGATGGGACTCCATTCGGCAATGATCCGCGAAGTTGTTGCCGATCCACAGAATCGAATCCTTGTAACCGGCTCACCCGACAAAACGGTCCGCCTCTGGGATCTCCCCACCGGCAAGCTACTGAAGATCCTGCGGCCGCCCATCGGAAAAGGCACCGAAGGTCTTGTCCATACCGTAACGATCTCTCCCGACGGCAACACCATCGTCTGCGGAGGAAATTTCCGGGGCCCTGATAAAACCCGCAATATCTTCTTCTTCGATCGTGAAAGCGGCCGGCTCATCAAGAGGCTTTCCGGTCTGCCCGAAGGCGTCCTGAGCCTGGCCTTTTCAAAAGATGGCCGCCGGCTTGCCGTAGGCCTATGGGGCAACAAGGGCCTCCGCGTCTATTCTTTTGAACGCAGGGACCCCACGGTTACCTGTACCCTCCTCGGAGAAGATCCGGAATATCAGGCAAACATCCTGGGAGTTGATTTCAACGCAGAGGGCCGGCTGGTAGTATCTTCTTTCGACGGATCCATCAAGCTCTATGATACAGATCTCAAGGTCATCGCAAAGCAGCACCAGCCATCCGAGGAAAGGCCCGGATTCATCAAATTTTCACCGGACGGGAAACGCATCGCCCTCGGACATTGGGATGCGGCACGGGTCGATATTTTCTCGGCAAGCGATCTGACTCCCCTCCCCTCTCCCGATGTGCCGAAAAACAAGGGAAGCAACATGCCGGCTATCACGTGGTCGCAGGACGGCCGTTTTCTCTATTCGGCGGGGTGGCATGTGCCGGACAAGACCAATGTGATTATCCGGTGGGACGCCGGTGATTTCAAATCCTACGAGTACATCCCCGTAAAGACGAGGTCCATGATCCGTTCCATTGTGTCGTTGCAGGACGTGGGCATCGCTTACGGCGCGATCAACGGAGACATGTTCCTCCTGGACAGAAACGGCAAGGAGGTTTTCGCCAAGACACCCGAGGTCGAGCACTACAGCCCGAAGACATTCCTGATCTCGCCCGATGCCGCTGTCGTCTTGTACAGCTATGAAAACCGGGGAGGAACGACGGAGAGATTTTCCATTGCGACGAAGCAACTGGAGACAAATCCCATCCTGGCGTTCGGGTTGTCCGCCCCGATTACCAGCTCGAGGGAGATCAAGATCACAGACTGGCGCCCCCGGACGATTCCCAAACTGAACGGTAAGCCTGTCACTCTGGTCGAGCGCCACGATCCCACCTGCTACGCGATTGCCCCCGATCACAAGAGCGTCGTTCTTGGGACCTGGTGGTGGCTGTATCGATTCGACAAGCACGGCAAGGAGATCTGGCATCGACTGGTGCCAGGGGCAGCCAAGGCGGTCAACATCTCGGAAGACGGCCGGTTGATTGTAGCCGGCCTGAGCGACGGCACGATCCGCTGGTACCGGATGAAGGACGGCAGGGAGCTCCTTGCCTTCCTGCCTTACGGAGACGGCAAGCGCTGGGTCCTGTGGACGCCCTCGGGCTACTATGACGCAAGCGAGGG
>DATJPI010000038.1:0-3399 GCA_035506495.1 Syntrophales bacterium
CCTGCTCGATTCGGGCCGCAAGGGGGGCGGCTACGAATCCTGCATACAGCACTTCCCAGTCGCTCAACCCACAAGCCCAGTCGCTAGGCGAGAGACCCGGCAACGGGTGCAGCTTTCTACGCAATAAACAACAAATACGAGAATGAGGCAAGCCATGAAGGCCGGCATCCTCAAGGTGCCGCGTCGGCTGCCTTCGGCGGGAAGGACTGCATTCCTTTCCGGTTGAAGGCGAACTTTGGGGTTTCCGACGCCGAGAGAGATTTGGGGTGATCCATCTCGACTGTGTGCGGCAGCGGAATGAGTTTGAATCGGATACATCACGAAAGAGACCACAAGAAGGAGGGACGGTCAAATGAGAAAGGGAAAGAAAGTATTCTATTGGACGGTGGCGTTGGTTCTGGCGTTCTGTATCATGGCGCCGGGATCGGCTCTTGCGCAAACAGCAGGACTACGGATCTTCGTCAACCTTGGCGACATTAAGGGAGAATCGACGGACAAGGATCATAAAGATTGGTGCGATGCTTTTTCCTACGGCGACGGCATCAGCCAGGGAGTAAATCCTGCCTACCGCTCTTACGGTGCCATGACACCCGATTTTGCCCCGATCACGATCATAAAGCAGATCGACGCGGCAAGCCCCAAGCTGCGGGAAGCCTCTGCAAAGGGTACACATCTTTCGGAGGTCACGATTGAAATGTATGAAGGGCAGTTCAGGTTTTTCGTGGTTAAATTGAAAGAAGTCGTCGTTTCATCGGTGCAGGCAGTGATGCCCGACCTTACGTCCATGCCGGTCCTGACAGCCGCATCGAGCCCCAGCGTCATGGTGCTCCAGGAGAAGGTAAGCTTCGTTTTCGGCGCCATCGAATGGACCTATACAAAACAGAGACCGGATGGGACATCGGGAGGAAATGTTTCGGCGAAGTGGAGTCTAGTTAGGGGAGCGGCTAATTAACCGGCCGAATCCTTCGTGCAATTCATTCGTATTAAAAAATGGGAAAGGCGGGCATCGTGCCCGCCTTTCCTTTTTGCTTCTGGTATTTCCTCGAACCTCGGTCCTCGACCCTTACTGCTCCCTCACCCCAGCGGGATGATGGCGGTGACCCGCTTCAGGAGCGACCCCCGGTTGCCCGAGCCGCGGGTGATGTCGGAGACGACGACTCGGCCCGCCGTGACCGTCCTGCCGCCTGCTCCCTGCGTCTCCCGCCATGACCAGGCACTGTGGATGGCGTAGACCTTGCCGTCAATGGAGCCGAGGTAGATCATGATATGCCCCGGCATGTAGAGAAGGGCAGGGCGTCCTTCGAGTGACTGGAGGAACCTGACTCTGTCTTTCTCGGAAAGCTCTGCAGCGTCCTTTCGCCCTGCGGGGTTGAAGGCCGCCTGTCGGCGGGTGTTGCGGGGCATGTTGAACCCGAAGGTGGAAAAGACGTCCATGACAAGTCGTGAGCAGTCCCGGCCGTCGAAGAGATCGCCCCAGCCGTACGACTGACCCTCGAGTTTAAAGACCTGCAAATAGACATTTCGGGCTGTGTAGGAAAGAAAGCCGATGCTCACGTCGGCATCTACCCGAATGTATCCCGGTATGAGCTTGAGGTTCCCTTCGGGGGCTCTCCAGGGAAGGGTCACCGCGTAGTAGCCTTCCTTCTTTTCCACCAGGGGAAGCTTCGATCCCATGGGAATGGATACGGCGTGGGTGGTAAAGGCCGGATCGGTGTAGACGGGGATCATGCTGCCCGTCATGACGAGGGGTTTCGACCGCACAAATGCCTCGACGGTGCGCTTGTCGCCGCAGGCGATTCCGGCCGAAGGGACCCACCCCAGCGTATAGGATGTCTGGACAAAGGCCCAGCTTCCGTCGGCTGTCCGGTGCAGGATGACGACAGGGTCCCCGCACTCCAGAGTCGAGTACTGGAACCGGTCAAACTCGTTTCCGAACGGCCGGTCGTAGAAGGCCTCGTTCGTAGGCAGCCTCCGAAAGCTGATTCTGGATGTGATGATGCCCCAGGATGGCCGGATGCTGGAAGCCATTGTGCCGATGTCAGCCTCGATCCGGCTATAGAATGCAGCCGTCATCTGTCGGTTCGTGTGATCATATCCTTTGGATTGGCGGGATTCTGTCAGGACGTCGGTGATGACCTTGCGGACAGCGCTGCCGTCCATCGGGTCTGCAATGGCGAACAGGTCGACGAGCTCCGTTTCCGGATTGCCTGTGGCAGCCCTGTTCATCGCCTCGATTGCGGCGGGAGTGAGTATTACGCGGTCGGGTGCCGGGTTGCGGGCGATCCAGTAGCCGGCTTTCTCTGGTCCCACCTGTGCTTCTGTAGGGACAACAGGCGGTTTCTGGGCAAGGCACCAGCCCGCCGACAGGGCGATGAGGATCAAGGGCGCGAGAAATCGAACGGACGTTTTCATGCTTTCACTTCAACGGATATTCAGAGAGTTTCACGAATCGGAACCCTTTTTGTTTCAGCAGGGGGACGGTTTCTTTTACACCCGCCGCCGTCTGGCTGCGGGGCTGGTTCATGTGCAGGATGACGATTGCCCCCGCATCTGCCTTGAGAAGGGCTTCCCGGATCTTTTCTTTCGGCCGCGTTGCTCCCGCATCGCCGAGGACGTTGAAGTTGACGACCTCGTAGCCGAGTTCGCCGGCGATCTTTACAGCCACTTCATCACAGTAACACGTTCCGCTGCGGTAAAAACGGGGCTTTCCTCCCGTCGCCGATTCGATTTTCATGCCGCTTTTCTCGATTTCGTCGACAAGCTCCGAAACGCTTTTTGTGCCCTTGATACCGTGTGCGCTTTTTCCGTTCACGGAACAGGGCTTGTGGTTGAGGCCGTGGTTTTCAATCTCGAACAGAGGATCAGAGGCCAGCTTCTTGAAAACGTCGGGATTGGCGTCCGCCCAGGCCCCGCTGATAAAGAGGGTGGCCGGGATCTTTTCTTGCCGGAGATAGTCGATGAGAGCCGCGTCGTATCGGCTTCCCCTCGGCCCGCCACAGGCATCGAAGGTCAGCGCGATGACCGGCTCGGAAGTGTCCAACTGCGTCTTGATCCCGGTGACGCTTTCACCCCACTGTGTCGGAACTTGTGTTCCGTAAGCGGCGAGAAGTGCTGTTTTCCTGGAAAGGGCAGGCGCTTTTTCGTCGGGCCGGCTGATCTTCTTGCGGATAACGCCCGGAGGGGAGGGTTGTTCTGCAGGGGGCTTCACGTAACCGTGGTCCTTGACAGCCGCCTCCTGGACGAGGGGCTGATCCGGCCCGGATCCTGTCGCTACCAAAGGTGCAAAGATGAGAATTGTGATGAGAAGAATCGCTTTTTTCATTTCAGGAGGGGATCTTATCAGAAAAGATGCCTCTCTCTCAAGCACATCTCCTGCATATCTGGAGGCTTTACTTTGCG
>DATJPI010000039.1:0-14433 GCA_035506495.1 Syntrophales bacterium
CCGAAGTGCTCATCGCCGGATTGGGCCACCATGTAGATGGCCGTTGCAAGACCGAGGATGATGGAGGATACCCCGCAGATGCCCAGCACCCTGTGGCCGCGGAGCCACCAGGAATTCTTTCTCATGAAGCGGGCAATGCCGATACCCGCCGTGAAGAGCGCAAAACCGCCAACCATGAATGAAGCATGGAGATAAAGGAGCACGATTCCCCTCCTCGGTCCGCCCCGTTCCGACGATCGGCACAGGGCCGGTCGACGGCAGTCAACCCATGCTTTGACGATTCAACGCCGGGCATGCCGCTACTGAAAACCATTCGGAGAGAATGGCGCGAGAAATCAGGCAAGCGGCATCCCTGTTTGTTTCAGCACATTATTTGAAGGGTATGATCGCTTCGGTCAGTTCGCCCTCGACGCTGCACTTGGCCGTCACCTCAACGACACCGAGACCCTTCTTCGGCAGCGAGAAGGTGTACGTAAAGGTGTCGCCGGGCTGCTTGGTGTATGTTGCCTTGTTGACCACTTTTCCGTTGTTCGAGACGGTGATTTCCTTGATGAAATGGGTTGCCGGAGTGGTCGAGGGATGGGTAATCGTTACGGACAGCACTTGTTTTACGCGGTCGTACGAAAGCGTCATCTTTTGAGGATTGCTTGCGTACGTTGCCGTAGCGAGGCTCAGGACCAGCATCATCCCGGTGAGAAGAATCAGCATCCACAACGGACGGACCGATCGAAGATTCGACGTCCCTTTCATATGGGTCTCCTTTCCAATGAGTTCGATTCCATCATAAAGCCTCATGGAGGCCTATCCTCCCATTCCTTCCCGATCAGACGCCGGGCTGGTATTTCACTGTCTTCGAACCGTGGATACTGCAAGTGGCCGTGATCTCGAACACATCATCGACCGTGGCCGGCATGATATAGGAGTAGGTTGGCGTATCCCCGTCCTGCTTGTTGTAGACTGCCCGCTGGACGACAACGCCGTTTTTCTTCACCACCACTTCACTGACAAAATGCTTGTCGGCATTCTTGGTCGGGTGCGTGACTTTCACCATAAGCGTTTTGGTATTGAAATTATAGAACGCATCCACTTTCTCCGGGCTGTTTGCGGACGCCACGAGCGGCAGGCCGAGAGCAAAAAACACAGCACAGAGGATGACCAACACACGACTTGACTTCATCTTTTTCATGGCGGCTTTCCTTTGCAATATTAGGTTCATGGCATCATGAGGCTTGCAGAAGCCCCAACATTTCATCGACCGTGCAGACGGGCTTCGAACACGCGAAATTCCTGCACACGTAGGCCGTCGCCCTGCCCCGCTGCGCTTTTATATTTTTTGTGTAGGGCGCAATCTTCGCAACGGCTGCGCCGCCCGGACCCTGCGGCTTGAACAGCAAAATTCGGTTCGGCAGAAAATCGCGCCTCACGGCGTCCAGCATTCCTTTTGTATCCGGCGCCCCGGTTTTTCCCGCAATGACGATTTCAAACTGGGGACCGGCGAGAAATTCCAGGGCAACCATGAGCTGGGAATAGGCCGATGGGATCTGCCCGATATTGCGGGCAAAGGCCCGGGAAACCCCGAGGGCCCTCTCCTCCAGGTCCAACCTGCCCGTGATCCGCGACAGGCGTAAAAGATTGAGCATCATCACCGAGTTGCCCGAGGGAATCGCTCCGTCGTAGCTGTCCTTCTGCCTGAAGAGGATCTCCTCGCCGTCGTCGGCCGTGAAAAAAAAGCCGCCTTCCTTCTCATCAAGGAAGTGATTTATCGTACTATCGGCAATTTCGAGGGCTATCTTTAGGAAATCCGCTTCGAAAACGGCCTCGTAGAGCTCCAGAAGCCCCCACGTGAGGAAGGCATAATCGTCGAGAATCCCCTTTACGGCTACTTCGCCCTCGCGGTACCGATGCAGGAGCCTTCCCCGGTTGTCCCGCATTTGGGCCAGAATGAAGCGGGCCGCCTGCGCAGCGGCTTCGGCGTAGTCCGGATGATCGAGCACCTGCGCCCCTTTTGACAAGGCCGCGATCATGAGCCCGTTCCAGTCTGTGAGGATCTTGTCATCCCTGCCGGGCCGGGGGCGGCATTCCCTCACCCGGAAGAGCTTTCCCCGGGCGCTCTCGAATTTTGTGCGGGCCGTCTCCAGAGACATTTTCAGCGATGCGGCCGCCTGCTCGAGCGACTTGGCCAGAAACAGGACATTTCGCCCTGTCCGTCCCTGCGTGGCCTCCTCGAGATAATTCCCTTCCTTCTGTATGCCGAGGAGCTCCATGGCGAGGGCCGCCTCATCCGCATCCAGGGCTTCCCGGATCTCTGCCTCGCTCCACAGATAGAATTTCCCCTCCTCTCCTTCGCTGTCGGCATCTTCGGCGCAATAGAAACCGCCGCCGGGGGCCTTCAGGTCCCGCAACACGTATGCAAAGATCTCCCTGGCCGTATCGGCATGGAGGGAATTGCCCGTTGCCTGGAAGGCCTCCAGGCAGGCCATGGAGAGCATGGCCTGGTCGTAGAGCATCTTCTCGAAGTGCGGGAGTCTCCATTGTGCATCCGTGGAGTAGCGGTGAAACCCGCAACCCAGATGGTCGTAGATGCCTCCCCGGCGCATGGCCGTCAGGCTTTTATCAACCATTTCGAGGGCCTTCGGTTCGCCGGTGCGTTTCCAGTAGCGAAGCAGAAACAGGAAATGATGGGGGGACGGAAACTTGGGGGCGACGCCGAACCCGCCGTTGCTCTGGTCGAACTGTCCGGCAAGCGCTTCGTAGGCCGCGCGGCGGGCTGCCTGACCCGGCAACTCGCCGGCCGAAGACGCAGAGGAGGCCTCCCGCAGGGCCGCGGTGACCTGATCGGCCGATGTCAGCACATCGCCGTGACGGGTCTTCCAGACACGCTGGACCCCCTGGATCAGCTCGATCATCCCGATGCGCCCGTGGCGGTTATCCTTCGGGATGTACGTGCCGGCGAAAAAGGGCTTGCGTTCCGGCGTCATGAGAATGGTCAGGGGCCAACCGCCGCTACCCGTCATGATCTGGCAGACGGTCATGTAGATGCCGTCTACATCGGGTCGCTCCTCGCGGTCGACCTTGATGCAGATAAAGGCATCGTTCATCAGCCGGGCCACTTCGGGGTCCTCGAAGGACTCGTGGGCCATGACGTGGCACCAGTGGCACGTGGAGTAGCCGATGGAGAGGAATACCGGCTTGTTTTCCGCCCGGGCCCGCACGAAGGCCTCTTCGGACCATGGGTGCCAGTCCACGGGGTTGTGGGCATGCTGGATGAGGTAAGGGCTTTTTTCGAGGATGAGCCGATTGGGTTTCAGATCCGATCTCCTGCCTGCCGATTTCACGTCCTACTTCCTCAAGATTTCAGTCAAGGCCTCTTCGAGGGTGGGGTATTGAAACTGAAAGCCTGCCGACAGAAGCCTTTGGGGGAGCACCCTCTGGCCCTTCAGGATGACGCTTCCGAACTCGCCTTTCATCATCCGGAGGATAAACCCGGGAACGGGCGGCAGGAATGTCGGCACCCTCAGGACCCTGCCGAGCGTTTCCGTGAGATCCCGGTTTCGGACGGGTTCGGGCGCCGTGCAGTTGATCGGCCCCTCGAGGGCCCGGTTATCCAGGAGATACAGGAAAATACGGGCCAGATCCTTTTCATGGATCCACGAGAGCCATTGATCGCCGCTTCCGAGGTTTGCACCGAGGAACATCCTGAACACGGGAACGATCTCGCCCAGCATCCCGCCGTTGCGCCCCATCACGATTCCAAATCGGCAAAGCACCACCCGGGCGCCGTGTTCCTTCACCTTGACGGCTTCGGCTTCCCACTCTCGAGCCAGCGTGGCAAGAAAGTCTGTCCCGGGGGGCGACTCCTCGATCAGTTTCTCATCTGCGTGAAACCCGTAATAGCCCACAGCGGAGGTGCTGAAGAGGTGGGTCTCCTTGCCCCTCCTTGACGCCAGGGCTTCCACCAGATGCTTTGTGGTCAGAAGCCTGCTTTCGCGGATGGCGCGCTTCGCCTCTTCGGTCCACCGCGTAAAGATCGAACTGCCCGCCAGGTTAATGAAGGCCTCGTGCTCCGGGACCTGCTCCTGCCAGGCCCCCCGGACTGTTGGATCACCTTCCAGGGCGACAGCGCCGGCGGGAAGGGCTTTCCCCATCTCCACCTTTCGCATGAGAATCGTCACCGAGTGCCCCTTTGCAGTCAGCTCGCGTGTAAGCGTCGTCCCCACAAAGCCCGTCCCGCCTGTTATGAGAATTTTCATGATTTGCTCCGTAAATTAGCCGACCGCTTACGGCATACGGCCGACAGCAAAACACTCGGACTATGTTTTTCTGCTGTCTGCGGTTAGCCGTCTACCGTCTGCTATTCCTTATCTCCGATTAGAGGGAGGCTCTTTTCGATCCTGAAGTAGACGACAAACTTGTTCTCGTTCGAGTACTTGCCGGAGACCTCGGCATACTTCTTCCGCCGCATCTCGCTGACAAGCTGCGGGTCCTGGACCTCATGGGTCTTTCTCAAGTAAAGACGCCTGCCCACGTATTTCTCGCTGGCTTCCCTGAAGAGGTAAGCGGCACGCGGGTTCTGCTGGACGTTGTGGTGGGAGAGCCGATCGGCCATGATGAATGCAATGGTCTCTTCGTCGATGAAGTGGGGCTTGGAATAGACGGCGGCATTGACCGCCCCTGCCGAGTCCGCCGTGGCAAGGATTCCCAAGCCAGTTGCGCTTTCGAAATATTCACTGAGCTTCATTTATACCTCCTGGGGGATGGTCTATTTCGTTGGTTCGTTTGATTTCGTTCGTTTCGTTAGGTGGATTGGCCAGTTCTTTGTCGCTTGAACCCGCGACACTCAGGTTAAAGGACAAAGGAAAAAGGTCAAAGGTTCAATGTATTTTCCCCCTTTATCCTCGATCCTTTATCCTTGAACCTGCGTTGAGCGTGCAAGACGATCAACGGCGTGCCGAGCCGCAACGAGAAAGATCGGCCGGGGATCGATGCGGTGCACCCGGAGGCACACCTCGGTGAACTTGATGGCGTGTTCATCTCCGGTTGCGATGGCCCGGCTGATGAGATCCTCGATGGGTTCGTCATAGGTATCGTAGGCAGCCCTGTCAACCTCACCTCCGATGGCGGCATAGAGAGCTGCCGAGGCCTGCCAGGCATAGCGCAGTGCGATCCGGCTGATATCGGGCAAAAGACAGGTGGCCAGAAGGTAGAGCGCTCCGGGCCCCGTCACACCGTGGATAAAGGTGATCACACTTCCCCGAGTGCCGACATTTGCCAGGAAGACTCGGACAAAGGTCTCGAGAAGATCGACGAAGAACGGCGTGATATCGTCGGGTGGCTCTGTGAGATTGATCACCTGCTCAAACGGTTTGAAGCCGTTGAGCCTCCGCACCTTCTCTCGGATGAGCCCTTTCATGAGGCGTTCCCCGTCCGGGAGGGGCGTGACTTCGCCGATCACGGCAAGGGGGTTCCGGACGTCAACATTGGGCACGGGAAACCCCGGGAGGGATTGATATCGTGCAGCCCAGTATGCCAGGGCCCGGGCAAGCTCCCGGATTTTTTCCGGGGACTCCTCCCGGTTAAGGCTCCGGACGGCGTGCCCCGTGCGGATGGCACCGTGCCAGGCCGCCCCCACCATGCCGGGAAGCAGGCGGGGCACCCAGATGTTGAGGATGGTGCACCAGTCCTCGTCGCGCAGTTCCTCATCGAAGCAGTTGACCCAATCGGCATAACGGCCGATCGCACCAAGCGCCTCGAACCAGTACCCGCCAAAGACCGGCAGGCCCGGCTCTGGGTTGCCCGCCAGGCGCTTTCGGTAAGCTGTCACCCAGGGGATAACGGCATCCCCCCGCCCCATGGCCAGGAGAGCCTCGGTTGCCATAGACGCGTGGTTTGAAAAACCGGGGCCATACTCGGGACCGGCGTCTTCGAGAAGACCCAGGGCCTCATCCATGACATCCATCCGATATTCTCCCTCCACTCGCCACGACGGGGTTCGAGTCTTCCCGCTACTTGGAGCTGCCCTTGAGCAGGCTTGCAAACCGACGGTTCGCTTCCTCCCAGTTGACGATGCTCCAGAAGGCTTCGACAAATTTGGCCCGGAGATTCTTGTAGTCCAGGTAGTAGGCATGCTCCCAGACATCGAGCACCAGAAGGATTGAGAACATGGGATACACGTTCACATTATGCTTTTCAACCTGCATGATGAGGGGACGGTTCGTAAGCTGGCAGAAGGTCAGGGCCGCCCAACCGGAGCCCTCGGCACTCACGGCTGCCTGTGTAAACTCCTTCTGGAAGCGCTCATAACCGCCGAATTCCTTGTCAATCGCCGCCCCGAGGACACCGGATGGTTTCCCACCACCGCCCTTGCCGGCAGGGGCCAGGTTCGCCCAGAATAAACTGTGAAGAAGGTGACCGCCCACGTGGAAAGACAGCTCCTTGAGGGTAGCCTTCAAGTCGAGGTCGCTGCCGGCCTTGCGGCTCTGTTCGAGTTTCTCAAAGATGGCATTGGCACCGGTCACGTAGGCCTGATGGTGCTTCTCGTGGTGGAGCTGCAGCTGTTCTTCGGAAATATAAGGCGCCAATTCCTTGTAACCGTAAGGCAGTTTTGGTAAAGAGTACGTGTGGGGTTTTTCCATGATGGCCTCCTTTTTTGTAAAGTTGATATCCGATGAATGACGCCGGCCGGGGATAGAGATATTCTCGGGAAAGGCTCACCGGGAATGAGATCCTGCGAGCCGCCAAGACGTGCTTATATTTTTATTCTAACTGATTGAAGAAAAGAAAAAAAGATTAAAAATCCACGGCCGCATCTCCCGGAACGGACAAAAATGAAAAAAGAGATAAGCCGCACCAAACGTGATCTCGTCTCCGAGGTGGAAGAGCTTCGCGGACGGATCGCCCATTACCGGGAAACGGAAGCCCGGTTGAGGGAGACGGAGGTGCTGTACCGCAATCTCGCAGACAGCTCCCCTGTGGGCCTCTACCTGTTAGTGCAAGGAAAGTTCCATTTTCTCAATGCTCAGTTCGAGAGAAGCACGGGGTATCGCGCTGACGAGCTCATCGGAAAGGATACTCTCTTCATGGTTCACCCGGAAGACCGAGAACAGGTCCGCCGGGAAGCCATTGAGATGTTGAGGGGGAAGCGGACGACCCCCTATGAGTTCCGGATGATCACCAAGGACGGCCGGACCCGTTGGATTCTGGGAACCGTGGCATCGATTCCCTTCTGGGGTGAACGCGCCGTTCTCGGAAATCACATGGATATCTCTGAGCAGAAGGAGGCTCGTCAGAAAATCGATGAGTTGCAATCCCTCGAGACCTCCATCCTCGATGCCCTGCCTGTGGTGGTCATTGGACTCCGCGAGCGGCAGATCATCTTTGCCAACAGCGCTGTAGAGAGCATTTTCGGCTGGCAGCCCGAGGAAATCATCGGGAGCAACACGCGACTTCTCTACCGCAGCGACGACGAATTCGAGGAGATCGGGCGGCGCTTCTACCCCGTCCTGGAAGGGCAGCGAACCCACAGTGAGGAATTTCCTTGTCGACACAGGGATGGTCATGACATCCTCTGCTTCGTCAGCACATCGCGCATCGGGACGACGTTACAGGAAAAGCGGATCGTCGCCACCTACGAGGATATCACCGAACGCAAGCATGCAGAGGCGGCCCTGAAGAGAAGCGAGGAGAGGCTCCGGGCCATCCTGGAGGGCTCGCCCACCCCCACCTTCGTCATCGACCGCAGCCACCGGGTCATCGGATGGAACAAGGCGCTCGAGGAGTTGACCGGAGTTCGAAGCGATGACGTCATCGGCACCGGGGATCATTCAAAGATCCTCTATTGCGAAAATCGACCGACCGTCACGGATCTGCTGGTCGACGGTGCGACGGACCCGACGGCCGAGATCCGCAGATGGTACGGCGAGCGCTACCGGCGCTCGGAGCTCCTGGCGGAGGCCTTCGAGGCCACCGGCCCGTTCCGTTTCCCCGGAAAAGAGACGCGCTGGCTTCACTTCACTTCAGCTACCATCCGCGACGCTACGGGAGAGTTAATCGGCGCCATAGAAACCATGACCGACATCACGCCGCTCAAGCAAGCCGAGGCCGAGTTGAGAGAAAACATCGAGAGGCTGAGGAAGATCATGAGCGGCGTCATTCGGGCTATCGACGTGATCGTCGAGACGCGCGACCCCTACACGGCGGGGCATCAGGTACAGGTGGCGAGGCTTGCCTCCGCCATCGCAACGGAGATGGGTCTCCCCGCGGATACGGTCGAGGCGATCTACGTGGCCGCTTCCATCCACGATTTGGGGAAAATCTACGTCCCCGCAGAGATTCTCAGCAAGCCGGGGCACATCAGTGACATCGAGAGGGGGTTCATCCGCACGCACCCACAGGTGGGCTACGATATCTTAAAGAGCATCGACTTCCCCTGGCCGATTGCGGAGATCGTGTTGCAACACCACGAAAGAATGGACGGCTCCGGGTACCCTCGCGGCCTCAAGGACGGCGATATCCGGATCGAGGCGCGCATCCTCAGCCTGGCCGATGTGGTGGAATCCATGGGCTCTCATCGCCCCTACCGGCCGACCCTCGGCATCGAGAAGGCGCTGGACGAAATCCGAACAAATAGGGGGGTTCTCTACGATCCCGACGTTGTCGATGCCTGTCTGCAGCTTTTCCAGGAGAAGGGGTATCGGTTTGAAGAGACCCCGGGCGACAGGGCAAGCGAGACGTAGGCCGGTGCAACCCTCATTGCAGCAGCGCGTTAAATGATTTACAAATCATCATCCCTTCAGGAGGTATCAGATCGGATCATGAAAGAACCCATTGACACGATCGCCATCGAAGACCGGCACACACCGCCTTTCTTCACCAAGATCCCCCTGTCCATCGAGCGTGGCGAGGGAATCTATGTCTGGGATGAGTCGGGCAAACGCTACATCGACTTCACTGCAGGCTGGGGGGTCGCCTGTCTGGGTCACGCACACCCCGCCATTGCGAGAGCGCTGACCGAGCAGGGAGGAAAGATCATCCAGAATCCGAACTCGGGTCTGACCTACTCACCGGCCCGTGCAAGACTGATTGCGCTCATGACGGAGATCCTGCCGCCGAACCTGACGCGGATTTTCTTTTCCAACAGCGGCGCCGAGGCAAATGACGCCGTCATCAAGCTTGCCCGGAAGGTCACGGGCCGGATGGACGTCGTCTCGACAGAGCAGAGCTTTCACGGAAGGACGATCAGTACGGCCTCGGCCACGGGCCAGGCGAAACATCGCGAGCGCTTCAACCCGCTTATGCCCAACTACCTGTTCGTCCCCTACGGACACGTCGGCGCCATTGCCGAGGTGATGGGCCCGAATACGGCTGCCGTCATTTTGGAGCCCATCCAGGGCGAGGGAGGCGTCAACGTCCCGCCCGAGGGCTATCTCCGGGACGTAGAGGGCCTTTGCCGAAAAGCAGGCGCCTGCCTGATTGTCGATGAAGTCCAGACGGGCTTTTGCCGAACGGGCCCCATGTTCGCGGTGACGCAGCTGGGCGTCCGGCCTGATTTCATGACCCTGGCCAAGGGAATCGCCGGCGGGTTTCCTTTCGGGGCGTTCGCCCTCACCGAGGAAGTCTCGGCCAGACTCGAAAAGGGCGACCACGGCGGCACGTACTGCGGCAACCCCCTGGGCTGTGCCGTGGCCTATGCCGTTATCCGGCACCTCCGGGACAACGATATCGAGCAGAACGTGATGACCGTCGGCGAGATGATCCACGAGCTGATGCTCATCTGGAAGGAACAATTTCCGGGGATGATCGTCGACGTGCGGGGCCGGGGGTTGCTTCTGGCCATGGAGATGGCCGAGGCGGCAACGGCCGAGCGGATCTTCAACGAGGCGCTGAAGAGGGGCCTTATTCTCAACCTGATCCAGTCGAAGGTCATCCGCCTCTGCCCGCCTCTCAACATCACGCCCGGCGAGGCGGAAGTGGCCCTGTCGATCCTGGACGAGACCCTGGAGGCGGCAGCGCAAGAGGGTGAGCACGCACGCTCGGAATAAAATGGATCAAAGGGACAGATGCCATGCAGCCAAAACTGCGCACGACGATCGCATTCATTGCAGGACGGATTATCACCGGCCTGGACACGTTTTCCATCTACGATCATCTGCAATCCAAGTCTGTAACGTTTGAAGGCTCTGTGAGCCCGACTTACATCAAGATATTCTCCAACGACAGGGGCTGTTATACGGCCGGACCGGGAGAAGAGAACATCTTCGATCTGTACGATTTCGGTCACGGGCACCTTATCGATTTGCAGATCAACGGCAATGCGTTCAAGGGCTGGGATGATTTGACACCGTGTCATTTTCGTGGCGAAGTAAACGGAGAGGATATTTCCTTTTATGATGATGGTGAGTCAAAGACGTTTTTTTTCCGTCTGGAGCGGCCATGATCGCGTAGTCAATTCCCGTCAGGAGACTGGCTCTTACAGGCCGAAACGACGAAACAAAATCCGATGTGGGTGAGATTCTCGAATCCACACTTTGCAATGCCCTTCTAAAGGCCTGGACAGAAATCAATCGGAAATCCAGAATAGGCGGTTTACAAGAACGGCAGGGGATCGTCGCGTCGGTAGGCCGTGGCCTGGCAGGAAGCCATCAGATCGCCTGCGGCATTTCGGACTTCGATGAGGAAATGGCTGATCCGGCGTGAGCTGTCAATGCGTTTCGCCTCGCCCGTCAGAACATCGCCTTCGCCTGGGGTCTTCATGTAGGAGACGTTGACGTTAAGGGCAATCTCGATTCTCCCGCTGGAGTTCGCGGCGATCTGGAAGGCCTCGTCGATGAGCGAGAAGATGGCCCCGCCATGGCAGCGGCTGTAAATGTTGTGGTGCTTCTCCGTGAAGGCCATGCGGACGAGGGCATAGCCGCTGTCGACTTTCACAAGTTCGATCCCCAGCAGCTTCGCATAGGGCTCGCTCTTCGCGCGCATTCGCAGGGCTTCAAAGACCTTCTCGTTCATATTCGCACCCAAAATCCAATCCCCCTGAGGTCCCTCTTCAACGAGAGCACAAGAGGGATACTGCTTCCCGATCTGTGTGTACGCTGCGCCAATACAAAATGAACCTTAAGGCTGGTCAAAAATGTTCAGATGCAAGGCGCCCGACAGCCCGAGGAGCGAGGCGTACTTTGGGCGTACGTTGAGCGACGAGGGCGGAGGGCAACGCCACAGACGGCCCTTTTTCACCAGCCTGTCAGAGGCTGTAGACCTTCTCCCCCGGCAGCACCGTAAACCCGTTCTTCGTCAGGATTTCGATGGCGCGGTCTGTCGCGTTGAATCGGAAAATGATGATGGCGTGCTCTCCGCTTCGCTCGACGTAGGCGTACATGTACTCGACGTTGATCTTCTCTTTCGAAAGCACCTCGAGGATGCTGTGGAGCCCGCCCGGGCGGTCGGGCACGAGCACGGCCACGACGCTCGTCCGGCCGACGGTAAAGCCGTTTTCTTTCAAGATCTGCTTGGCCTTCTCCGCGTCGTTGACGATCAGGCGAAGCACCCCGAAATCGGAGGTATCGGCAAGCGAGAGGGCCCGGATGTTGATATCGGCATCTTTCAGGACCCGCGTGACAAATTCGAGCCCGCCCGGCTTGTTCTCAAGGAATATAGAAATCTGCTCGACCTTCATGGCTGCACCCCCTTTGTTCGGTCTCAGATGTTGCGCTTGTCGATGACGCGCTTCGCCTTGCCCTCGAAACGCTGGATCGTCTTGGGTTCTACGAGCTTCACCTTGGTGGAAACACCGAGGTAGTCCTTGATGTCCTTCGTGATGCGCCGGCTGATTTCCTGCAGGACCTTCACCTCGCCCGTCTCTGCGAAGAGCTTCTCTCCGACCTCGACCTGAACCTCCAGGGTGTCGAGATTACCCTCACGGTCCACGATGAGCATGTAGTGGGGCTCGAGGCCCGGGATGTTCAGCAACACGCCCTCGATCTGGGAGGGGTAGACATTCACCCCGCGGATGATGAGCATGTCGTCACTGCGGCCCGTGACGCGGTCCATGCGGACATGAGTGCGGCCGCACTTGCAGGGCGCCTTCACAAGCCTCGAGACATCGCGCGTACGGTAGCGGATGAGCGGGAAGGCCTCCTTGGTGATCGTCGTGAAAACCAGCTCACCCATTTCGCCCTCCGGGAGAACCTGTCCCGTATCGGGATCGATCGTCTCGACGATGAAGTGGTCCTCGAAAACATGCAGACCCTGCTTGGCTTCGATGCACTCCATGGAGACGCCGGGCCCCATGACCTCGGAGAGCCCATAGATGTCGAGGGCCGTGATGTTGAGCTTGCTCTCGATTTCTTGGCGCATCTTCTCGCTCCAAGGCTCCGCGCCCAGGATGCCCACGCGGAGTTTCAAAGAGCGCATGTCGACGCCCATCTCCTCGCCCTGCTCGGCCAGATAGAGGGTATAGGAGGGGGTGGCACAGATGGCCGTGGGGGCAAAGTCCTGCAGGATCATGATCTGGCGCTTCGTATTGCCGCCCGACATGGGGATGACGCTCGCCCCGAGCCGCTCAGCCCCGTAATGGGCCCCGAGACCGCCCGTGAACAGACCGTACCCATAGGCATTGTGGATGATGTCGTTCTTCGTGAGCCCTGCCATGACAAAGCATCGGGCCATCAGCTCGGACCACGTGTCGATGTCTCGCTTCGTGTAGCCCACGACGGTCGATCGGCCCGTGGTGCCCGAGGAGGCATGGACCCGGACGACACTCGACATGGGAACGGCGAAAAGGCCGTAGGGGTAGTTGTCCCGAAGGTCCTGCTTGGTCGTGAAGGGAAACCGTTTGAGGTCGTCGAGGGACTTGATGTCGTCGGGTTTGATGCCGGCGTTGTCAAAGGCCCGTTTGTAAAACCCCACCGTGTGGTAGACGCGCTGCACCACCTGCTGGAGCCTTTTGACCTGTAACGCCTCCAGTGCCTCGCGGGGCAGTGTCTCAAACTCTTCGTTATAGATCATATCCCCTCATCCCTCCTCTTTTGTTATCTCAACCGGAAAACAGGCCGCATAATAGCTGAAATTATCGCAATTTCAAAGCGGATTTACTTGCCACCGGATTCCATTGCCGCGGCAGCGCCTGGCATTTTCTTGGCGATAGCCGAAGCGATTTGTGTTTGGAATCAAGACGCTCCGTGTTTATAATGGTCGGTAGAAGAGAAACGCTGAAAGGAATAAGCACTCCTATGACGATCATCAAAATCAAAGGAATGTCCTGTAACCACTGTGTCATGGCGGTGACAAAGGCATTAAGCGGCATTGACGGGATCTCAAATGTGAAAGTGGATCTCGCCAGAGGAGAGGCAACCTTCGAGGAAACAAAGCCCGTCGACAAGGCGATCATCGGGGAACGAATCAGGAAAGCAGGGTTCGAAGTTGCTTGAGAAGATCACCCTCGGCATCGCGGGGATGTCCTGTGCCGCTTGCGTGCGTCGCATCGAGGAAGGCCTTCGCTCCATCGGGGGAGTGAAGGACGCCTCCGTCAATATCGCCACAGAAAAGGCCGTGATCGAATACGACCCCGACGTCGTGTCCGTCGAAATCCTCTCGGAAGCGATCCGCGATTGGGGCTACGACGTCTTTTCGCGGGAGACGGTCGGACCAATCGCTTTGCAGAAGACAACCGTTTCCATTGGCGGGATGACCTGTGCTGCCTGCGTAAGACGGGTCGAGGCAGCCCTGAAGGAAGCCCCTGGAGTCCAGGACGCCGCTGTGAACCTGGCCACAGGCCGCGGGACGGTAACTCACGGCCCCGGCTGGGCAGGTGTGGGCCCTTTGCGAGAAGCCGTCACAGAGGCCGGGTACGAGTACCTCGGGGTTGTCGACGAGACGCGCGAGGACCCCATTGAAAAAGCCAGAGAGAAAGAGATCCGCGAGCTCACTGTAAAGTTTGCCGCCGGCATCGTTCTGAGCATCATTGTCTTCATGGGCACCATGCAGGAGTGGTTCCCCTTCCTCAATTTCATCCCCCGCCGGGTGATGTTGTATATTCTCTTTGCCCTGACGACTCCCGTCGTCTTCTGGGTGGGAAGCCGCTTTCACGTGGGGGCATGGAAAGCCCTCCGGCAGAAGACATCCGACATGAACACGCTCGTTTCCATCGGAGCCCTCTCGGCGTATCTTTACTCTGCGCTTGCCACCTTCTTCCCCTCCATATTCACCCACGCGGGGATGGGACTCCACGTCTATTACGACGGCGCGGCTTTCATCGTCAGTTTCATCGTCCTGGGCAGGCTGCTGGAGGCGCGAACGAAAGGAAAGACCTCCCAGGCCATCAAGCGCCTCGTGGGGCTCAAGCCCAGGACGGCGCGTGTGATCCGGGACGGAGAGCCGGCAGACATCCCCATCGAAGAGGTCATCCGGGGCGATGAGATCCTCGTGCGCCCGGGCGAGAGGATC
>DATJPI010000040.1:0-5801 GCA_035506495.1 Syntrophales bacterium
CCGGCTGTGATGAAGACCATGTCCGCGCCGGAGAGGGCCGTTCTCATGGAGTCCATCGTTTCGATGGCCGCACGTTTGCCGATCTCGGGGTCTGAGCCGGCGCCGAGACCTCGGGTCACGTCGCCTCCGAGCTGGACCTTCGCGGGTGCAAGCGATGCCCTCAGGGCCTGGGCATCGGTGTTGGCCGCGATGAAATCAACCCCCTGCAGGTTGTAGCTGATCATGGTGTTCAGGGCGTTGCCGCCTCCCCCGCCGATACCGACCACCTTGATCCGGGCCGTCCCGCCGGACGTCGTCCCTCCATCCAGTAGTTCAAACATACGTCTTCCTCCCGTTAAAAGAATTCGGAAAACCATTTCTTGATTTTCTTGATTGTGTGCCCCCACCATCCGCCGCTGCGGCGGGAGTCGCGCCGCGACACCCGCTTACTGCCGTAAACCACGAGCCCCACTGCCGTGGTGTGCAGCGGGCTGTTCACGATGTCCGTGAGCCCGCTGACCCCCATGGGGAACCCCTTCCGGACGGGCATCTGAAAGACCCTCTCGGCAAGCTCTGTGATGCCGGCCAGAAGCGCCGTGCCCCCCGTGAGAACGATGCCTGCCGTAAGGTGGTCTTCGTAGCCCGCCTTGATGAACTCTTTGTTGACGAGCGAGAAGATCTCCTCCATCCGGGGCTCGATGATTTCCCCGAGAATCTGGCGAGAGACTTTCCGGGCTTCCCTCCCTCCCACACTGGGCACCTCGATCGTATCGCTCTGCGGGATCATGAAGGTGTTGGCACAGCCGAATTTCAGCTTCATCTTCTCGGCCTCGATGACGGGGGTCCTCAGCCCGATGGAAATATCGTTCGTCAGGTAGTGGCCGCCGATCGGAAGGACGGCGGTATGCTTGATGCTCCCCTCCTGGTAGATGGCAATATCCGTCGTGCCCCCGCCGATGTCGATCAGGGCCACCCCGAGTTCCTTCTCGTCGGCGGAGAGGACGGCATCGGCCGTGGCCAGCTGCTCCAGGACGATCTCGTCGATATCCAGGCCCACGCGGTTTACGCTCTTAATGATGTTCTGCGTCGAGGCGGCGGCCCCTGTGACAATGTGAACCTTTGCCTCGAGGCGTACGCCCGCCATTCCCACCGGGTTCTTGACCCCTTCCTGCTCGTCGACGATGTAATGCTGGGGCAGTACATGGAGGATTTCCCGGTCGAGCGGAATGCTGATGGCCTTGGCGGCGTCGATGGCGCGCCGCACGTCCATTTCCTCCACCTCGCGGCCCTGGACGGCGACAATGCCGTGGCTGTTCATGCTTTTGATGTGGCTGCCGGAGACCCCTGTGAAGACTGAGCTGATCTCCACGCCGGACATGAACTCGGCCTCTTCGACGGCCTTCTTGATGGACTCGATGGTGCTCTCGATGTTGACGACGACCCCCTTCCGAAGGCCCTCCGTCGGGGAAGACCCCAGCCCGATGATGTCGATCCCCGTATTGGTGATTTCGGCCACGACGGCCGTCACCTTGGTCGTCCCGATATCGAGACCCGTCACGATGTTGATCTTCTTTGCCATAGGCCTCCAGCCTTCCTTCTCTCTATGCTCTTACTCCACCCGAGACTTTCACGGGCACGCGGAAGTCGCGATGCTGAACCGTCACCTTTCCGGGGTTGTTGAGATCGATGATGAAATACCCCGAAACGTTGCGACGTGCAAGGTCAACCAGCACGGGCTTCATGCGCTTGAGCTTCACGTCGTAGTCGCCGAAACCCAGCTTCAGGCAGAGCCCCTCGGCAAACAGGGAAAGCCCGAACAGATCGTCCCCGTGGATTTCCGAAATGTGGCGGATCTCCGGGATCTCCGTGTAAGAAGCCATGAAGTCGAGCAGCTCGAGCGATCGGAGGATCATCTCCCGGTTTTCAGCACCCTTGCGGTAGAATCCCGTGAGCACAGGCAGATCCGTTTTTTCGCCGCTTGCGATCTTTTCGAAGGCCGTGCCGTCACGTTCGATGAAGTACAGGCCGTCGCCCTGCTCGACGAGGGCCACAGGCTTGCGTTCCGTTACCTCGATGATGAGCCGGTCGGGAAAGTCCCGCCTCACCGACACCTCCTTCACCCAGGGATTCGCCTTGAGCTTTTTCGCCACCGTTCCGAGGTTGGTCAGGAGGATGTTCTGCGAGGGTTTGAGCCCGGTCAGGGCGATGATCTCATCGCTCTGGAGCCGCTCCGTGCCCATCACCAGCGTCTCCTTCATCTGGAAATAAGGCGACACAATGACGAAGTTGTAGGCGAAGATGAGCAGGGAGGCGATCACCACCACCGCCGAGATCAGCAGGACGGTCTTGCCGATCTCGACGAGGATCCTCCTCGAACGCCGTCGCACCCGGTTCAGTTGTGTTTCAACCGATGAGCGGATGGATCGTCTCAACTCACTCCTCCCCGATGATCTTCACCTCGGGCTCCAGGGCGATGCCCTTCATCTCGAGGACCTTCTTTTGCACGTGCTCGATGAGTGCGCAGAGGTCCTTTGCCGTGGCGCTGCCGAGATTGACGATGAAGTTGCCGTGTTTCTCCGAGACTTGTGCCCCGCCGATCCGGACTCCCTTGAGGCCCGCCTCGTCGATAATCTGCCCCGCGGGTGTGCCCTTCGGGTTCTTGAAGATAGAGCCGGCATTGCGGTAATCCAGCGGGTGCTTCCCTGCGCGCATCCGGAGAATCTCCCGGATTCGACCTTCGACGGCTTCCCGGTTTCCGCGGGCGAGCACGAAGACGCCGCCGGCGACACAGGCCCCTTCGGGCAAGTCCAGGTTCCGATATTGAAACTGCAGGGCTTCCCGTGGGCAGATCTTGACGTGCCCCTCGCCGTTGAGAAGACTTACCGATTCGATGACGTTTTTCAATTCGCTGCCGTAGGCTCCGGCGTTCATCCGGATGCCTCCCCCTACGCTCCCGGGGATTCCGGCACAGAACTCCATGCCCGTGAGGGCCTCTTTCCCCGTCCGGGCCACCACCTCGGCAAGCGATGCGCCCGCCTCGGCGAAAATCGCCATCCGGTCACTTCCACGCTCCTCGATCCGAACAGCACGGAGGCTCTTCGTGGAAACGATGACGCCCCGGAACCCGTTGTCGCGGACGATGAGGTTCGTGCCGTTGCCCACGAAAAAGACGGGGATTTCCTCGGTGCGCAGCTTGACCATGAGTTTCCCTAGCTCGGCGAGACTCTCCGGAAAGACAAGCACATCAGCCCTTCCTCCGACGCCGATGGAGGTGTGGCGGTCCATACACTCGTCGAAGAGCACCTTGCCCTTGACGAGCTCTCTGAGTTGCTTGCGATATGCCGATTCGTAATCCGTCATCCAGTTGTTCCCGCCTGCCGCGGCTGCGAAGTGAGGAAGAGCGGAAAAAGAGCATTCTATCTTCAACTTCCGATCTTCTGCTCTTCCTCACTTTCTTTCGTTCAGAAAGGGAAGGCGGCCGCCGAGAAGAAGGTGTGGAGGGGTTACACCTCCTGCCTCAGCGGCCAGCCGTCTCCTCCTTTGCCTTTTTCAGAAACTCTATGCCCACCTTCCAGACGCTGCCGGCGCCCTGGGTGATGATTACATCGCCGGGCCTCGCCGTCTCGAGAAGGTGGCTCACGATCCCGTCGGCAGACGGGATGTAGACCGTATTCTTGTGCCCCACGGCCTCAATCCCCTTGTAGAGGTTGAAGGACGTCACGCCTTCGATCGGCGCCTCGCTTGCGGGGTAGATGTCCATGAGAATGAGCCGATCGGCATCGGGGAAGCATGTGAGAAATTCCTTGTAAAGGGCCCGCGTGCGCGTATAGCGGTGCGGCTGGAAGACGACGATGAGGCGGCCGCCCCATAGCTGCCTGGCCGCTTTCAGGGTGGCCAGGATCTCCGTGGGGTGGTGACCGTAGTCGTCGACGACGGTGATGCCGTTCACCACTCCCTTCACCTCGAGGCGGCGCTGAACGCCAAGGAAGGCGGCCAGTCCGTCCCGGATCGCGGGGAAATCCATCTCGAGTTCCCGGGCCACGGCGAAGGCCGCCATGGAGTTGAGCACATTGAAAAGCCCCGCTGCGTGCAGGGTGATCTCGCCCAGATGAACCCCCTTGTGGTAAATCGTGTAACGCGACTCGGGACCCTCGAGGGAGATGTTCTTTGCCTGGTAGTCGGCTCCGTCGGCAAGTCCGTAGGTGATTGTCCGCCTCTTGATTTTCGGGAAGATGCTCTGCACGTGCTCGTCGTCGATGCACAGGATCGTTACGCCATAGAAGGGCACGATGTTGGCGAAGCGGACGAAGGCCTCCTTGATGTCGTCGATGTCCCGGTAGTAGTCCAGGTGTTCGCGGTCGATGTTTGTGATGACGGCGATCGTGGGGGAGAGCTTCAGAAACGAGCCATCGCTCTCGTCGGCCTCGGCCACGATGACCTCTCCGCCGCCCAGCCGCGCATTGCTCCCGATCGACGAGAGTTTCCCCCCGATGACCATGGTGGGGTCGAGGCCCCCGTGGGCGAGGATCGTCGAGATCATGGAGGTCGTCGTCGTCTTGCCGTGCATACCGGAGACGGCGACGGAGAACTTCATCTTGAGCAGCTCAGCCAGCATCTCGGCCCGCGGGATGACAGGGATGTTGCGCCGGTGGGCCTCCTGGACCTCAGGATTGTCGGCCTTGACGGCCGTGGAGGTCACCACAACGTCGGCCGTCTCCAGGTTGGACTCCCGGTGACCGTAATGGATGCGGGCTCCCATGGAGGAGAGTCGCTGTGTCGTGTCCGATTCCATCAGGTCCGAGCCGCTGATCGAATAGCCCAGGTTGAGAAGGACCTCGGCGATCCCGCTCATGCCGATTCCTCCAATCCCCACGAAATGAATCCGCTGGACCTTTCTTTTCATCAAATCTCGTCTGATGCCGTTCTGCATTTCAACCGTTTCCGTCCGCTTGCAATCGATTGTCGGTTCGGGACCGAGGAAGAAATATCTTTACCTTGCTCCTTTGGCCTCGTTCCTCGAGCCTCTGCTCGCGAGAGCGAGCAGTTCGTCCACAATGTCCGCTGCGGCCCGGGCGTTGCCGAGGGCCGCAGCGTTTTTTCCCATGCTCTCGATCTTTTCCGGCTCCGCTGCGAGTCGCCGGATGACCCCCGAGAGGCTCTCGCCCGTGAGGTCCCTCTCGGGGATCATTTCAGCAGCGCCCCTGTTGACAAGGAGTTCAGCATTTTTCGTCTGGTGGTCGTTCACGGCAAAAGGGAAGGGAATGAACAGGGCCGCCTTGCCGCTTGCCGTGATTTCCGCGATCGACGTGGCGCCCGCCCTGCAGACGAGCAGGTCTGCCTGCCCGTAGGCCGAGGCCATGTCCGTGATGAAGGGCAGAACGTTTGCCTCTACCCCCTGGTCGCGGTATCCTTTTTTCACCATTTCCAGGTCGTCCTTCCCGGTCTGGTGGATGATCCGGATTTTCCCTTTCAAATCCCCGAGATGGGGCAAGGTCTCAAGGACGGCCAGGTTGATCCGGTGTGACCCCTGACTTCCCCCGAAAATCAATATCCCCAAAGGCTCTCCGGGTTTCCTCTCACGCCTTTGTACCCCGGCGATCGCCGTCCGGATGGGGTTTCCCGTCACGCGGACCCGCTCGGGCCGGAACCAGCGTTTCGTCTCGGGGAAACTCACGAAAATACGATCCGCAAATCGGCCGAGGATCTTGTTCGTCTCGCCCGGGATGGCGTTCTGCTCGGCAATGGCCGTGGGCACACCCATGAAGCGGGCCGTAAGCACGGCCGGCCCGGACGCGTATCCGCCGACCCCGATCACCACGTGC
>DATJPI010000041.1:0-5811 GCA_035506495.1 Syntrophales bacterium
AGACGTCCGTTTCATAGGTCACGAGCCTTTCTCTGAGCGCCACGAGTTGTGGGCCCCCCTTCCGAAAGCCGAGGATCCGGTCGGTGATCGATTCGAGTGGTGTCGATTCCCACAGCAAGGGCTCATCGCGATCAGGGATCCTGACAACCAATCCGGCGTGGGTCCAGTTCTCCGAGGGGTGGGGCTGTTGATCACGGTCCAGATAAAGTCCCTTGAAGAGTACGATGTCCCCCGTCTGGAGCCGGAATTCCACTTCGTCGTAGCTGACGGCGGCCTCCTCGGTTACGGGAAGTTCGATGGTGAACGTCGATCCGTGGCCCTCGTCCGACTCGACTCGAATTGTCCCCCCGTGCAACTCGAGGAGCTTCTTCACGACGGAAAGTCCAATCCCGAGAGAGGGCTCCCCCATTGTGCCCTCCCGGGCCGCTACGCTTGCGCGCTCGAAGATGCGTGGCAGGAGGTCACGTGGGATGCCGATGCCACGGTCGCGAAACTCGATGAGTGCCTTTCTTGAGTCACCGCTTTCCCCCACCGTCAGGATCACGGACACTTCGCTTCCGGGCAGTGAGAACTTAACGGCATTCAGAAAGAGCTGGCGGCAGATCTCCGCGAAATGGACCGGGTGGATCAGAACGGGGACGGGTCGTTTTGGAAGGGACACATCGAAGGAAATATCCTTCATGGCCGACAGTTCCCGAAATTCCTTTCGCCTTCGATCGAGAAAGTCGGTCAGGTTCACCTGCTCCATGTCCTGGCGGTAAGCTTCCGCTTCCAGCCGGCTGGCCTCCATGAGACGGTCAATGAACGTGAGCAGACGAGATGTCTTGGCATGGATCTCGGCATTTTGCGGTTCCTTGTTTTCCGTGAGTTGGTGAATGCCCTGGATCGGACCTCTCAGGTCCTCCGTCACGATTCGCAGAAGGTCGTCCTTGTCTCGGCCGAGCTTTTCCAACGTCTCCATCTGGCTCTGGGCCGTTTGGGTGGCCTCGAGTATATCCCGGTTGATCAGATTGAGTATCCGGTTCTTCTCATTGAGTTCGCGCGTCTGCCGCCGGACTTCCCGCCTCAGCAGGTACCAGTTGGTCAGGAGGGCGAAGAACAGCAGACCGGCACCTCCTCCGGCGAGCGCTTTAACCAGCCAGGGCGGGAACAGGCGTTTCTCGCGGAGTCCCCACTTGTCCGAGAGGATTTCAACCTCCTTCTTCTCGATTTTTCCCAGGCCCGTCTCGATGATTTCGAGTGTCTCATGATTCCCCTTGCGAAACGCTGCCCGAAGCTGTTGTGTGGTCAGGTCGGTTACAACATGGTATTGACCCCGGGCATCGTGCTTCGACAAAAAGTAGAAGGCAATGGCGTAGTCGACAGCGAAGGCGACAACCTCGTTTCGCAGGGCGCTCATGACCACGTCTTCACTGTTCGGGAAGAGCTTCAGACGCACGAAAGGATAGGTATACTGCAGGTACTCGGCGGCATAGTGGTCGCGGGCCACACCGACGACGATGGGCGTGGAAGCGAGATCGTTTACGGACTGGATGTCAAGCCGGTCCAGGACGAAAAGCGACAGGGTGTCATCGAGAAACCCCGACGAGAAGTCGAGATAGGCACTGCGGGGGTCCGAATAGAAAATGCCAGCGTGGAAATCCGCCTTCCCCTGGCGAACCGCCTCGATCGTCTCGTCGAGATCGTCCAGCTGGAATGCGATTTCATGGCCGTTTCTCGCCGCCCAGAGACGCCAGAACTCGACAAGGATCCCCTGCGGCTCGCCATTCCTGTCCGCAAATGAAAACGGGGGGGCGTTCCGTTGGGAGGCAATGACGAAGTGCTTTTTACCCTGTGTCTCCGCGGCACGGGCCTGCCAATCCGGGGTATTGAAGCAGAGCAACACCCCGATTGCCAGCAGACTGACAGTGGTGAGCCATCGCAGCTTTCTTTCCCGTGTTCGCGTCATCGGGGCGAAATCTCCGCAGAGCAGAATTTTCTAATTTTAACAATCTCGGTTGCCGCTGACCATAAAAAAAGCGCAGAGCGCCGGTGAATGTGAAAAAGAAAAAGGGGACCAGGGATGAGGGGGTAGGGACGGAAGAAGAAAACAGCCGGGCGTCAGGAGACGGAAGACGGGACGGTCTGCACAAACTGCTTGCTCATTTCATTGCCTGCGATTATGCTGTCCCTCCTTGATGCCAGGAGGGACGGGGGTGTTCATGAAACGATCCGTTCGCAAAATGATCGATGAATTCAGGCTCCACTGGAGAAACTACGTCCTTCAGAGCCTGTTTGCCACGCTGGCAGTTTTTGTCGTCCTTTATTTCCTGACGCTGCAGAATGCCGTCATCATCGCCTCCCTCGGGGCCACGGCCTTCATCGTGTTTGCGATGCCCAAGGCCCTAATGGCCAACGCAAGGAATGTGATCGGCGGTCACGTAGTAGGGCTTTTTTGCGGGTTTGTTTTTTCCTTGATCCCTCACCCGACCCTGTTCGGAGGCCTCGTCTGCTATTCGGCAGCCGTTGGTCTCTCGATCTTCACCATGGTTGTCACGGATACGGAGCATCCCCCTGCTTCGGGGACCGCCCTCGGGGTTGCTATCACAGGGATGCACCCGAACGTGCTGGTTACCGTTATTCTCAGCGTCGTCCTGCTCTCTTTGATCCACCACTTTTTCAAGCCCTACCTGCGGGATTTGACGTGACAAAGAAGTGCGGGAGTGCATGAGTGCGGGAAGTGGAAGAAGTGGAATAATGAAAAGGATCATGGAATGGGTTTCCATGATCCTTCTTTTTTGTCCTGATGCCTGAAGCCGGAAGCCCGAGTCCGGCGCGGAGCGCGGCGAAGCGCCTGCGTCAACTCGTTTTGAAAAAGTCGTTTACCAGTGTAAGGTATTCCGCGAGCAGGACCTTGCTCACCACGAAGATGTGCCCCACGTTCTTTTCGATCATACGGTTCAGGCCTCCACGGGAGACGCCGAGGTTCCGTTTTCCCACTTCCCCCCAGAGTTCGCAGGCGACACAGGAACCCGTCGGTGCAATCGGGTCCCGGGTTCCGCGGTAGCAGAAGATGAGGACCCCCGCTTCGTCGAGGGCGTCCATCCGCACGGGTTTTCCGTCCAGCTCCGGGATGGAGGAGCGCAAGGTATAGGTGCCCTCGACCAGCGCATTGCCCAGGAAGAATTTGCTGAGCCACTCTCGGTGAGCCTGGGCGGGGAACTTGGTGCCATGGGTGAGCCAGTAAAGGAATGGCGCTGAGTCCTCAATGGCGTTAGGCCAGTAGGCGCGGCCGTAGAAACCCATGGATACGGTATACTGAACGCCCGGCTGGATTTCGTTCATCCCCGCCTCGATGACCTGGGGTGGGACATTTACCTCCCCGAAGAGCTCCTTCATCAGGAGGGGATCGTATTCCTCCCGAATGATCTTGCGTATGGCGCCGTGGCCGCTTTCGCCGTCATCGAATTTCACGGGAGATGCCATGACGGCGATCTTCCAGACATCCATCGGCTCCTTTCGGGCCAGGCGCTCCTCGGCCCTGCGGGCGAGCCATCCGAGCATCAGCGTGCCCGCCATGCAGTAGGCCATGACGTAGATTTCCGCGCCGGGGTGGCGTTTCTGCAGGATCTCGATGTACGTGTCGGGGACGGTCTTGCCGTAGAAATCGAGCCCCAGGTTTGATTCTGCGGGTCCCGGGCTGCCGTGGTCGACGAGGTAAACTTGATAGCCTTCCTTAAGCATCCCGTCGATGACCGATTTCCCTTCTGCGAGATCGAAGATCTCCGGCAGGTTGATCATGGGGGAGACGACATAGAGGACCTTTCCGTTCGGGTTGACGTCCTTGGGAAGGGGATAGTAGCGGAGCCGAACCGTGTGGAGCCGTGAACCCTTGATGATTTCGTAGGGCAGATAACCGATCTTGCCGCCCATGAAGCGGTCGGCGAAATCGCGGATGTCGAAGGCGTTGTGCCGCCAGAGGGCCTCGACGCGAGCCCGGCCTTCCTCCAGGTAGGCGCCAAGCGACATCCCGTCGCTGCCGTCGGCGTTCTTCTTCATGAAGGGCATGTCTTCCCCTTCAATGGGCTGCTCCGTGATGAGGACCAGGATCGATTTCAGGAGGTCCTTCATGGCCTTGAGTCGGGTGAGCCCCTTGGAATTGTAGGAAAGCTCAAGCAACCGGAACTCCCGCATCTGGTCGCGCAGGAGCTGCTTGCCCTCTTCCGACGTGGAGATCTCAAGAGCCGCCTGCACGTCGAATTTGCCGTTTTTAATGAAGCAGCTGCAGAGGTTGTATAGAAGCCGCGCGTAGGTCTGGTAGATCCAGCTGTTGATCTCTCCGAAGATGTCAGGATTGCGACCGGCCCTCACGGCGATCCGGGCCTGTGTCTTGATGGGACCCGTAACGTAGGCGTCCATCAGGGAGGCCTGCAATCCGGCCCACGTGGCCCAGGGGCCAAACAACAGCGGTTCTCTGGACACCGTTTTCATGAGTTCCCGGTACTGGAAAAGCGACTTGACCTGACCGCCTGCCAGTTTGCTTTTCCAGGGCACAACCACGTGGTAACCTTCCAGATTGTCGGCCGACGTCTTCCCGATAATGGCAAGAAGTTCGTTGGGTGAAATTCGTTCCACGTTCTCTTTTTTCATGGGCTTCTCCTTGCACGTCAAATCAATATCATGCCATGGGCCACTCCCCCGGCGACGGACTCTCCGGAGGGAAAAAGACGACTCGTCCCTCCTATATGCAAAAGCCCGACCAATCCCCTCCGACTGCATTGATTTTGTTATCGGAACGGCTGGCCGGGATATATGCGTTGAGGTCATCAATCCTATGTAAAGCACAAGTGAACAATCTTATTTCCCAACTGGGGCAGTGCATCAGGGGCGAATAAATTGAGCCATCCCCACCGCTCGCGGTACTGCTCGAGGACGCTCCATTCCTGGAGAACGTGCAGGCAGCAGTTCCAAGACTCCATGGCCCGGCATTCATCCAGGGTCCACCGGAAGTCGAGGCAGCCGCCGGCGATTTTTGACAGGCAGGGGTCGTATTTCCCCATTCCCACTGCGCAAGGCGCAAGCATCTCAAGGAGTATTTCCGCTTCCGGGAACAACGTCGCCAGGCGATCGAAAACAGCTCGGACGTCCTCTTCGGGAAAATACATGAACAAGCCCTCGGCGAGGATCAAAACCGGGCGCCTGCCGGCAGAAATGCATTCCAGAGTGGAAGACTGCATCACCGAGCCCGCAACGAATCGATATCGTTTCGTTTCACGGAAGAAAAGCCGTCGCAGCCCGATGACTTCCGGCAGATCGACCTCGTACCAATGAAGGGTGCCGTTATCGAGCCTCGAGAAGCGTGTGCTGAGTCCCGAACCCAGGTTGATCACAACGCCTTTCGGATGCCGGCAGATGAAATCCGTCGTCCTCTCGTCGAGAATCTTCGTTCGAATGGCGATTCCCGTCTGCGTCATCCAGGCCCCGTCGAATTTCGAGAAGTCGTAGTCGAGACTCTCGTAGATCGCGAGGGCCTTCGGATCCCGGATAATCGCATCGGGTCGTCTCGTTTCCACGGCTCGTGCCCAGAGGGGGATCAACAGGGTTTCTGTGATCCCGGAAAGGAGAACAGGCTCCTTGGATGAACGACGCAAGACGGCCGTCTTCATGGCATGCTATCCGGGCAGATGATAGAGGGGTTTGATGTCGTGTTAACCACTGAACGGGTCCGACGGATCGGACTTGCCTCAACTGCTCTGGGGGGGAGCCCCCATCAAGTCGTGTTGTGTTCAGTCGCAGCTTGAAGGATTTTGGAAGAGCCGATATTTACCAACC
>DATJPI010000042.1:0-6067 GCA_035506495.1 Syntrophales bacterium
TCTGATTGGACTTGAGCTCGGGATAATTTTCCACGACGACCAGCAGCCGGCTCAACGCCGAGGACAGCTCGTTGTTCGCCGAGATCTTGTCCGGGACCGTTCCCGCCCCGCCCACCTTGGACCGGGCGTTGGTCACCTCGACAAAAACATCCTTCTCCTGCTTGGCATAGCCCTTCACTGTTTCCACGAGATTCGGGATCAGGTCATAGCGCCGCTGGAGTTGATTTTCCACCTGCGCCCACGAGGACTTGACCTGCTGATCGAGGGCGACGAAGTCGTTATAGGTTCCCTTGAAGAAGCCGTAAAGCGAAATGACGATAACAGCCACAACAGCCAGCGCGATCCAGAGTCCTTTCTTTGCCATATGACCTCCTGATGAATTCGTTTATTTCGTTCTTTTCGTTTGTTTCGATCTAAAAAGGATTTGGGACTCGGGCTTCCGGAATCGAGATTTCTCTGTGGTACTTTTTCTCTCAATCCGGAAGCCGGATGCCTGAATCCGCCTGCTTTTGCTCTTAGGGCAAAAGCAGGTTGTCGACAGCCTTGATCAGCTTTTGAATCTCCGTTGTATACGACTGGAAGACGGCCTTCAAGTTCCCGAGCGACGGATCTTTTTTCCCTTCCCGCAGATCGATGCAGCGCAGAAAAGGTTCGGCATCGAGACCGTATGTCTCAGTCACGGCAGGTACGATATCGCGGCGCTCTTTTGGGATCTCGCGACCCTGGATGAGAAGAAGCGCGCCGAAGACGGAAAGAACGGCTGTGATCGATGCCGCCATCAGTCCTCGAAGGTCCTCCGCCTTTCCCGCCGTGTCCAGGAAGCCGGTGTGCAGCAGCACCAGTTTTCCCTTCAATTCCCTCTCGCATTGCAGCCTCAGGGCCTTGCCGTCGAATACGAGATCTTTGAGCACATCCTCGCCGTGAACGACCCGGTAATGTCGTTTCATGTTGAGGAACTCCACGGGGTAGACGTCGATGGAGGAGCATATGAAGGCCTTCGTCATGAAGAGAGGCGTCGCCACCGCCCGCTTCTTCCACTTCGGGATCATCGGCACTACTTTTTCGAGATCCTTTGTGGCGTCTTCGGCGAGGATGACGAGGAAATTGATGTCTGACTTCCCGGGAACATAGTCGCCTCGGGCGCCGCTGCCGTAGAGGATGATCGATTGCAGCTCGCTTCCGAATATCTTCTTGAGATCTTCGACAATCTCCGGGAATACCTCTTGAGGCGTTTTCGGGATTTTACTCATCTCTCATTCCTTTTTTCACTGACCATTGTCTCAGAAATCTCCTCCTGCTCCACCGCCCCCGCTCATGCCGCCGCCGAAACCGCCGAAGCCTCCGCTGAAGCCGCCGAATCCCCCGGAAGATCCGCCCCCGTAGCCCCGGCCGCCGCCGAAACTCGACAGGATAAGCAGTGCCAGAAGCTGCCTGCCTGTTCCGGTAAAAAGGAGCAGCGCGACGACAATGAGAAGGAGAATCAAGGTGAAGGGGTTCACCGGCGCACCCGCTGTCGGTTGCACGGGCTGGGCCTGCGGTCTACCCGTGAGCGTCACGCCCGCATTCCGCGCGATGACATCGGCAACCGCCGTCATGGCGTTCAAAAGGCCGCGTCCATAGTCGCCTTGCTTCAGGTAGGGGATGACGTGCAGTCGGATGATCTCACCGACAACGCCATCGGGCAGGATGCCCTCGACGCCATAGCCGGTTTCGATCCGCACCCGCCGTTCTTTCAGGGCCAGCAAAATGAGGACCCCTTTGTCCTCGCCCTTTTTCCCGATTCCCCAGGACTCGTAGAGGCGGGTTGCGTAATCGTCGACCACCCTATCCCCCACGGTGGGCACTGTTGCAACGACGACGGCTGTCCCCGTCTTTTGCAGAACTTCCCTTGCGAGGGCCTCCATCGCAGCCCGCTGCTCCTGGGGGATCACGTTGGCAAAATCATTGACGGCGCCTGTCGGACGGGGTAAGAGAAGCTCTTCAGCAGCGGAAATCACGGCCAGAAACACGATCGCGGACAGGATGAACAGGAGCGTCACCAGACATTTCACAATTGCGCGCGATGTCATTTTTTCGTCTCAGTGTCAACCATTCGGACTCTCGAGCCGGGTTCCTGACACTCCATTGAGTTATAGCTTATGTGCGCCATGGAATGAAGCCAAATTTTTTGTGCGCAATTCCGGGGGGATAGATGAGGCTCGCAAAGCGAGTTGAAGCTGCGAGCGTTTGGCAGAGTATTTGCACGACTTCGTATACTCCATCCTTACCCGTTCCCCCGGTGTTTACGCCTTAAACAAAAACGGTCTTCCTGAGAGAGAGATGGCCGCGTCCAATAGAAAAACGAAGCAACAGCTGATCGAAGAAGTCGAGGCTCTGCGAAAGAAACTCGCCTCCTACGAGAAACCCCGCCGCAAGAAACCGGCTGAATCCCAGCAGCTCTATGAGACGCTGGCCCGCAGCTCCCATACCGGTGTCTACGTAATCCAGAAGGGTCGATTCAAATACCTCAACGAAAAAGCTGCCTTGCTTGCCGGCTGCTCTGTCGACGAAATGATCGGCATGAAGAGCATCGATATCGTACACCCCGAGGACCAGGAAGCGATCCGGGGGCAGGCTCGCGAGATGCTCAAGGGCGGACGATTGTCTCCTTATGAATACCGGATCAGGACAAAGAATGGGCAGACCCGATGGATCATGGAGACAGTGACTCCCATCCAGTACAAGGGAAGGCGGGCCATTCTGGGCAATTCCATGGATATCACCACCCAGAAGGAGCACGGCCGCAGACTTCAGGAGATGGAGGCACTGGAGGCGTCCATCCTGGATGCCATCCCCCATGCGGTACTGGGACTTGCGAAGCGCCGCATCGTTTTCGCCAATGATGCCGTCGATGCCGTTTTCGGGTGGCGGCCGGAAGAGCTCATCGGCAGGACGACGAGCCTCCTCTACCGCAGTGAGGAAGAGTACAGAAGCATCGGTAAATTCATTTATTCGGCACTCCGCAAGCAGAGGACCTGCAGCGCGGAATTCCCCTGCCGGCGCATGGACGGCCGAGAGATCGTGGTGAGGCTTCAGGCCACCCGCATCGGCGATAACCTTCGGGAGGGGCGGATTATCGCCGTTTACGAGGACATCACCACTCGCAAGCGAAGTGAGAAGGCGCTGCGCGAGTCCGAGCGCTTCAACAAGGAAATCATCTCCAGCGCCAACGAGGGGATCATCGTATATGACCGCGAGTTCCGCTACGTTGTCTGGAACCGATTCATGGAGGAGTTGACGGGTTTGCCTGCCGAAGAAGTCCTCGGCATGAGCGCCTTCGAGGTCTTTCCCCACCTGCGGGAGCAGGGCGTGGACGCCCTGCTGGATAGGGCCCTGGAAGGAGCTACGATCGCAGCGCCGGATCTTACCTACTACGTTCCCCAAAGCGGGAAGACGGGGTGGATCACGGGCACCTACGCTCCCTACCGGAACACCCGCGGGGAGATCGTTGGTGTCATCGCCATGGTCCACGACATTACCGAGCGCAAGCTTGCAGAGGAGGCACTGCGCAAGAGCGAGGAGAACTTCCGCGCCATCTTTGAAACGGCCCCGGACTGCATTTATATCAAGGACCGCGCGCTCAAATATGTGCTGGTGAATCCCAGCGTGGAGACCCTGTTCGGCAAGCCCGCATCGGAAATCGTGGGACTTTCCGACGGGGAGCTTTTCGGGGAGGCAGCAGAGCAGCAGAGCAGCGAAATGGATTACCGCGTCCTTGACGGTGAGATGGTCGAGGTCGAGTCCAGCGAGACGATCAACGGCATGCCCGTGACGCTGCACGTCGTGAAGGTTCCCATGTTCGACGACGCAGGCGAAATCATCGGCATCTGCGGCATCGCCCGCGATATCACTCAGACCCGACAACTTGAGGCTCAGTTCCTCCAGGCCCAGAAGATGGAAGCCATCGGGACGCTTGCAGGCGGGATTGCCCACGACTTCAACAACCTCCTCATGGGGATCCAGGGCCATGTCTCTCTCATGCTCATGGATGTGAAGGACGAGCATCCCCATTCGGCCCACCTCACGGGCATCGAAAACATGATCCGCAGCGGCGCGACGCTGACCCGGCAGCTACTGGGTTTTGCCCGCGGCGGCAAGTACGAGGTGAAACCCACGGACCTCAACGACCTCCTTCAGAAATCCTCGGAGATGTTCGGCCGGACGAAAAAGGAGATCAAGATCACCCGGCGTGAGCAGGAGAGTACGTGGGTTGTCGATGCGGACCGCGGACAGATCGAACAGGTTTTCCTCAACATGTATGTCAACGCCTGGCAGGCCATGCCGGGTGGCGGTGAGCTGATCCTCTCGACGGAAAACGTCATTCTCGACGAGCTGTTCGTAAAGCCGCACAGGATGCAACCCGGCCGTTATGTGAAGATTTCCATCACCGATACGGGGATCGGCATGGACGAGGCGACGCGCCAACGCGCATTCGAACCCTTCTTTACCACGAAAGGCAGGGGGCGCGGTACGGGCCTTGGGCTTGCCTCGGCCTACGGTATCGTCAAAAACCACGGCGGCACCATTACCCTGTATAGCGAGCGGGGCCACGGCACGACCTTCAATATTTACCTGCCCGTCTCTGCGAGCGCGACCGTTGCGGATGCGCCGCTCGAACGCCAGGTCCTGAAGGGAACCGAGACCATCCTGCTTGTCGACGACGAGGACATCGTTCTTGATGTGAGCGTTGAGGTTTTAAGGACACTGGGTTACCGGGTGCTTGCCGCCCGCAGCGGGTCCGAGGCGATCGAAATCTACCGGCAGAAAATTGAGGAGATCGACATGGTCATCCTGGACATGATCATGCCCGAGATGGGCGGCGGGCGGGTCTTCGATGCCATGAAGGGCATCAATGCCTCGGTGAAGGTTCTCCTCGCGAGCGGCTACAGCCTCAACGGACAGGCCTCTCACATCCTCTCCCGTGGCTGCGGCGGCTTTATTCAGAAGCCCTTCAGCATCATCGACCTTTCCAAGAAAATTCGCGAGATTTTAGGCAAGCCTGCGGAGAAGCGCGCGGTGGCTTGAAATCAGCCTCCCGCGGAGGGCGGCGGCTTGAGGTGCGAGAATTCGTACTCCTTCTCCTGGACCTTGAAAACAATCTTTTCCTGCACGTTTTCCAGCAACTTCCCCTCGATCACCCGTTTGCAGCCGAAGTCGTAGAAGATGATCTGGTGGGTCGGCATGTCCTTCTCGGCAAAGTCCTTGAAGGAGACCTTCTGCTCTTCCGGGCTCAACTCCCGTATGGAGAGTTTCTGGGCTCTTTCCCTTGTTTCCCAGTCCTTCGTGCGGATGATGACCTTGTAGTTGGCGTGAAAATAAATGGGCATTTTAATTTCAGTCATCGGCGTCCCTCCTCGCAATGACAAAAACAGGTTCGAGGCTCGAGGATTTCTATTTTGTTTCTCGGACCTCGTTCCTCGCTCCTCGTTGCTTTGCTGGACCACTGCCTTAACACAATTGATAGGGAAAATCTACAGCGGGCCGGTCATTTTGGTTGTAACGGCTTCCCCCGCGTGCTAGGATCAATCCGCCTAAGGTTTTCCTCAAAGGAGAAACACCATGGATCTCGGCGATTTTGTCGTTGTCACCCACCCCGGTCACCCTATGAAGGGCGCTCGAGGAAAGATCGTCGGCCGTCGCGGGGAATATCGCCCCGATGATTTCTGGTACCTCGTCTACCTACCCAGCCGAATGCGGAGCTACCTGATCCCCGGCTCGGCGCTCGCGCTGGAAAAAGTCGGCCCGGCAGCGGAGAGGGATTATCTTTTTCAGTAGCAGGCTTCAGGCAACAGGCGCCAGGCATCAGGACAAATACTGAATCCGGACGCCTGAATCCAGAATCTTTCCTTTAGCCTTTCACCTTTTCCCTTTGACCTCAATCCCGTTCGTCGTCACGATTCCCGTCACCAGTTCCGCCGGAGTGAGGTCGAAAGCCGGGTAGTAACCCTTCACAGCCGGGCCGCTGATGGGTGTGCCCCGGAACTCGAGAACTTCCTTCGGGTCCCGTTCCTCGATCGGGATGTCGACG
>DATJPI010000043.1:0-7802 GCA_035506495.1 Syntrophales bacterium
CCGAAAATACTCGGCCACGGAGGTCGCCACATAGGCCGCCCTCATGCGGATCAGCGGGTGACGATCGGACGTGGCCACGATGACGATGGATCGCTTCAGACCCTCGGTGCCCAGGTTCTTCTCGACGAATTCGCGCACCTCGCGCCCTCGTTCACCGATGAGCCCGATGACATTGACATCGGCCTTCGTGTATCTTGCAATCATTCCCAGCAGGATGCTCTTGCCCACGCCGGAGCCGGAGAAGATGCCCATCTTCTGGCCCTTGCCACAGGACAGCAGGCCGTTGAGAGCCCGGATCCCCAGATCCATGGGTTTCACGACGCGGCCTCTCTTCAGCGGATTGATGGGCTCGGCGTACAACGGGTATTCATCCTCCAGATCCATGAGCCCCTTGCCGTCGATGGGATTGCCAAGACCATCGATGACCCGGCCAAGGAGTTTCTTCCCCACCGCGACCGATGCCTTCCTACCGAGGGAGACGATCCTGCTTCCGGGTCCCACACCCTGGAGGTTGTCCAGCGGCATCAGGAGGACCTTCCCCTTGCGGAACCCAACCACCTCGGCCCGGAGCGGATCTCCAACCCCGCTGTTTTCGAAGATGTTGCACATCTCGCCCACGGAGCTTGCCGGCCCGTGACCCTCGACCATGAGACCGATGATCTCGTTCACCGTCCCGTTCACCTTGATCGGGTTAATCTGGTCGAGAATCCGGTGGTAGCGGTTGAAATCCAGCGTCATGGGGCTGCTCCGCAGCAGGCTTCATTAGGTGAAAGGCCAAAGGAAAAAGGATAAAGGACTTGCGGGAGCATCCTTTTTCTTACCCTTTGTCCTTTGTCCTTTCTCCTTTATCCTCGCTTCTCGTTCCTCGAACCTCGAGCCTCAGTTCTTTTTCCCGTGCTGCAGCAGAGCCTTCAGGATCTCCTCGAGCTGCCGTTCGATCGTTGCATCGACCTCTCCGAAGGCAGTCTCGATGACGGCACCACCGGGACTGATGGACTCGACGGCCTCGAGCGTGATCGACCGGATCCCCTCGAAACCGAAGATGAAGCCTGGAGCCAGTTTCGACATCCGCTCGTGGTCCCTCGGATTGAGCCGGATTTTGATCCGGTCGCGGTCCAGCACGTTCTTTACGGCCTCCCGGAGGACATTGAGGACGATGTCCCGATCCGTCGAAATCTCCTGTCGGATGACCTTGCCGGCCACGGCGATGACCAGGTTGAGCACCCGGGCTTCCCCCCGCTCCAGGATGTTCCGGCGGATGTTTTCCACCTCCAGGACGAGCTTTTTCAGGGTTTCCCCCGAAGAGGCCAGTTCCTTCTCCCGCTTCTCCATCCCCTTGCGGTATCCGTCCGCGAGGCCCCTCTCGTAGGCATCCTTCATCTTCTTCTCGGAATCGATGAGGATCTGTTCGATCTTGGAACGACGCGGGGACGGCCCTTGGGAGAGATTCTCGCAACCTAAATCAGCCGGCACAAAGCGCGGTCTCTCCGTTGAGGGGCTGTCGACGACCTTGACGTGACTCGATTTGATGACCCGTTTAGACGAACTCATCGCCTCCCTCGCGCGACAGCTGGATCCGACCTTCAGCCTCAAGCCGCTTGCAGATATCCAGAATGACCCGCTGGCTCCTTTCCACATCCGAGAGCCGGATGGGCGGCATCATGTCGATGTCTTCCTTCAGCATATCGGCGCCGCGCTTGGACATGTTCTTGAACACCTTCTCCCGGCCCTCCGCATCGATCACCTTCAGGGCCTTGGAAAGGTCCTCGCTCGCCACTTCCCGGAGGAGTTCCTGCATACTGCGGTCGTCGAGCTTCAGGATGTCGTCGAAGGTGAACATGAACCCTCGGATTTCGGCGGCAAGTTCCGGATCCGTACCATCGAGAGAGGAAATGATGGCGCTCTCGCTCGTGCGGTTCATCCGGTTGAGGATCTCCGCCATGAGCCTCACCCCGCCGACCTCCTTCTCGCTGGATGCTCCGACGATGATCTCGTCTTCCAGTGTCTGGGCGACGTCCTCGATCAAATCCATCGGTACGCTTTTCAGGGTTGCCATCCTTCGGACGATCTCGATCTGCATTTCCGGACCGAGGGAATCCATGATTTCGGCGGCCTGCTCGGGCCTCAGGTGGGCCAGGATCAGTGCGATCGTCTGGGGGTGTTCCATCTTTGTAAAGTCCATCAGGAGTTTCGGATCGATATCCCGAAGTTTTTCGAAGATGGGGTTCTCGTTGAACTTTTCCTTTTCGTCATTGAGGGCCGTGATAATGCTCCCGGCCTGCTCGGCTCCGAGGGCCTTGATGACGATGTTCTTCGCGACATCCTCCTTCACGGACTGGATGCCGCCCTTCTCCTTGGCGAGATCGCAGAATTCCCTCGCCACCGACTGAACGTCCTTGGAGGAGAGGCTCGTGATTCGGCTCATGTACATGCTGATACGACGAACTTCCGAGGCACGGAGGTTCTTCATCACCTCCGCTGCCAGTTCCTCATTCAGGGAGAGAAGGAGGATGGCTGCTTTTTCTTCGTTGTTCATAAACAAACCAGGGTTCAGGGTGAAGGGTAAAGGGTCAGGGGGTCGAGGCGTTCGGGTATTTTCTTGTTCTTTGCCCTATACCCTATACCCTTGCCCCTATACCCGTATCTATTTAATCCAGTTTCTCAACAGCTCTGCGAATCGCTTGGCATCGGCGGAGGCCATGCGCTGCACGATGTCGGCTTCTGTCAATTCGCGCGTCGTCTGCGGGGCTCCGAGAGAGAGGGTTATGCCTTCGCCGCCCCTGAGCTCACCCGCCGTAGCGGGGATTTCCCGAATGGACACCGGCGTCTCCCGCCCGCGCGCAGCCAGCATGGCGACGAGCGGCTTGATGACGAATAGCGCGGCCAGGGCAACCACGGCGAGAATCACGAGATATCGGGCCAGGAACATGAAGGGCATGAGCTTATCCAGCCAGGACTTCTCCGGCATCTCCCCGCCCACATCCACTTTCTTGAAGGGCACGTTTGACACCACGACCTGGTCGCCGCGCCTGGCATCAAAGCCCGCCGACTTCTTGACCAGGTCCTCCAGGGCCGTGATCTCTTTCTCGGGCCTCGGCTGGTATTCCTCGACTCCCTTGTCGTTTTTCACATAGTTGCCGTCGATGAGCACGGCGATGGAGAGCTTCTTCACGTCACCTACGGGCATGACGGTTTTGTTGACTGTGCGACTGATCTCGTAGTTGATCGTCTCGTCGGTCTTGTCGCGATTCGACCCTGCGGGCCGCACAGGAGCCGCCGGTTGACGTCCGGTGGCCGTGACGGAGCTTTCACCGGCCCCGCCGCTGATGGAGCCGGACTTCTCCTGCGAGCGCTGGACGCTGCGGATGGCAGGCTCCTCGGAGTCGAACTTCTCCTCCGTTTTCTCCATGACCCGGAAATCCAAATCCGTCGAGATTCGCACGACGGCTTTCCCTTCACCGACGACCTTTTCCAGCATGGTCGTGATGCGGTTCGTGAGGTCTTTTTCGACGTTTTTCTTGTACTCGATCTGGGAGTTGGACAACTGCGCAAGATCTCCGCCCTCGGTGACCTTCGAGAGAACCTTCCCGCTGGAATCCACGATCATCACGTCCCGGGGGCTCATCCCCTCGATCGAGCTCGACACGAGGTGCGAAATGCCCTGAATCTGGGGCTCGCTCAAGTTGCGCCCGCTCTTGAGCTTCACGATGACAGAAGCCGTGGGTTTCTTCTGGTCCTCGGAAAAGAGGGATTTCTTCGGAATGACGAGGTGGACGCGACTTTGCTGGATCTCGTCGAGGCTGTTGATCGTCCGGGTCAGTTCCCCCTGGAGGGCCCGCTGGTAGTTGAGCTGCTGGACGAACTCGGTCACGCCTAGGTTCTTCGTGTCAAAGATCTCGAATCCGACTCCGCCGCCCTTGGGAAGGCCCGTTGCCGCCAACTCCAGCCGCAGCTCCGCCACCTTCTCGGAAGGCACCGAGATCATGTCTCCGCCGGGGGACAGTTGGTAGGGGATCTTCTTTTCCTGGAGACGGGCCGTGATCTGGCCGGCATCTTCGGTCGACAGGTTCGTGAAGAGAATCTTGTATTCCGGCTGGTTGATGAACACGACGGCCAGCGCGATGCTCAGCAGTGTGGCACCGGCGGCAACTAGGATCGTGAGTTTGCGGGATGCCGGAAGCGATTGAAACCCCTTCCACATCTGAGAGAGAAGCTGACCCATCGATTTTCTATCCCTCTATCCTTCCAGAAGAATTATCGTATCCGTCATCGAAGCGCCGCTTGCGAAGTCGAGGTTGCACCAGAACCGCCGCAGATGACAGAGGGGAGAGACCCGGACTCAGACCTGCATCCTCATGATTTCCTGGTAGGCATCCAGGATTTTGTTTCGGACCTGCATCATGGCCCGGAACGAGATATCAGCTTTCTCAAGAGCGATCATAGCTTCGTGAATGCTGCCGGACTGCCCGAGTTGCACCCCGGTGATGGCCTTGTCGGCATTGTTCTGAAGCTGATTAATCTCGGTGACGGCCTGCTTCAGCACGTCCCCAAAGGCACCCTGGGGCTTGCCGGAATCCTTCCCTACGGGCTTGATTGCCTGAGGGGAGGGCTTGAGAGCATCGCTTCGTGTCGTGACCTTGTCCATGTTCTCGCTCCTTCACCGGCCGGCAGGCTCTGAACCGCCGGCTGTCCCGTCGCCGCTATTTCCCGATATCGAGAGCCTTCAGAGTCATGTTCTTCGTGGCATCCAGGGCCGTCACACAGGCCTCGTAAGCCCGGTTCACGGTGATCATGTCCGCCATCTCTGTCACTACGTTGACGTTGGGGTAGGTGACGAAACCCTGATCGTCGGCATTGGGATGCGTGGGGTCGTGAACCTTCTTCAGTCCTTCGCCATCCTCGAAGATCTCCTGCACCTTGACCTGGGAGAGGGCCTCATGGAGGGCATTGCCGAACTTTCCGTTCACGGGTTCCGATGCCAGGACAACGACCTTCCTCTTGTAAGGTCCGCCTTCCGGCGTCTGGATTGTGCTCGCATTGGCCAGGTTGCTGACGATGACGTCCATCTTCTTTCTCTGGGCCGAAAGCCCCGACGAGCAGATGTCAAACGAGGTAATGAAATCCATTATCGGGTCTCCTTAAGGACAGACTGAAGTCCCCTGAGTTTTCGCGCCAGCATCTCGATAGAGGCGTTGTGCATCAGGTGGTTTTCGGCAATCGACACCATCTCGCGGTCCAAGTCCACCCGGTCAGCGGTTTTGACGATCTCGAGGCTGCCCCCCGGTGTGGCGGCGGGAAAATGTTTCCCGTTCGTCTTGGCCATGCGGATGCCCTTTCCCTGCATCGAGCCGAGCAGGTTCTGGAAATCGACATCCTTGGGCTCGTATCCCGGGGTGTCCAGGTTGGTCACATTGGAAGCCAGAACCTCGTGCCTCTGCGACCGGGCACCGATGAGATCCGACAGCAGATCGATGGTCTTGCCAAACAAAGCTTTCATGCAACCTCTTCCTCGGGCAAAGATTCCACCAGGATGCGTTGCAAGGCATGTGCCAATGGCAGCCTGAGTGCCGCAGGCTTCAAGCGCCGGGCTTCAGGCTTCCGAAAGAGGGGTAACAGGCCTTTTTTCACGATTTCATTCCGGATTCCGATATCCCGATTCACATCGCTCTCTTTCATATGCCTTGCTCGAGTTTGTACTCGTTGAGCTTGTTGCGCATGGTCCGTACGCTGATCCCGAGGATCTCGGAGGCCTTCGTTTTGTTTCCCTTGACCTTCTTTAGGGTGCTGAAGATGAGATTCTTCTCCATGTCCCGAAGCGTCACGGGGTCGCTTGCCGGAGCACAGGGAGCCGCTTCTTCGTGGTGATCCTGGTCGCCGGAAACAACCTCCTGACCCTCCAGCGCGAGGTGATGCGGTTGAAGCTCGTCGACCTGGCAGACCAGCACGGCCCGTTCGATCACGTTCTCGAGCTCCCGTACATTGCCGGGCCAGGAATAGGCGGAAAGCGCTGCCAGGGCTTCGGGAGTGAGGGTCGGTCTGCGCCTTCCGTTTTCACCCGCATATTTCGCGAGGAAATGCTCCGCCAGGACGGCGAGATCCCCCTTGCGCTCCCGAAGCGGCGGGACTCGAATAGGGATCACGTTGAGTCGGTAGTAAAGGTCCTCCCGGAATTTCCTCTCCTGGATACACTGCTTCAGGTCGGCGTTGGTCGTCGCAACGATCCGGACATCGACGGAGATGGGCTCCTTTCCGCCCAGGCGGTCGATTTCGGATTCCTGGATGACCCGCAGGAGTTTCGCCTGGAGCGGTATGTCCATTTCGCTGACTTCGTCGAGCAGCAGCGTCCCTCGGTCGGCCAGTTCGAACCTCCCGATCCGGCGCTGCGCGGCGCCCGTGAAGGCGCCCTTCTCGTAGCCGAACATCTCGCTTTCCAGAAGTGTGTGGGGGATCGCAGCACAATTGACTGCGACAAAGGGCTGGTTGCGCCGGGGGCTGTGGGTATGGATGAAGCGGGCAAGCAATTCCTTTCCAGTCCCGCTTTCCCCCCGGATCAAGACGCTGGATCGGCTTCTGGCAATGTTCTTCAGGAACTCCAGGAGTTCGTTCATCCTTGCATCGCTCGTCACGATCTGGCGCTGGGCCGGACGGGCGGTCTCGATGGAACCCGATCCCCTTTCCAGAACCGCTTCCTGCTCCGGACCCCTTTCCAAGACGTTCTTCACCACCATCTCCAGATCGTCGAGCGAGAAGGGCTTCATGATGAAATCCTTGGCGCCCTGCTTCATGGCTTCGACGGCGGTGTTCACGGTCCCATAGGCCGTAATGACGATCACCGGCGTATCGGAAGACTGGCCCTTGAGCTCTTTCAGAAGATCAAGCCCGCCCATCTTGGGCATGCGGATGTCGGTGATGACCATCTCGTAGGCCCCTTTACGGAACTTTCCCAGCGCATCGACGCCGTCGGTGGCTGTTTCCACGGCATAACCGCAGCTCACAAGGCAATCCGAGAGGGAACTTCGCATGTACGGATCGTCATCGACGACAAGAATGGGTCTTGTGTTGGCTGCTATTTCAGGCATATCCGTCTCCCGTTTGCGATGCGCTCGGCATCAGGGTTCCTCCTCGAGAAGCGGCAGCAGGACCGTAAAAACACTTCCGCCCTTCTCTCCCCTCTCGACGTCAACCGTTCCGCGATGCAGATCGATGATGTTATGCACGATGGCAAGCCCGAGGCCGTTCCCTCCCTCTTTCGTGCTGAAAAAGGGGTCAAAGATCCGCTTCCGGTCTTCCTCACGGATACCGCCGCCCGTGTCGGCGAAACGAAGTTCGAGGGTCCGTTCCATGCCCGGCCTCAGGGCCGGGTCGGTATGCCGGCGGGCTTCGATCATGAGCTTGCCGCCGCCCCGCATAGCCTGCACCGCATTCAGAATGATGTTGAGAAACACCTGCTTCAACAACTCCCCGTCGGCCCGCACCATCGGGCTTGTGCCCGTCAGGCGCACACTCAGTCGGATGCCTTCCTTGTCGAGGATCTCGGCACAGAATTTTAAAATCTCCTGAAGGACATCGTAAATCCGAAGATCCCTAAAGACGGGTTCCGGCTTGCGGGTGAAGAGCAGCAGGTTGGCGATTTTGTTATCGACGTTTCGGACGGAATGGAGAATCCGTGCGACCTGGTCCCTGTTTTTCTCGCCGGTGAGGCCCTTCAGAAGCAGAGAGGCCGAAAGGGCGATGCTCCCCAGGGGATTGCGGACCTCGTGGGCAATGTCGGCCGCCATTTCTCCCATGGCGGCAAATTTTTC
>DATJPI010000044.1:0-9085 GCA_035506495.1 Syntrophales bacterium
CTCCGGAAGATGAAAGTGAAAACGACTGCGAAATTCAGCAACAATCGCGACATTTAGCAATAGCGATTGCGAAGATTAGCAACTATCAACGTGGAAGTATTTTAAGTATCCAATTTTATTTACTATTTTATATGGCACGAGACATGCTCAAGTAGAATTCAGAATGTATATAGGTGCGATGGAGGAAAAAGAACGAGTATCCGGTGTTTCGAACTTTCAAGCCATTATAGGAGCGGAAAACAAATCGGGGGGGTAGACATGCATAAACACCTGAACGTTTTTCTGCCGGCCATTATTCTTGTGTCGATGTTAGCCGTTCCGGCTTTAGCCGATTGGAAGGAGACCGGTTTCGCGCCACGGAGAGAGGAATCATGAAAGACATTGTTATCGTCTCGGCCTGCTGGGCCGTCGGCTTCTTCGGCGGGTCCTTGAGAAGTCAAAGTGGAAAAGTGGTTCTCTTTAGAGCACAGCCATTGTATTAAGGACAATAACGAACAATGCATATATCGGCAGCTCATCAATTAGACACACTTACGATGATCCGGGAGCACCTGAGGCTGCTGAGGATACACCAGTGGGTCAAAAACCTGTTTATCTTCCTGCCGTTATTTTTCTCTCTACGGATCGTGCAGGCAGAGCTATTGGAGCGGGCCTTTGAAGCCTTTATCGCATTCTGTCTGGTGTCCAGCGCCGTCTATATCTTCAACGATCTACGGGATATGGAAGCGGACATGCTGCACCCGCAGAAAAAGTTTCGCCCGCTGGCTTCGGGAACTGTCTCAGGCGCTGCGGCAACGATCTTGATGGTGTCGCTCACGGCTGCGGGTATCGGGCTTTCGTGTAAGTTCGGTTCAACCATGCTCTCGCTCATTATTCTCTACATCCTGTTAAACGCAGCATACAGCCTGAAGCTCAAATACATCCCCATCCTGGATATTATTATCATCGCCGTGGGCTTCGTGATTCGCATCTTTGTCGGCGGTGTCGTGACAGACACGAATATCTCCATGTGGATCGTGATCATGACGTTTCTTCTTGCCCTGTTTATCGCACTGGCAAAGAGGCGTGACGATGTGATCATCTACATGAAAACAAACACAAAAGTGCGCAAGGTAGTAGACGGCTACAATTGCGCGTTCATCGACTCGGCCATGGTGGTCATGGCAGCCGTGATCCTTGTTTCGTACATCCTGTACACCGTGTCACCCGACGTGATCGCAAAATTCAGCACGGACAAACTATACTTTACCTCCTTTTTCGTCGTGCTGGGAATACTGCGTTACATGCAGATAACCTTCGTGGAAAATAACGGCGGTTCACCCACAGAGATTTTCATCAGGGACCGCTTCATACAACTCTGCCTTGCCGGATGGTTTGTTACCTTTGCCGTACTGATCTACCGCGTCTAAAGATGAGAGATTCGATTTTGGCCTGCACCATTCCTGGCGACACATGAAGAGCGAGGTTTACGATGACAGGGTTTTCCCTGACAGCAAAGTATGCGTTTTTTGCTTTCGTTGCCACGGGGGTCAACCTTGCGACCCAATACATCAGCTTGTCTATTTACCCCGGCGTATACAGCCTTTATCTGGCCATAGTCTTTGGAACACTGGCGGGACTTGCCCTGAAGTATGTTCTGGATCGGGAGTATATCTTCCACTATCGTGCAGAAAACCGAGTGGATGACATGACTCGATTCATCCTTTACTCACTCATGGGTATTTTTACCACCGTGATCTTCTGGGGGGTTGAGATCGGCTTTGATGCGCTATTCGAGACTGATTCTGCAAAGTACGTCGGTGCAATGATCGGCTTGTCCATTGGCTACACGACAAAATATCATCTGGATAAACGATTTGTGTTTCAGCGGGTCTGAGACATCCGACTAAGAGGCGGAGAGGTGACTAGAAGAACATCTTAGCGATTTTTAGGATTCCCTGGTCCCAGGGAACGCGGTGAGAAACTCCGGTTGACGCTTTGAATCGGTCAAGATTGTCCAGGTACCATCTGTAATTCCGGATGAGGGCCTCCCGGTTCGAATAACGGGGACGGAAGCCCAGGATTCGTTCCGCCTTCTCGATGGACACGAAGGAATCCGTTGCGGCCGTTTCGTAGACCCACCGGTAGAGCGGCGAGAGCTTGAGATGCTCCAACACTTTCAGAACAAGGATGACCGGGCAGGCAGGCAGCCCGACGACTCTCTTCCCGAACCCGGCATGGTCCAGCACGGCTTGGAAATCCTCGCGCATCGTGGCGAAGTCTTTCGCCCCGATGTTGAAGGTGTCGTTGACGAGCGCCTTCTCCTTCGTCATGCAGAGCCAGATGGCCTCGCAAAGATCCTCCACGTCGAGAAGCTGATACCGGTTGGCCCCTTTCCCGATCAAGGGGAAGTTCTTCCCGTCCTTCGCCCAATCGTAGAGCAGGGCAAAGACCCCCAGCCGTTCGGGACCCACGAAGGATTTCGGCCGCAGGATGGTCACGCAGAGGCCCCTGTCCCGGTATTCCCTGCATAACTCCTCCGCCTTGACCTTTGCCTCGCCATACGGTCCGACCCCCTCGAGCCGGTCGTTCTCGCGGATCGGGTGATGATCGGGAATGCCGTAAACGGCCGTAGACGAAACGTGGATGAAACGATCGACGCCTCTTTTCAGGGCTTCTTCCAGTAGGATGCGTGTTCCATCCACATCCGTGGAGACGATGTCTTCGGGGCTGTAGAGCGGCAGAGCCGCCGCCGTGTGGACGACGATGCCGCCCCCGGGCATGGATGCCGAGACGACATCCCGGTTGCGGATATCGCCCCTGACCGACCGGACATGATCCTTTGCGTCGGGATAATCGAAATCGGCCGTGTCCAGGACCGTGATTCCCGACACACCCTTGGCCAGCAGGAACCGCACGAGGTTGATCCCGAGGAATCCGGCACCGCCTGTGATGAGTGTCTGAGAGGGCATGGAGTGCGCCGTTCTGGCCCAGGTTGCCTTTTAGCGGGAGCCTGGACCGTCTCATTTGTGCTGGATTATTTTCTTTCGTATGATTATCATAATCGGGCGAGGAAGTGATAGAAAAAAGATCTGCAACGCAGCCGGAACCGCCGACAACCCTTGCTCTCTATTTTTGTTGGCCGGCCTACCATCACAAGGCCGTTGCACCGGGAAAAGATGGATCAAACGGGAACATCGCATCCTCTGATTGTCGACCTGGACGGAACGCTGACGAAGACCGATCTGCTCATCGAGTCGTTCTTCTCCCTGCTCAAGAAGAATCCTTTTTATGTTCTGGCCATTCCCTTCTGGCTGCTCCGGGGAAAAGCCTACTTGAAACGCCAGATCAGCCGGCGGGTGACGCTCGACGTCCGAGTCCTGCCCTATCACCGGCAGCTCCTGGGATACCTGACAGAGCAGCACACCCTGGGGCGCCGGCTAATTCTGGCCACGGGAAGCGACGAAGGCATTGCCCTTCAAGTCGCCGAGCACCTGCGGCTCTTTGACGGGGTGCTGGCAAGCGACGGCGCCGTCAACCTGACCCATCAAACCAAGAAACGCCGCCTGGTCAAGGAGTTCGGCGAAAAGGGGTTCGATTACGCCGGCAACGAGCGAGGCGATCTCGAGGTTTGGTCTTCGGCGCGCCGGGCCATCGTTGTCGATGCCGCGGAGAGCGTCGTGCAGCGGGCTGCCCGGGTGACGGAGATTGAAAAGGTCTTCAGCCGCCGGAAAGGGCTGCTGAAGCCCTACGTGGAGGCAATGCGCCTGCATCACTGGCTGAAAAACATCCTGGTCTTCGCCCCGCTGATGCTGGCGCACAGGTACAATGAGCCGGATCTGGTGGGCAGCGCCGTTCTCGCCTTCCTGTCCTTCGGGCTGTCCGCATCCTGCGTGTACATCATCAATGACCTCGTCGATCTGCCGGCAGACCGCTGCCACCCCCGAAAACGGATGCGGCCCTTCGCATTCGGAGAGCTATCTCCGCTGGCGGGGCTGGTTCTGGCTCCGCTGCTGTTTGCGGCGAGCTTTTGCCTGGCCGGTTATCTGCCCCTGCCCTTTGCCGCGATCCTGCTTCTTTACTTCCTGTTGAACCTGGGGTATTCCTTCACCATGAAGCAGATCCCCGTACTGGATGTCATCGTCCTTGCAGGGCTGTACACCCTGCGGATCCTGGCGGGCTCTGCGGCCGTTTCCATCTGGCCCTCGGCCTGGCTCGCGGCCTTTGCGATGTTCATCTTTTTCAGCCTGGCCCTCGTGAAGCGGTATGCCGAGATGGTTCTGGTGCAGAGGGAGCAGGGGAGGAATTTCGCGGTCCGGGGCTATCTGGACATAGACCGGGAACTCCTGGCCTCCATGGGGGCAGGGAGCGGCTATCTGGCGGTTCTCGTCCTGGCCATGTACATCTCCAGCGGGGCCGCGCAGATTCTGTATACGCGTCAGGAGTTTATCTGGCTTTTGTGCCCCCTGTTGCTCTACTGGATCAGCTACGTCTGGCTCATCGCTCACCGCGGCAGGATGGAAGACGATCCGCTGATGTTCGCAGTCCGGAATCCTGTCAGCCAGATTGTCGGCGCACTGGCTGTGGTCATTGTTGTGATGGCGAGGTAGATCCCGACATGCGTTTCCCCCTTACCTTTTTCCTTTCCTTTTTTTTCGTGATGGCTTTCGGCGACGGCGCCCTGCCGGGGGATTTGAAAACCATCATCGATCTCCAGCCGTTTCGTCAGGAAAGCTCCATCCCGATAAAGGGTGCGGCCGGCGAAGAAGGCCGTGCCAACCTGATCCAGTTGAATTCTCACGTCAACGACTGGTACGTGCTCCGGCTTTCATGGGGTAGCGGCGCGGCGACGGCGGAGTATCACCTGGAAAACGCGAGGCCCGGATCGCAAAAACTCCTCCTGGATGAACGGCATCCCCAGGGACTCGTCATCGAAGAGAGAAAGAAGAAATCCAACTGCGACCTGTGGGGAACGAACTCAAAAGAAAGCCTGGCGGCCGCCAGGGCAACCCATGCCGCCTATGCCTCCCTCTGTGGAGGAAAGCTCTACCTGCGCAATCCTGTCAAGGGGCATCGGACTCAAATCGAAAGCGTGACCGATTTCCTGCGCGACGGGGTCCCCGCGGGGGAAAAGATCGTGTCCACCGTAAAGGACAACTTCTATCAGGACGCCTTCCGTGAAGAGGCTCAGACCGTTGAGGAGTCAAAGCCGTCCTCGCCGGGGCCCATACGGAGGAAATTGGGAGCCCCGGGACCGGCGCGGATCGACCCGTCACGGGCCGGACAGGTGATCGCGTCTTCTCATCTGGGCATCGAAGTCCGGGATTTGCCGGCCCAGCGGATAATCCCAGGAAACTGGTATGAAGCGGCGGGGAACCCGGGCATTTACGTGAGCCTGATCGCGCCGCACCTGATTGCACAGGATATCCTGCGGAGTGATCCCAGAGTGGTCGGCACTCTGGACAGGGTTGAATCCGAAGCCCTGGTCTATCTTGTCGCTTTCGACCTGGATCAGTTCGGCGTGAGGTTCTCTCTCGGAACAGAACATCCCCGTGTCGACTGGTCCGATCGAGTGCAGGACCGGATGAAGGATCCTTCCCTGCCCGGGCCCGACGGCATCGGAACAATCGCCCCGCTCGTGTCGAACGGCCTGGTGAGCCCCACAGATGTCGGCAGGACCGCGGCGGTGTTCACCGGGGGATTCAAGCGCACCCACGGGGCGTTCCGCTGGGGACAGTTGGCCCTGCAGAATCACGGCAGTCACTATGGCTTTATCGAACACGGCACGGTCTTCAGCAAGCTTCAGCCGGGGCTGGCCACCCTGTACGAGCTCCAGGACGGTCGGCTGGGCATGAAGACGTGGTCGGAGGAAGACACGCCTCTCCTGTCGCAGATTCGATCGGCACGGCAGAACGGGGTGCCGATTATCACCGGGTACAGACGCGAGGCCCGACTGCCCGAGCCGGGCCCTCTCGTGTCCCGCTGGGGCGAGGGGAACTGGTCCGGATCGGAAGAGAAGAAGCTGCGCACCATGCGCGCAGGGGTCGCTCTGCAGGAAGTGAAAGGGAAGCGGTTTCTCCTCTACGCAGTTTTCACGAGCGCAACGCCTTCTGCGATGGCCCGGGTCTTCCAGGCTTACGGCTGCCTCTACGCCATGCACCTGGACATGAACGCCCTTGAGCACACCTATCTTGCTGTCTACCAGCGGCAGGGCTCGAACCTTGTCATTCAGCACCCGATCCAGGGGATGAGCGCACTGGACAAATCGTCCAAGGGTCAGTATGTCCCGCGGTTCCTGGGCTACGCAGACAATCGAGATTTTTTCACTGTATTGCGAAAGGAGGCACAATGAGAAAAGAGCTTATTTTCATCGGCCTGATGGTGCTCCTTCTGGCCACGGCAGCCCCGGCACAGTCTCTACGGGATCAGAACGAGGCTCTGTTCGGGCAGTTGCAGACAGTGCAGGGCCTTTCCGACGCCCAGATGCAATCCATTCGAAAGATATTTTCCGGCTCCGGATACATCGGACAGGGAAACCCGGCCGTCACCCGGCACCCTGTCAGCCCGCAGGAATGCCGGGAAGAGCTCGCCAGGCTGGGCGTTCACTACGAGAACGCCGAGTTCGAAAAGATCTGCGGGGCAAAATACATGGCGCCGCTCTATGACCCGGCGAAGCAAAAGGCGAGCGATGCCCGAGCCTGCATCGACCAGTTCGAGTTCCCCGACATCCCCTGCGCCTACCCGGTAATCTGGGTCCGTGCCCGCGAAGCTGCAGAGATCTGCTGGGCCATGGGCAAGCGTCTCTGTGACGCACACGAATGGGAAGGCGCCTGCGCCGGAGCCCTCGAACCTCCCGACTATCGCTTCGACCTGGCCAGGGGGGTCAGCCCCGGGGCAGCGGTCAGTAGGATGCAGCAGGCTCACAACAGAGCTCACGCCGCCGGGAAGAAATGGGCCTACGGTTCCCAATATGCAAAAGGCGTCTGCGCCGCGGCGAGTGTCAAAACGTCGGGCTGCGGCGGAGGAGAATGGAATCATTGCGGATCCAACACCTACCCTGCGGGGATGTTTCCGGACTGCCGCAGCCCTCTGGGGGTCTACGATCAGCACGGCAATGCCGCGGAGCACATGAACCTTCCCCTGAATGAGGGCCAGATGTCCAGTCGGGGAAGCCGGGAACTGGGGGTGACCGAGATGAAGGGGAGCTGGTTTATTTTCGACACCTACCATGCGCACGAGGACTGGTGCCGCTGGCGCGCGCCATACTGGCACGGCACACGGGTAATGGATGCGCACAGTCACGCCAATTATCATCTGGGGTTTCGCTGCTGCAAGAGCATCGGGAAAGACTAGGTGAACGAAGGGGGCTTCAGAACCGGGTGCCTTCTGACGCAAAGAGGGACTCACTTGTCGGTTGCACCGGCTGTCGGCCCTGGGCCATCCGCTGCTGAGCCACCCGGATGGCGCCCTCATCGCTCAGCACGCCCGCAAGCGCCGGGTCTTCCAGGATTGTCCAGATCGAACAGGGTTGACCGTTGAGCAGGGCCGTGGTGCTGATCAGGCGTATGCCGTGGCTGTAGTCGGCGTAGTTCGAGCCATGGACCGTGCTGAGGGGCTGAATCGGGTCTCCCGAGGGGCGATGCCATCCATAAATGGCGACTTTCCCCTGCCTGCCGGCCTGACGATTGGTCAGCACCACATCTTTTTTGTGTCCCGACATCAGTTCGCCGAGCGGACAGCCCATGGCGAGACGCTGATCGCGGATCATCTTGTTGTGGGTCAGATAGTACGCTGTCGATCTCATCCGGTCGCCCGCCGGCAGGGGCTCGGGTTTCAGCGCGAAAGCCGCTTGGCTGAATATGGCATCGACGATTTTTCTTGTCGGCAGGATGAAGCCGAATCGATCAGCGATGGCCGTGGCCGCATGCAGGCCCATCGGGATCCGGATGAAATCCTGATCGGAGCCGATTGACAGATAATCCGGCATGGCAAAAAGGGTGACCGTGATGGTCTCGCCCGTTGCCGACTTGTGGCTGAAATGCACGGGGGATAATCTCCTGAGGAAGTCGGGCAGGTTTCCGCTCATGATCTGGTCCAGGATACTCTGCTCGCGCAGGGAACCCTGCGCCTCGTGGATGCTTTGAGCGAAGGCCGATCCCGTCATCGCCCCGGAGGGCCTCGGCGGGATGTCACGGACCAGGATGGCGCGGAGTTCCTCCAGCTCCCCCCCCCGGGCAGGAAACACCGACAGGCAGAAGGCCGCGATAGCAAGAAGACAAAGTGCCCGGAGCCTCATTCCCTCCTCCTTGTAACGGCGCAGGTTGTATTGTTAGCACGGCGATCCCCGGGCAGTCAACCTGAAATTGCCCTGTCAAAAAGAATCACGATCTGCCGTTCTACAGCATAGATGCAATTTCTCATCCATTTCATGATCCGCACGTGAGAGACCGGGAGCGTCGGATTCATCGTTTGTCCGATTGAGAGGCGACGGAGGGACGTGATCCACTGAAATGAAATCGTAATCCCGAGAGGAGGATGCGCTATGAAAAGATCGATATCCCTCACGGTCATGAAGATCTTCATGATTTGCCTCATCGTTGTATTCGCAGGGAATGCATCAGGCGAATAGTACCCCGTTCTGAAAGGAGTGAAATACGTAAAGACCGTATTCGGTTCTGAAATGGGAAACCCGCAGAATGCATTGGTGCATCTTCAGGTGATGCACCAGACCTTCAAAGACAAAAACATATGGATCGGAAAGAAAAAGCCGGAGATTCTCGACGAGTATGCGAGCACCCTCTCGGCAATGTCAAGGGACGGGATCAAGTTTGAAATCTGCCTCATTGCCATGAAGCTGCGGGACTCGCTTTCGATTGTTCATCCGGAGGACCGGGAACGGGTCAGAAAAGAAGCCATTGACATGCGCAAGGGGAGACGATCGGTTCCTTACTGAAACGCATCTGGAAAGACTGAAGGAAACAGACAAGGCGAAGGATGCAGCTATGACGACGACAGTTCTGCTCGTGGCAAGCGTGTTGCTCATGTTGATGGGCTATCTGCTTGGCAAAGCAATCGAGATGATGATCATCGCATACCGGGAAGCGAT
>DATJPI010000045.1:0-2448 GCA_035506495.1 Syntrophales bacterium
GCGAGCGGCATCTTCGCCCAGGAGGTCCGCGCTGCCCTGTGTAACGCGCCGAACCATGCGCCCGTCTTCGGCTACATCGCCGGGATCGGAGGCCGTGATGTGACCCCGGAGGTTCTGGAAGAGATCTATTGGAAAACGAAAAACAGCACTGCCCCCGAGCGGGAGAGCGTTTGGATCGGGCTCCAGGAGGTCCGCCATGGAAGTTGAACTCACCGAAAAAGAATTCATGTATCCCGGCCACGTCGGCTGCCCGGGCTGCGGCGCCGCCATCGCCATGAGGTTTCTTCTCAAGGCCCTCGGCGAGAAAATGATGATGGTGCTCCCGGCGTGCTGCTGGTCGGTCATAGCCGGGCCCTACCCTACGTCAACCCTGAAAATCCCTGTCATCCACTCCGCCTTCGAGACGGGCGGTGCCACCGCAAGCGGCGTGCGGGCCGCTCTGGACATGAAAGGCGACACGGAGACGACGGTCGTGACCTGGGCCGGTGACGGCGGCACCTTCGACATCGGGTTCCAGGCCCTTTCGGGCGCCGTGGAGCGAAACGAAAACTTCATCTACGTCTGCTACGACAACGAAGCCTACATGAACACGGGCATCCAGCGCAGCTCGTCGACGCCTTACGGCGCCTGGACGACGACGACACCGGGCAAGGACTGGAAGAAGATGCGCAAGAAGAACATCGTCGAGGCCCTGGCTGCCCATCGCATCCCCTACGCCGCAACGGCAAGCATCTCCCACCCCGAGGATCTCGTGCGGAAGGTCAGGAAGGCGCATGACATCAAGGGCTCCCGGTTTCTGCATATCTTTGCGAGCTGCCCCACGGGCTGGAAGATCCCCTCGGAGATGGCCGTCAAGATCGCCCGCATGGCCGTTCAGACGAACATCTTCCCCCTCTACGAGGTGGAGGACGGACTGCGGTACACGATCAACATCAAGCCCAAGCGGTTCCCCGTGAGGGAGTATTTCAAGATTCAGGGGCGCTTCCAGCATCTCACGGACCAGGACCTGGATGTGATCCAGAAGATGGTCGATGAGGATTGGGAGCTTCTTCTCCGCAAAGCAGGCGAACACGCGTAGGAGTCTGGTGAAAAAGGCACATCTGCATCGTTGCCCTCGTCCCTCGTCGCTCAACGTACACCCAAAGTACGCCTCGCTCCTCGGGATGTCGGGCGCCTTGCATCTGCACCTTTTTGACCAGCCTATAGGTCATAGCCATTTGCAGACTCCGACATGAAACTGATGCGTACCCATCACTATTTTTCCGCGTTCCTGAGATTCGTCATCATTGCGTCTTTCTGTTGCCTCTATTCCTCCATCGTCTATGCCGATGTTTATGTGTATGATGCCGTGGCGGTGCAGGGGGAGGAGGTCCGGCTGAAGGCCGAAACGCGGGGGACGCTGTTCACACAGGGTGGGGAACTGGTCGAGTTCTTTGTCGATGACGTATCGCTCGGGAAGAACCTCTCCGGAGGAGACGGTCTGGCCTACCGGTACTACACGGCTTCCCGTACGGGACTGAAAACCATCCGCGCCGTATCCCGAAACACGGACGCTACGGGGTTCCTTCTGGTCCTGAAACGGGGAGCCGGTCTGGTCGCCGTTGATGTGGAAGGCGCGCTGCTCCTGAAAGGGTTCCTGTACCCGGGCCGCCCGGAAAGCCGTCAGGCAGTGGACTCCATCGCAAAACGATATCCCCTGATCTATCTTCAGACGGGGGAGACCAACCTGAAAGCGGTCCGCTCCTGGCTGAAGGAGTACGAATACGCTGATGCGCCCATGCTTTCATGGGACGAGGGCAGCCTGTTCGACAGCCTGGAGAAAAAGGGGTTGAAAGTCCGCGCGTTCATCGGCGGTCCGGGCGCGATCGAATCCGCCGCCCGTCACACGTCGCAGGCCTTCAGCTTCGAACCCGTGAAGGGGGCCGTGAGACTGAAGAGCTGGAAAGAAGTTGAAGAAAAACTGAAATAGATTATCATTTTCTTGTGAATGCCTTACGGAGTACAGGTCAAAATAACAAGGAGACCTTGCCAATGAAACGAAGAGACTTCCTGAAACTTGGCGTTCTGGGCACAACGGGAGCCATGCTGGGCTGGGAGGGACTCGCTCATGCAGCCGGCGCTCCATTCAGCTTTCCCAAACCCGTATATCGCACCCTGGGCCGGACGGGGCTCAAGATAACAATTGTCAGCTTCGGGGCCATGCTGACTCCCGAGCCGGAAGTGATCCGGGTTGCCTTTGAGAACGGCATCAACTACGTCGACACTGCGCGGCGCTACATGAACGGACGCAATGAAGAGATTGTCGCAACGGCCCTCAAAGGGATGCACGACAAGGTCTACGTGGCAACCAAGATCCCCCCTGCTACCCGGAAGAAAGAGGACATCATCCGGGACGTGGAAACGAGCCTCAAGGCACTCGAACGGGATCACATCGATGTCATCCAGCTC
>DATJPI010000046.1:0-3573 GCA_035506495.1 Syntrophales bacterium
GACAGTTCCGCCTTGATGCCAGCCCCTTTGAGCAGGGTTTCGATGGGCCGGTACTTCTCCGCATCCGCCTTGCTCGCAGGACCAAAGAAGAGCTGTCCCGTACCTCCTGCCTGCTTGACGAAACCGGGGCTCTGGATGGCGCAGCTGATGAATACGCCGCCGTAGAGAACAATTCCCCTGGGCAGGACCGCCTTGAGCCGGTCCGTTATATCCACGCCGTTCAGCAGCGGCAGGACGACGGAATTCTCGCGAAGATTCCCGGCAATGGACTTGGCCGCCTCTTCCAACCCGTAGCTTTTCGTGCAGAACAGAACCAGGTCCAGCAAACCCATCTCGGAGGGTTTGTCCGTGGCCAGCGTCGGCCTGGCTATATATTCCCCATCTACCGTCACAAGCTTGAGGCCGTCCTTCCGGATCGCCTCCAGGTGGGCGCCTCTTGCAAAAAAGATGATCTCATGCTCTCCCTTGCCCGCATATTGGACAGCCAGCTTCCCGCCGTAAAATCCCCCAATTCCTCCGATACCGATAATCCCGATCCTCATCACACGCCTCCTGAGCTGTTGTCATGCCTGACTCGATCCATCATCCCGGCTTCTCTGATCCGTCAGGGTCGCTTCATCAAATGACTGTCTCTCATTACCACGTTTCCATCCTCATTCCAATATCCTATCGTCCCTGCCCTGCACAGCCTTTACCTCACTTTCCTCCATGAAGAGGAAGATGGGTCACTGCGGTTTTCATCTCGTTTGTCCGTTCGGGAATTTTTTCGGGCTGCCGGGACACGCAAGCGGCAAATGCTGTCATTGTCTATCGCCTGACAGCACTTCCGTCAAGCGCCGAATCGCGGATAGACAGAAAGATCCCCCTCCCGGGCATGCAGACGCGGTCAATGGAAGGATCGATCGGCAGGGAAAGATCAAAGACGAAGGCAGCGGGACAGACCGATGGCTAAAGGGACGATTGCTGTTTGTCCTTCACCAGCAGGCCGAGATTTTCGATTTCCTCGAAAAGCGTTTCCTTGCGGATGGGCTTCACGATATAGCCGTCACAGCGCGCATCGAAGGATTCCATGATGACGTCGGCATCGTTCAAAGCCGTCGTCATGATCACCTTGACACCCTTATCGGGTGGAATCCCCCTTTCCTGCTCCATCTTGCGGATGGTCCGAAGGACATCGATGCCGCTGACCTCGGGCATCATGATGTCAAGGCAGAGGAGGTCATAGGGTTTTTCTTCTTTCAGGGCCGCCTTGAAGGCCTCGATCGCTTCCTTCCCGTCGAAGGCAAGATGGCAGAAACAATCCGCTTCGAGGAACTTCTTCATGAGGTGGCTTCCGATGAAATCATCTTCCACAATCAGGACACGCATGAGTCACGCTCTCCCATTTCCGCTGACATGATGGACCAAGGCATACTTCTTCATTTGGTTTGTTTATGCAGAATTCTTGCCAGAACGGACGGGAACCTCGGGAATGATCGGGACTCCCTTTGCCGGGCGAATCCCGATGTCACTGCCGAATCCAAAGCTCAAGATATTCTCCAAAGCAGCCGATTTACAAAATGAGTGACCTTCCCGAGTTCGGATTGCCGATGGCAGCATATTTGCACAAACACAGCTCGGACCCGGGAATTCATCAGAAAGGAGCTGGTGATGCAGACCGTTTATCCTCGATATACAATGGCCGAAAGGGTCGTCCTCGGACTTTTCGCGCTGATCTCCTGGCCTGTCGAACGGTTGGGAAAATGGATCCGTCGCAAGGTTGCTTCGGATTTCGTCCCCTCCGTCAGCCGCCGATAACCGCCGACCTGCACAGCAACTTCCCTGCTGGACCATGCCGACTCCCTTGTGGTGCCGAACCTTCGGGCAAGGCCCTCTGCATTCCCTCCGCTGAAAGCCACGTGCCCTGACGCCTTCAGAACGGAAATCCGACCCGAAAAAATGGCACCCCTCCCGCGTATTCGGGCACGGCTCCTGCAAGATTGCCACCGGGAGCCGCGAAAGAGTCTGTTCGGAATGACTCGACGAACGGACGGCCTCATCATCCCTCTTTGCAGGAAATGACCTATGGACGTCAAATACATCAACCCCTTTCTCAACGGCACGATGGAAGTCTTAAAAAAAATGGCTTTTATCGATGCCGTGCCGGGTAAACCCCATGTGAAACGGAACGAAATCGCAATGGGGGATGTCTCGGGCATCATCGGCATCACAGGCGACGCCATCGGATCGCTGGCATTGAGCTTTTCCGAGGCATGCATATGCAAAGTCGCTTCCAATATCCTCGGTGAGGAGTTTCACGAGGTGACCCGGGATATCATCGACGCCACGGGGGAAATCACCAACATGATTTCAGGCGCCTCGCGGACCCAGATGGAAAAACTGGGCATGACCGTCTATGCCGCCATTCCCACGGTCGTACACGGCCAGAACCACACGGTCACCCACATCCTCAAAAGCCCGAGCATCGTGATTCCCTTTTCAACGCCGTCCGGCAGTTTCTTCGTCGACGTCTGCATCAAGACAGTGGAGGAAAGCGAGAAGTCGGCCGTTCACTATGGGGTGGTCAATACCAAAACCCCCATTGGTGCAATGCCTGAACCACGGATGGCCACTCCGAAGCCGGCAGCGACCTCCCGCTGCGCTTCAACGCCGGCCGGGCACCCGCCTGTCGCCCCCCAGATCGACATTCGCCCCAATGCACAGGGCGGACTGGGCAAGCCCATGAACTTTGAGGAAGTCAAGGAAGGGGCCGCCGGCAAACTGGACATCCTGCGCGCCAAGCTCAAGGAAACAAGCGCGATGAGGAATGCCATCCTCGAGGAATTGAACAGCAAGCCCTTCATGGAGCTTTCCAGGCGGCAGAAGTTGAAAAAAGAGATTCTCCTCTTCGACAAGAAAATCAAGCAAATCAAAATGGACATTCTGGGTCTGGAAATGGTCTCCAAGATGTCTGTGGACGATATCGAGAATCCGAAGACCACCAAGCATTACCAGAACTACGACGACAGGCAGAAACGCTGACCTTCAGGGACGTCGAATCCCCTTTGGACAAAAAAATCCCCGGCTCCGAACGGAAACCGGGGATTTTTCGTTCCGTATTCGCCTACGCCTTGAGCTCCGAGGTGCAATGCGGGCATCGGGTCGCTCTCAGGGGCACCGTCGAAAGACAAAACGGGCACTCTTTTGTCGTCGGAGCCGCTGCGGGCACTTCCTGATCCCGTTTCAGGGCATTGATCTGTTTTACGAGCAGAAAAACGGCAAAGGCCACGATGAGAAACGTGACGATCGCATTGATAAAGAGGCCGTAGCTGAGCGTCACGGCTGATGCCGCCTTGGCCTCCGCCAGCGTCGCATAAGGGCCGGGCACTTTGCCCGCCTTGAGCACGAAAAAGAAGTTGGCGAAATCGACGTTTCCCAGCAGCAGGCCGATGACCGGCATGAGAACGTCATCCACCAGGGACTTGACGATCGCACCGAAGGCCGCGCCGATGATGATGCCGACGGCCATGTCCACCACGTTTCCGCGCATGGCGAATTCCTTGAATTCCTTGAGCATGGGGTCCCTCCTTTTTT
>DATJPI010000047.1:0-5840 GCA_035506495.1 Syntrophales bacterium
CGGCCGGAAGCCTTTCTCGAAGGAAGACAAGCGTGTAGAGGGAGACGAAGAGGGGTGCCTGGTACTGGATCAGGATGGCTGCCGCCACCTGGATCTTGCTGATCGCGAAGAGGTAGGTGAACTGAACTGCCGCAAGCCCGACGCCGACGGAGATGAAGTAGGGCAAGTCGCGTCGATCCACCACGAGAAGGGATCGATCGCGAAGGGCAAGCCAGATCAGGATAATGACCGTGGCAAGCGTGGTGCGCATCTGCACCAGTTCAAAAGCGGTGATGCCGCTCAAGAAGAGGTATTTGGCCGCCGTTCCCGACGAGGCCCAGAAAAGGGCCGCCAGGGCGGCAAGCAGGTAGCCTGTCCGGGAGACGCGCCGCTCGCTCACGGGTCAGATGCCCTCACCCCACCCACTTCGCGATGGCGTCGAGGCCGGCCCTTTGCCGTTCGAAGCGGTTGATCGCGGCTTCACGATCGGGGTACCCGAGCGCAGCCCCCATGACGATCCGCCTGTCCTCCGGGATGCCCCCGTGCCTGCGCAACAGATCGGCGTAATGGACAGCACTCGCCATGATGCAGGTCCCGAGGCCCTTGTCGTGGGCTGTCAGTGCGAGGGTCTGCAGCAGTAAGCCTGCATCCAGCATGGCATATTCCAGCAGGACATCTTTCGGCACGGTGATGATGATCAGGCAGGGTGCCCCGAAAAGAGCGCCCATGGTGAGCATGTGCCGGTTGCGGCCTTCCTTGTCCTCGCGCTTGAGCCCGAGGGAGGTGACGAGCGCCTTGCCGACCTCCATGTACCGCACCTTCAATTCTTCGGGCCACTTTTCCGGCATGGGAATTTCGTTGCGCAACGGTTCCGCGGCGGCCATGCTGGCCACATTGGCTTTCCGGAAGGCCTCGAGGGGTTCCCCCGTGATGACGTAAATCTCCCAAGGCTGGGTATTTCCCCAGGACGGGGACCAGCGGGCGATTTCCAGAAGCTCATCGATGAGCCTCCTCGGGATCGGGTCGGGTCTGTATTTCCGGATGCTTCGTCTTTCACGCACGGCGGATTCTAGCTCCATGCCTGTCTCCTTTCGTAAGAGAGTGCAACAATATTTGTTTATTCTACATGAAAAGCTTCTTCTTTCCTACTCTGGAAAGAGCGAAAGGGGCAACGCGGTATTGACAGGGGACGGCCTTTGCCATACCCTAGGTGCCACTGCGCGAGCAACGGAGACGATTTGAACGAACCTTTTGAATATCGTTTCGGACCCGGCGGCCAGTGGCAGATCCGTATTGCCAACACGCGGGAACTTCGTGAGAAGGCCTTCCGTCTGGTCTACGATGTCTACATCCGCGAGGGGTACGATTTACGCTTCGGGCGTGACAGCGGCCTTTGGTGCACGATTCATCACCTGCACCCCGGCACGGTGATATTCCTTGCCGAGAGGGAAGGAGTTCATGTGGGTTCGGTGACGGTGATCCCCGACTCGCCGCTGGGGCTTCCCACCGACCGCATCTTTCCTGAGCCGCTGACCGGACTGCGTGGAGCCGGACGCCGCTTGAGTGAAATCTCGTCGCTCGTGGTAACCGACGAGTCAGGGGGGGTTCCCCCCGAGCTGGCGATGCACCTATATCGGCTGACCCACATCACGAGCCTCCATCTGCACAGGAGTACCGACATTGTGGCCTCTGTCATGGCGCATCATGCAAAATTCTACTCGCGCTTCCTGCTGTTTGACGAGGCGTCTCCTACACCGCGCCTGAGCCCCAAGACAAGCCAGCAGGTATCGTATGTGCGCCTCAACCTCGAAACCATGCGGGACCGTTACGAGCGGCGTTACGCGAGGGCGAGCGGAAGGCGGAATCTGTACCGGTGGTTCTTCCGGAACGACGAAGAGCCGGCCACCGTCGAATGGCTTCGCCTCGGTTGCGTCCCCATGTCCCTGGAGGAGCTGTACTATTTCGGCGCGACACGGACCAACATCCTGGCCAAGGCTGGTGACGCCGCGATCGCCCTGCTGGAAGAGAGCTATCGGCAGATGGGCACTGTTGACGGCTGAAAGGATGGCCATCCATGTGGAAAGACATCGTTGACCGCCAGCGGGGTATCGTCAACTTCACCGACGAGCTGATCGAGGCTATCGGACGGACCCGCGTCCTCGTGGCGGGCGCCGGCGGAAACGGCGCCGTTCTCGACTTCCTCGTCCGCACGGGTTTCCAGCGCTTCGTCGTCATCGACTTCGATGTCGTCGAGGCCACCAATCTCAACCGTCTGCCCTTCATGCCCGACGCGGTCGGAATGACCAAACCCGAGGCTTGGAAGGAATATCTGCAGAGACTTAACCCCGCCTGCGACGTGACCGTCCACTGCCGCAGAGTGACAAAGAACGACGAGGCGTGGCTTGAGGAAGTCATCGGGGGCGTGGACATCGTAGCGCTGGGAATGACGGACATCGAGGCCAATTTTCTGATCCCGCGGGTCTGCCATCGTCTTCGCAGGCGCATGGTCGTGGGGCCCGGCACGTCGAACTGCTGGGCCGTGAGCACCTTCACCCACGAGGGGAAGGTCTCGCTGGAGAGCGTGGGGGGCTTCGGGACGGAGGGTATCGATGCCCGCGAGATCGACTACAAGTCGATTCTGCCCAAGTTCATGCGGATTTACATGTTCCCAGGGCGTGCCGAGAGGCTCCGCCCTGATGCGCTGCAGAAGGTCCAGCGCGGGGAGATCCCCCCGCGCAACTGCAAGATTTTCGTCTCCATGGTCAACGCCGCAGCCTGCTGGGAGATTGTGAAGAACACCGCCGTCATGAACGGCATCGCGCTCGAGAACACGAGCGTGATCGAGTTTCCCGTCGTCCAGGTCTTCGATCCCTTCCGCGGTAGCGCCTACTACTACAATGCCGCGAAGGACAAGATCGGAATCCCGAACTGGCTGACGGGCAAGATCCGGTGGCATCACCTCAACTCCCAGTCCGTTTCACCGTCTCCATAGCGCCTGTTGTCCAGGCAAAGGCGGTTCACAAGGCGGGATTTTGTCCTCGAAAAAATGAGCGGGAAGAAGTATAACCCGCAGGTGAATTCGATGTACTGCGAGCACTTCGGTTTCCAGGAAAGACCCTTCAGCATGACGCCCGACCCCCGGTTTATCTTTCTGAGCCGGAATCACCGGGAGGCCTTCGCCCACCTGCTTTACGGTATCGACAACCGAGCCGGATTCATCGCATTGACAGGCGAGGTGGGTGCAGGCAAGACGACGGTACTGCGAACCCTGCTGACCCAGCTCGACCCGGGGCGCTACTGCACGTCGCTCATCTTCAACCCGTCCCCTTCTCCCCTGGAGCTTCTCCGAAGCATCAATCGGGAATATAACATCCCATTTGACGGAGAGGATCCGGCCAGGCTCCTCGACACCCTCAACGAGTTTCTCCTCGAGAAAAACCGCAGTGGAAAGACGGTGGTCCTTGTCATCGATGAGGCGCAGCATCTTGGCCCCGCCGTGCTCGAACAGGTTCGTCTGATCTCCAACCTGGAGACGGACACGGAAAAACTCATCCAAATCGTCCTGGCCGGACAGCCCGAGTTGGGCCGTATGCTGGCGCAGGCGGATCTTCGCCAACTGGATCAGCGGATTGCCGTGCGTTATCACCTGAGGCCGATGGATTTCGAGGACACCGCGGGCTACATCGCACACCGGTTGGAAGTGGTTGACGGGAAAGGGAAGGTACAGTTCACCCCGTGGGCACTTCGGCTCATCTACCGGTATTCGGGCGGGCTTCCCCGATTGATCAATGTGGTCTGCGACAGGGCGCTTCTGGCCGCCTACACTCAGGACACCGACCGGATCGCCGCGGGGGTCGCCTGGAAGGCGATCGCCGATGTAAGGAAGGACACGGTACGGCCCGCATGGAAGCCCGCCGCGGGGTTGGGCGTGGCGGTGGCTGTTTTGATCGCTGCAGCATTTTTCTATTTCGCGGGGTCGGGTTTCACGGGACGCCCCACCGAGCACTCGCCGGTAAAACCAGCCGTGCAGGCTGCGGTAAAGCCGCCCGAGGAGGCGGCACATACCGTTGTCGCAGCCCTTCAGGGCCTGTCTTCCGCCGAGACCGCCCGGGCCGCTTTCAATACCGTTGCCGAGGCATGGAAGATTCCGCCCGTAAATGATGCAATGGACTTCAGCCAGGCGCAGGTCCTTGAGAACACAGCACAGGAAAGGGGCCTTTCCCTGTTGCGATTCTCGGGCAACCTCGGCTCCCTCCTACGCTTCAACAGTCCGGCCTTGCTCGAGCTCAACATTCCCGGATTGGAAGGGAAGCGCTTCATCGCTCTCACAGGGATAAGGGAAGATTTGCTGCAGATACGGCCAGCCCCGTCAGGCAAGGATTGGCTGTCCCCCGTCGAATTGGAGCGATACTGGACCGGGCAGGGCTTCATTCCCTGGCGGAATGCGCTGAACCTGCCATCGATGGGCCCGGGCTCAAAGGGGGAGAATGTAAAAAAACTCCAGGGTCTCCTCGCTGAGATGAAGATTTATAACGGGCGGGAAACGGGTGTCTATGACCGGGAGACCCGCTCCTCGGTCCGGTCATTTCAAGCAGCCAAGGGAATCGCACCGGACGGTCTGGCTGGGCAGAGAACGCTGATGCTTCTGTATCGTTCGAACGCGCGGTTCGAGACTCCGGGACTCAACAGGTAGCTGGATATGAGCCTCATACTGGACGCACTAAAGAAGCTGGATCGGGAAAAGGCGTCAAAACGGAACGGCACGGTGGATATCGCCTCCGGCATCCTCCTGCAGGAAAAGGGCAGGCGTCGAAGAATCATCGTTCCGGCTGCGGCCGTTCTGTTCACGGCGATCGCGGCAGCTTCTGCCACCTACTATTGGACGGACACGCCGCCGCCTACAACCGTTGCTGTGCAAACGGCTCCCGCTGTTCCTGCTCCTGCCGTTCAGGCTCCACCCGCCCCGCAGCCTGTTCTCCCTGTCGTAAAGCAGGAACCTGCAGTTGAACCCAAACCCGTGCCCGCTGCGGAACCGGATAGAAAGCCAATCATGACTCCACAGCGTCCTGCGGCCGAGGCCGCCAAGCCCGTTGAGCCGCCCCGTGCAAGGGCGCCTGCAGCAATGGAGCCGCCCAAGACGCCGGAAAAGAGCGCCGAGGCTTCCCCAGCTGACCGGTCAAAGCTGAAGGTATCGGGGATTGTCTGGCAGGAGGAGCGGCCTGCGCGGCGCGCCTTTATAAACGACGTACCCGTGCGCGAAGGGGATACAGTCCAGGGCGCTAAGGTCGTCGAGATCCGCCCCGACCACGTCCGCTTTTCCCAGGGCGGGAAGTTCTTCGATATCCGCCTCTTCGAATGATGATCGTGATCAGGCACTTGTAACAACATCGGTTGTTGACAATCGGAGCGGCGAATGTTAGAAAAATTAGACCCTTGCGCCATCAAACGGCCGCTCTGCGGTCGTAAAAACTGACTCCGAGAAGGGATAACATGAACCTCGCCCTGTCCCATCAAAGTCGCAAGAAGGGTTTCACACTGATCGAGCTTCTCATCGTCATGGTCATCATCGGACTCATCGCAGCCCTCGTAGGACCGCGCCTGTTCCCTAAACTTGGAAAAGGAAAGCAGTCGGCTGCCAAGGCCCAGATCGAGTTGCTGGGCCAGGCCCTGGACCAGTACCGGCTCGATGTGGGAAGGTATCCGACGACCCAGGAAGGGCTCAACTCCCTGAATGTGAATCCCGGCGTGGATCGATGGCAGGGCCCCTACCTGAAAAAAGAACTGCCACAGGATCCCTGGGGACGGCCCTACCAATACCAGTGTCCCGGAAATAACGGTGAATACGACCTGTTTTCTTATGG
>DATJPI010000048.1:0-2572 GCA_035506495.1 Syntrophales bacterium
GCGGAAGGCATCTCTCGCCGGCGTTTCTGGATTGGGTGTCGGCATCCTGCGAAAACACGCAAGGGAAAAGGCAAGGATCGCAACCGGAGAAAACCAAGGAGGGAAGGAAATGAAGGTGCTCATTCTTTATTATTCCCGGTCGGGCAACACGAAGAAGCTGGCCGAGGAGATTGCCCGGGGTGTCGTGGAAGTCGAAGGAGTGCAGGCCGTCGTCAGGTCCACGGCGGACGTCTCGAAGGAGGATTTTGTGGCCGCCGACGGGATGATCGCGGGCTCACCGGTCTACTTCGGGTCCATGGCGGCTCCGCTGAAGGATGTTCTTGACAAGTACGTGGGGGTGCGGAAGAAGATGGAAAACAAGGTCGGCGCGGCCTTCGCCACGAGTGCCGACCCTTCGGGCGGCAAGGAGACGACGATGATTTCCATCCTCCAGGCCCTGCTGATCTACGGGATGATTGTGGTCGGCGACCCGCTGGATGCCACAGGACATTACGGGGTTTCTTGCCTGGGGTCTCCCGATGCCTCGGCGGCAGAGAACGGGCGCAAGCTGGGGAGGCGAGTGGCAACCCTGGTGAAAAAGTTGAAAGAATGATTTTTTATGCGGGAGGAATTCCTCGCTGCTCTGAGGCATTTTCGACCGTTCTAAATCTCGCTGCGCTGCAGGCGCAAAAACTCGCCCCCTTGGGGCTCAGACAGTTTGCGCTGCGGACGCTTCACTTCGATAAAGAACGGTTCGCGAAAATGCCTCAAATGAGCTACTTCGTAATCCCTCCCGCATAAAAACCAAGGAGAACAGCGATGAAAGTTGCCACGACGGAAGAGATGAAGGCGATGGACCGCTATGCCATCGAGAAACTGGGCATTCCCGGTGAGATCCTCATGGAGAACGCCGGCGTTGCCGCCTATTATGCACTGGCCAGCGAAGTGGACATCGCGGGACGGCGATTCGCCGTGTTCTGCGGCGGGGGGAACAACGGAGGGGACGGCTTTGTCGTGGCAAGGAAGCTCCATTCCAGCGGCGGCATCGTCAAGGTCTTCCTCCTTGCCGATAAGAACCGCTACAAGGGCGCCGCGAGGAAAAACCTCGACATGCTCCTCAACCTTCCCATCGACGTCCGGACCGTCGAATCCGCGGACGATGTGAGAGGATACGTAGCCCACAGTCATGCCGTCGTCGACGCCATCTTCGGCACAGGTCTTGACCGGGCCGTTGAGGGTCTTTCCCGAGAGGTGATCGAGCTCATCAACGCCGGGGGCAAGCCTGTCTGCAGCATCGACATCCCTTCCGGTATAAACGGCGACACCGGTATCCCCATGGGGATGGCTGTTCGGGCGAGCGCCACGGTGACATTCGGTCTGCCCAAGCGAGGAAACCTTCTCTACCCGGGCTTTCTCTATGGAGGAAAGCTCTACGTGACCCACATCTCCTTTCCCCCCGAGCTCTACGATTCCGAGTCCATCGCCGTGGCGGTAAACGATCCGCCTCCGCTGCCTGTGCGTAAAGCCTGGGGTCACAAGGGGGATTTCGGCGACGTGCTATTCATCGCCGGCGCCGCCGGCTACTATGGTGCTCCCGCTTTCTCGGCCCTCTCGTTCCTGAAGGCCGGCGGTGGGTATTCCCGCCTCGCTGCACCCGCTTCGGTCATTCCGGGTCTTGTCGCTCAAGCAGGCGAGATCGTTTTTGTACCCCAGCGTGAGACCCGATCGGGGAGCCTTGCTTACAGGAACAAGTCGACCCTACTGGAGCTGGCGGGACGCGTCGACCTGGTCGTGCTGGGGCCGGGGCTTTCTCTGGCCGAGGAGACGCAGAAGCTCGTCCGGGAGATTTCCGCCAAGATCGAAAAACCGATCCTGATTGACGGCGACGGGATCACAGCTGTCGCGAAGAACCCTAAGTTTCTCAAGCGACGCCGCTACGAGACGATCCTCACGCCCCACGCGGGCGAAATGTCGCGCATAACCGGAAGAAGTGCCGACGAGATCATAATCAACCCCATCGGAGTCCTCCAGGAAGCGGCGGCTCTCCTCGATTCCATCATCGTGCTCAAGGGGGCCCACTCTCTTGTCGGTCTTCCCGACGGCCGCGTATACATCAACATGAGCGGCAACTGCGGTATGGCTACGGCGGGTTCGGGGGATGTCCTCACGGGGGCCATCGGGGCCATGTTCGGCCTGGGGCTTCCGGTTCCGGAAGCAGTAAGGGCCGGTGTGTTTGCCCATGGCCTTGCTGGGGATATTGCAGCCTCCGGGAAGGGAGAAGACGGGATCACGGCCCGCGATATCATGGAGAGTCTGCCCCGGGCCGTTGCTATGGTACGGGCGGGTGATCTGGGCGATCTCGCCGAGAAGAAAGGACTCTACATCATTTAGGGGACAGGGATCAGTGTAAAGGGGATGGGTTTAAAGGCAGCAGACTGCAACAGCAGACAGCAAAAATCCCCCTCTGTCAAACAAGGCTGAGGGGGATTTTCTTTTCGGATTTATCTTGTGGCTTGTTCTTTGCTTTTTCTATTACTCGGACCCTGTACCCTTTACCCTGAACCCTTTCTGCTAGAGGTTGCGGGCGAGGATA
>DATJPI010000049.1:0-6941 GCA_035506495.1 Syntrophales bacterium
TTATTTCGTGCTTTCGTTCATTTCGTCTGTTTCGTCACGCCGCTACGCGGCCCTTCTTGGAATTGGGTACTAGGTATTGGGTATTTGTCCGGAAGCCGGATGCCGGAATCCTGAAGCCCCCTTTTCACCTGTCACCGGTCATTTGCCAAAAGCTCATCGAAATAGCCGAACTCACGATAGACCCTTTGCTGTTCTGCGAACGGCTCGTTGTGGTGCAGCAAGGCCGTCCTCCGCCTCGCCGCATGGAGCAGCTCCAGAACGCGCTCCGTCTCGAGGCCCCTGTAGGATTCGAAATAGAAGACTTCCCCGTTCTCGCGATATTTCCCGTCCTGTTTCAGCTGCGCCCGCATGGGCGTCCCGGGATAGGGAATGAGCATCTCCGTGTAAGCGATCTCGGCGCCGCACTCGAAGAGCTTCCTGGCCAGTGCGAGGGTTTCCCGAATCGTCTCCCTCGTGTCCATCGGCCCGAAGACGATGAAGCTCGCAACCGGCGTGAGATTCTGCTCTACACACAGAGACACGCACCGCTGCATATCGGCAGGCGTGATCCCCTTTCGATAACACTCGAGGATCTCCGGGGAACCCGATTCGGCCCCGAAGTAGACGGCGCCGAACCCTGCCCCTGACAGGATTCCAGGCAGCATGGGGTTGCGGCAGATATCGTCGATCCGCCCCTCGGCAAAAAACCGCACGTGCCGGTGGAATCCGCGCCTCGTGATTTCGCGGCAGAGGGCCTTTGCTCTTTCCGCGTCACCGGTAAAATTGTCGTCGCTGAAATAGATTCTTTCCGCTCCCAGATCGGCGAGCAGATCAATCTCCGTCAGGAGGCCTTCAAGGGCCCGGTGGCGGACAGCGCTTCCATAGAGGCTGCGAATCGAACAGAAGGCGCAGCAGTTGCTGCACCCCCGGCTTGAACAGATTCCCCTCGCCCGGTAAGCGTCCCCGGGAAGCAGACGATGAGCCGGCATGGGATAGGCGTCGAGAGACGCCGGGATTCGCCTCCTCCTGTTTCGGACGACCCTGCCCCCGTTGCGGTGCGTGATCCCGTCAATGCCCGACATCGGCTGTCGAGAGCCGTGCGAGAGGACCAATTCGCGAAAGGTCACCTCCCCTTCGCCCCGGACCACGATGTCCACGTCGCGGCAGGTCTCGAGCGTGCGCCTGTCGTTCACCGTTGCGTGGATTCCGCCCAGCACCGTGAGCGTCGAGGGATTCCACGTCTTCACACGGCGGCAGATTTCCGCCGCGGAAGCCATACTGTCGGACATAGCCGTCACACCCACGACTTCCGGTGCAAATCGGCGCAACGTCTCATCGAGCCTTTCCATGGAATCCGGCAATGGGCGCTGGTCCAGGTCGAGCACCTCCACCGGAAGATTGTCCTGCATCACATTAGCCGCAAGGCTCAGCAGCCCCAGCGGCGGCAGCTCCGATCTTCCCGTAAAGGGGGGATTCACGAGAAGCACGTTCATGCTTCAACAGGCACGAGGACCGAGGAACGAGGACCGAGGTACAAAGAAAAAGCCTCGTTCCTCGAACCTAGATCCTCGATCCTTTCTATTTTTCTTTGTCAAACATCCCCTTATACGTCACGCGCATGTCGCGCTTGAGAATCTTGCCCGTGGGGGTCTTGGGCAGCGACTGCACGAAGACGATCCCCTTCGGGACCTTGAAGCCCGCCAGTTCCTTGCGGCACAGCTCGATGATCTCCTTCTCGGTAATCGTCTGGCCCGCCTTCGGAACGATGATGGCCGTGACGGCCTCGACCCACTTCGGGTGCGGCACGCCGATGACGGCCACCTCCTGGACACGGGGATCTTTGTAGATGGCCTCCTCGACCTCGCGCGTGGGAACATTCTCACCGCCGGTCTTGATCATGTCCTTCTTGCGGTCGGCCACGGTGATGTAGCGGTCCTCGTCCATAATGCCGACATCGCCGGAGTGGAACCAGCCACCCTTCATGGCCTCCTCGGTCTTATCGGGATCCTTGAAGTACATCATCAGGGCGTGGGGCCCCTTGCCGCAAATCTCGCCTGCCACGCCGGACTGTGAGATGGGTTTGAAGCTGTCGTCCTCGAGCCGAGTTTCCATGTTGAGGCCGCCCAAGCCCGCAGAGCCCAGCTTGCGCATGGCATCCTTGGCCTTGAGGACCGTGTGATAGGGTGCAAGCTCCGTCTGGCCGTAATAGTTCCAGATTCCGGACCCGGGGAATTTCTCCATGACCTCCTTGAGGATCTCCACGGGCATGATGGATGCCCCGTAGTAGCACTTCTTCAGGCTTTTGAGGTTGTACTTGCCGAAGTCGGGGTGACGGAGCAGGCCGATCCAGACCGTGGGAGGCGCAAAGAACATGGTTGCTTTATAGTCGGAGATATTTTTCAGGATCTGAACCATGTCGGGGGTGATGAGGATGTTCGTTCCACCGACCCAGAAGACGGGATTCATGAACACGTCACGCTGGGCGCAATGGTAGATGGGGAGCGCGTTCACCTGGACATCGTCCTCATCGTACTGCCCGTCGACGATGCAGCCCATGTACTCGGCCATGAGGGCCTGGTTCGAGATGATGACCCCCTTGGGCAGCGACTCCGTGCCGCTCGTGTAGGTCATCTGGACGGGGTCTTCGATTCTTAGGATTGTATCGGGTTCCGTCGTCGGATAGGCCTTGTACCACGGCTCGAAGTCCTTGAACTTGTCGCTGATCGGCGGTTTGCCCGCGCCCTGCCGGGACCAGATCCACGTCTTCACCGAGGGCATCTCGTTCAGAACATCCTTCACGAGATCGTAAAGCGAGTCCTCGACAATGAAGAGCTTGCTCTCGGAGTGGTTGATGCAGTAGGCAATGTCCTTGCCCCTCAACAGGTAGTTGATGGCCAGGTACACGGCACCCGCCTTGCAGCAGCCGAACCAGGTCAGGACGTGGTCGATCGTGTTGTGCGCCAGGATCGCCACGCGGTCATACTTCTTGATGCCGAGATCGATGAGGGCATTGCCCACACGGTTGCACTCACCCTCCATCTCGGCGTAGGTCATCTTCCTGTCCCCGAAGATCATGGCCGTCTTGTCGGGATAATGATAGGCGCTGCGGCGGATCATGTCGGCGATGACCCAGCGGTTGACCTTGTTGTAGCGGGTCATCAGGTACTCGACGCTCTCCTTGTTCAGGGTGTTGAACTTCGCCTTGTCCGCGTCTGTCAGTGGCTTGCCAAGAGACATAAAAAATACCCTCCCTCCTCAAAATAGTCTATTCCGTCTGTTCGGTCTGTTCCGTCTGTTCGGTCTGTTCGGCCACGCAGCCATCATCTGCCCACAGGATCGAGGAACGAGGTTCGAGGCTCGAGGTTTTCTATTCTGTACCTCGGTCCTCGTTCCTCGGACCTCGTGCCTTTTTCAGATGATCCCTTTCTCCCGCAGCTCCTTGAGCTTCACCGGGCCGTAGCCGAAATAGTACAGGTAAATGTGTGCGTTGTCGTATCCCACGGGTCGGCAGGCCCACTTGGTGCGGGGAGGCGTCTCTGTGGATTTCCACTGTGCCTGGGCGCAGATGACGGAACCGTAAACAGGATCCTGGACCGGCGTAAACATGCCGCGGTCCTGCCAGTTCTCGTCGTGCATTGCCTTCCAGGGCGACACGATCTCGGCTACGACCGGCGTGATCGGGGCGAGGCGGCCGCTCTTTGCGTACTCGATGGATTTCGCTGTCAGTTCCTCGCTCGTGTACTTGGAGGTCTCCGGGTTGATCATGGATTGGTACTTCAGCTGCCAGTCCTTTTTCATGAAGGGTGCAAGCGTTGTCCACTCCTCGGCCTTCCATTCTTCATACTTTCCGATAACATCAACGAATGCCTTCCACATCTCAAGCCTGAGGCCGCCCAGGAACACGCCTCCATCCTTCGTCGGGTAGAACCCATAGAGCCACAGCGCCGTGTCGAGGCTGCCGAACCGCTCGGCTGTCACGCCGCCGTGGGCGTACCACATGAGCTGGTAGTCATGCAGTCGGGCGTAGGCCTCGGGCGTGCAGATGTCAATAGCCTGCCCTTCACCGGTTATGTCGCGATGATACAGGGCGGAGAGGACCCCCATGGCCCCGAAGGTACCCGAGACGGCCCAGGCGATATGCGGCCCCGCCTTCGTGGGGACGGCCCAGGGCATGTCCTTCACGGTCTTGCCCTCGGGGAGCACCTCGCCCGTGCCGTACTGGACGGCGGAGCGCGCCTGGGAGACGTTGTCGTAGTCATACTGGGCGCGGCCGCTCTCGGGACCGAACTGGCCGAAGCCCGTGATCGAACACATGATCAGCCGAGGGTTGAGCTTTGACAGCTCTTCATAACCAAGCCCCCAGGAATCCATTTTGCCCGCGGGATAGGTCTCGATGAGGACGTCGGCGGCCCCGATGAAGCACTTGAACATCTCGCGGCCTTCGGCGGTTTCCATGTTCAGGGTGACGTGATGCTTGTTGCGCCCCTCCTGAAGATAGGCAAGCCCCGTGTCCTTGACCATGATGCCGTTGGGGGAATAGCTCCGCACAAGATCACCCCCGGGGGGTTCAATGCGGATTGTTTCCGCCCCCAACTCGGCCAGCAGCGAAGAGCAATAGCATCCCGCCATGCTGCGGGAGCTGATGTCGATCACGACGAGATCGTCGAGGGCTTCGGGCTTCTCGAAACTCTTTGCCGGGTCGTCCTGCGCACGGACATGATCCGCCCAGGCCGCCCATTTTGCTCTCTTGTAGTCTACCATAGCTCATCACCTCCTTAAGATGCATCCGGACTGCCCGTCCCAGTCGGAGGGCGGCCTGCGGCCCTGCTGGTCCTTCCACTTTCCCAGTACGCCGTGCCCATAGAGCTCGGCGATCTGCTGCTGGCTGCGGCCCAGGATCTTCGACATGATGTAGTCGTTGTCGAAGCCGACGGGCCTGACCGTCCAGCGATGCTTGGGAGGCGTCTTGGACATGTTGATGGGGATCTCGTGATCCACGTATTTTCCGTACATGGGGTCATCGATCTCCTTGACGGCGCCGCGGGCCCGACGGTGCGGATCTTCGCACTCGTCCTTGGCCGTGAACAGGCGTGTTGCCGCAAAGCCGTGCTTGATGCCGAGCTTTTCGACCTCATCGGCCGTTTTCGTAACGGCCCAGTCAGCAATGATCTTGAGGATAGCGAGGGCGCTTTCCGTTTTGAGCCGTTCCGTGTGCTCCTTGAAGCGGAGGTCTCCGGCCAGTTCCGGCTTGCCCATGGCGGCGCAGAGTCCTTTGAACTCGTCCGGCGCCGGAGCGGCGAGGGCGGCAAACAGGCCGTCCTTGCACAGGAACGTGTCGGCAGGACAGATGCATTGGTCTCGGTTACCCGAGGGCTCGGCCCCTTTCTGGGTCACCTGCTGATAAGGCCAGACCCACCCCATGGTACGCATGATGTTTTCGCTCTGGGACATCTCGATGTACTGACCCTTGCCCGTCCGCTTGCGGTGATGCAGGGCGGCCATCACGGCCACTTCGCCCATCATGGCCCCGTAGACGTCGCAGATCCAGATGCACTGCTTGAGCGGAGGCTTTCCGGCAAAGCTCGACAGCCACGCATAGCCCGAAAGGGCCTGGGCGGCACCGTCGTTGGAGGGCCGGTCCTCCTCGGCATAACGGCCCCACTGGCCGAAACCGTTTTTCTCTATATAAATGATGCCGGGGTTGACTTTCTTGATGTCCTCGTAGCCGATATTCCAGCGGTTCGTGACAGCGGGTCTCAGGTTGAATTCAACGACGTCGGACTTGGCGCAGAGCTCCTTGAAAATCTGCTGGGCCATGTCGATGTGAAGATCCAGGGCCAAATAATACTTGTCGGGGTTGATGTGCATGAACATCGGCCCCTGCTCCTTGTAGAACCATCCAAAGGGATTGAGTGACCGGGTCACATCCCCCACGGGGGGCAGCTCGATCTTGATGACCTCCGCTCCCAGCCCCGCAAGGAAAGACGGACCGGCAGGACCAAAAAGCAGGGTGCAGACTTCGAGGACCCTGAGTCCGCTGAGCGGCCCGGGCCGTTTGTTCTTGGTCTCGGCGTAGTTTTTAAATACAGTCATAAAGTTCCCTCCTTTAAAGACCGCATCAATAGAATGCTCAACTCAGTTCGTTTTCATCGAAGGCCGTCGATTTGGTAAAAATTGTCTCTATGACCCCGGGTTCACCTCCTCTCAGCTCGCCTGTTTCGTCTATCCCGTCTGTCCTGTCTATCCTGTCGAAACCAGAGGTATCAGGTGTCAGGTTTCAGGTGCAAGGCAAAGACAACACCTGTCACCTGTAAAATGTAGCCTTCGCAAAGCGACGGAACGAAAACCCGTACAAATGAACCAACGAAATGAATGTGAGTGTGCTTTTTAAAGATGCGGTGCGTCGCAGTGCACGGCAGGCCGTGAAACGGCTGCCATGCTTCGATATTTTCATGCAAGGGTGGTCCGTCATCGCAGATCGACCGAACGAGAGTTCAGAGAACAATGATTGATGAAGGATGATACCCGGGAGCAACGTTTCCGCTTTTTGATGGGATTATGTGGTTTGGGTTAACCGATGGACGTGTTGGATGATACCTCCTTGGATAGACGATTATCGAACGCTTACGTAGGGTTTGAGATAGCATCCCGGGCAGGAGAAATCAAGACAAAAGAAGGATCCAGGTCGGAGGTAGAACACAGGATAAAGGTGCAAGGTGACAGGTAACAGGTGACAGGTCTTCCATGTTGTTTACCTGATACCTGAAACCTGACACCTGATACCTCGAATTTCGGCTGGATAGACTGGATATACGGAAAAAGCGAACCAACGAAAGAAACGAAAAAGACGAGATGGACGGCCGTTTTATGCCGATGCCGGTGCGGCGTTTCTGTCCCTTCTCGAACGGACAGGCAGATCCTCTTTGGCAGGCATGACGACGAGATTCCCGAGCACGGCTTTC
>DATJPI010000050.1:0-4346 GCA_035506495.1 Syntrophales bacterium
GGAATCACAGCGTCTCTCTGAAAGGAACCAGCAAATTCTACGGAAGTGCAGGTCGATTCATCACGACGTTCAAGAGCGGCGGCGGAATCGAGTTCGAAAAGTATGAAAGCAAACTGAACTGTGTAGAGTGGGGGGTTCAAAATGTTATGAGAAGCGAGCAAAAAAGCTGTTTTGTTCGCGAACTATACACGAAGCCGGCCGTCCTGAAGAGAGGGACGGAAATGCAATCGTTTCAAGTCGACTACACTTGCAAGCGCGATGAACGTAATTCTGATATTGAGATCAAGATCGGATCAGGGTCAAGCCACGATACCGTTGCGATTCTGCGGGATATTACATTCCATCAGGGAAATCACAGCGAAAAGTTGAACGGCACGGGAACCTATAAAGGTCAAGGCGGTGATTTCGAGACTGTACTTTACGGAGAATGGGGGAGGGACACGTACACCACTCCGATACGGTGTACGGGGTGGGGAATCAAATAGCTTCAGAGACTCCTCTCCGGAACGAGTGTTTTCCTTACGAACCATCTGATGATCATGAGGTAGCAAAATGAAAAAATTAGTTTCCGTTTTTGCAATGATCGTCTCGTTGTTGGTCGTCGTGTCCGTGGCTGTAGCCCAACAAACAACCACTCAAAAACCACAGGCGGCAAAGGAGATGCAGAAGCCTCCTGCCAAAGCCCTCTCCCCTGCGAAGATAAAACTCAGTGATCTGAAGGACACGGACATTGTCGAATTTCAAGGCAGGAAGATGACCGTCAAAGAAGCAAAGCCGCTGATCCGGAAGCGCCAGGAAGCGGCAGCCCGGCAGGCCCAGGCGAAATCGGCGAAAACAGCCGAGCAAAGAGTCCAGCAGCTCCGGGCCGCCGAAGAATCCAGCAGGCGATCCCATGTCCAGCAAGTGAGTCAGGGTCTGGCATCGGAGATCCAGCGACCGCCGGATGCGCTCTGCAGCCAGCTGTATTCCGACAACAAGCCCCATATCCGGTCCGTGTACCCGACCACCGTGAATGCCGGGGACCCCATTCTCATCAAGGGATGCGGGTTCCTCTCACAGCCCGGGCAGGCGACCTTCCTGGTGAACGTGAGAACGGCGGGTCCCGGCGGGGTCGGGATGACGGTTCCGAAGACGTACACATTGAACATCAAATCCTGGACCGATACGGCAATTCAAGCCAGCATCCCGGAAGTCACCGGTTTCGGAAGTGCGTCGCTGATCGTGACAAGCTCGCAAAACATTCCCAGCGCAGGCTTCGGATTCACGCTGACGCAATGGACGGATTACCAGCTGCTGAGAGACCCCTCCGCGGATTCGATATGTTCGGAATGCTCCTTCGGAGGCGGGGGAAACGGCAGCGGCACGGATCAGTTCCTGAAAAATATCTCTCTCATGAATAACTGGCGGGTGGAAAAGGCGGAATTGAGCTGCGGGTACAACGAGCCGACCGTCGACCCAGGCCCTCTCGGCATACCCATTGTGAATCTCTTTAATGATGTGCCGTGCAACTGGCCTCAGTACGGGGCGGCAATGGTCGGCGGCACTCAGCCGCAAGCGGGCGATACACAGATCAAGGGCATATCCGTTCAATGGAAGACAAAGACGACGTACGCTTTCGAGTTTGTCTACTATTATGGTTATGTGACCGTGAAAGGCCCAAAAGGAACAAGCCCTCGATAGATACCAACCCACATCACCCGGGGAGATTTTATGAGAAAGATCTTGAGTCGCGTGCTCGTCGTGGGAATCCTTCTGGGATATGCAGTCTCGGCGTATGGACAGGAAGGGCTCAGGGACAGGCGAAGGGACCCAGCGGGCGGCCCGACACCGCCAGCGGCGACGCAATCGGGCGATGTCGGCACGCTGCATCGACCCCTCGCCGGTGTCGAAGGCACCATATGGAACACTCCCAGCATACCGGTCTGCTGGGAAAATCCCAGTCCCGCGGATGCGGCGGAGCGAGGATGGGTGCGAGCGAAAATTACGGCGACCTGGGAGGCCAACTCCCAGGTCCGTTTCACGGGATGGGGGCCTTGCACCAGCGCGTCCCGCGGCGTCCGCATTCGCATCAGCACAACGGATATGCCTTCCAGCCTGCTCGGCAAAAGACTCGACGGCGTCCCCTCGGGCATGCATTTGAACCTCACCGGGGCTGATTGTCCACTGGCCTCTCATCAGAGATGTATCGAGGCGATTGCCGCCCACGAATTCGGCCATGCTCTCGGTTTCGGTCATGAGCAGAACCGGCCGGATGCGCCTGCCTGGTGCCGGGACAAGGCCCAGGGACCGGATCCCGTGATTTACATGACTCGCTATGATGAGTCGTCGATCATGAATTACTGCAACCCGAATTGGGATAACAACGGCAATTTGAGTCAGGCCGACATTGCAGGACTACAGTTCTGGTATGGGCCCAACCCGAACTCCGGAGTGCCCTGGAGACCTGATTGCCGGTATGATGCTGTTCTTTTTCAGGACAAGAACTATGGCGGGAAGGCACTGAAACTCTACGGTTCGATGCAGGAACTGACCATCGAGTCCTTCAACGACAGGGCCTCTTCGCTTTGCGTTCCCGCGGGATATGGGATTCGGATTTACGCGGACAAATATTACAAGGGCGCCAGCTGGGCCGTCTCAGGGCCCTGGAAAGAGCCCTCTCTCTCTGCCGTCGGATGGAATGATCGAATCAGCTCGGTGAGGATCATCGACCTCAGGCATTCGCCTCCAGTGGACGTGTACGAGGCGCAGCACGAATGCCAGACGGACGTTCTTATTTTTGAGCATTCCCATTTCAAGGGAGCTTCGAAGATCCTCAAAGGGGATGCGGCAAATTTGTCAACCTATGGATTCAATGATAAAGTTACTTCCCTCTGCGTGCCTCCCGGCAAGACAATTACTCTCTTTCGGGATAAGGACTTCAAGGGCAGACAGCTCACGTTCAGGGGTCCCAAATTCGTTCAGAATCTCAGCGGCTGGGATTGGAATGACAAGGTAAGCTCGATCAAAGTTCGTTAGTACAATGGCTATCGCGGCAAGCTTGTCATTAAAGATAGCAGGTATCGTTTTAGCCGCACCCATTGTTTGGGTTTATGCTGTAGTGATGCTTGTTTTCTTCCCATTTGCTCTGTTTGAGAAAATTCGGCGCAGTCTGACGAAGATCCAGGGCTTGTAAAATCCTCCCCAGCCCTCCTTTTCCAAAGGAGGGAGCTTCAATTTATTCCTCCACTGTCATTAAAACTCCCAGCGCAGGCCGGCACTCAGAAATTGAGCGGTGTAGTTTCCCCGTCCAAGTTCCGCATTGTAATTTGCCTGAACGGACAGGTTTTTCTCCAGGTTCACGGAAAGCCCGGCGCCCAGGACGGCAAAGTCCCGCCCGGGAGAATCAGTTTGGAAAATGAAGGCGCTGCCGCCTTGGGCGAGCCGGGCATCCAGCCCACGGCTGTCGTTTGAGAATTCGTGCTGATAATAGGCATGAACCTGCGGCAGAACGAGGGCCTTCCCCGTTTTGAACGGACGGGACAGCCGCACCCCGAGGCCGCCCTGCAGCGACTCGGCGCTCTGCGAGTCAACGTTCAAGTCCAGGGAGCCGGCCCCGGATTCGGTAAAACCCGCCACCCAGGACTTGCTGTAATAAAGGGTTGCCGAAGGCGTTACGATGGCTTTCGTGAATTGAATATCATAGCCTGTTTCCAGTGCGGCATTGAACTGGTTGCCGTTGGGCGAGCTGGTGGCCGTCCGGTCGATGCCGCCGAAAGCCACGTCGCGGTTCATATCGTAGAGGTTCAGCGTGTAGCCGAGAAACCCCGTCGCGTAAAAATGGCCTGGCGTGTATGCCGCGTAAGCGAAAAGGGGGATGCTGTTGATCGCCGCAGAGCCGCCGGAAGAGTCGTAGGAAGTATTGGTGCGATAATAGCCTGAGCCCACGCCCAGGAGCCAATCTTCATTCAAATGATAATCAGCGCCGGCAATGAAGCCGTAAATGTTGAAGTTATATCCCGTCTGATTGGCCGTGGTGTCCTGTGATCCGAACGTGCCCACAAAATCCGCAAAGGTCTCCCACCGGCCGGACGCCCCTGATTGTGAAGGCGCACGGGTGACGAGCCTGCCAATGTCAGACCAGTTGTAGGCCAGCTTCAGGTCTCCCGATCGGGAGGAAGAAGACGCGGCATAGGAGACATCAAAAGACCCGAATTCATCACCGGACAGGGCAGGGTAATTGCCCCGGTCCCAGCGCTGCAGGGTCAGGCGGTTCGAAAGGCTGCGCCACTGCATGGTGGAACCGGCGAGGCTCAAGGCGGGCAGGGCGCTCGCCTTGTCCGGTGAGATCTGGCTGTAGGCGGAGGCCA
>DATJPI010000051.1:0-9088 GCA_035506495.1 Syntrophales bacterium
AACGACCGCTTCATGGCCATCCTGCCTGCCCGCAAGGCCGACCTGACCGGCGGGATCGCCCTTCATATCGGAAAGGGGAACGTGACGGCGGGCGCGGGCGCCGTGGCGGAGCTCTTTGCCGGGGCGGCTATCTCGCGAGGCGGGCGTACGATCTTCGCCCTCCCGAGTCGTAACCGCAAGGACGAGTCGAATATCCTCGTCTCGATCGCCGACTATCCCAACCAGTTCACCAACCAGGAGTCTCTCGACATGGTGGTGACAGAGTACGGAATTGCCTATCTCACGGGCCGGACGATCCGGGAGAGGGCCCAGGCCATGATCGACATCGCACACCCCAATGACCGCCCACGGCTGGTGGAAGAGGCCAAGCAGGCAAAATTCCTCTACAGGGACCAGATCTTCCTGGCCGAGTCGGGTCATCTATACCCGGAGAACCTGGCGCGCACGGAGTTCTTCAAGGACAACCTAAAGGTCCATTTCCGGCCCATCAAGCCCTCCGACGAGGACGAAATGCGGCGGCTTTTCTACCGGTTCTCCGACCAGGCCGTCTACTACCGCTACTTTGCCCGCATCAAAACCATGCCGCATGGGAAGATGCAGGAATACGTCAATGTGGACTATCGGCGGACCATGTCCATCGTGGGGATTATCCACGAAAAAGGAATGGATCGGATCATTGCCGAGGGCCGTTACGTCCGCCTGCCGGACAGGCCTTATGCCGACACGGCCTTCCTCGTCGATGAGGTCTACCAGGGAAAGGGTATCTCGACCTACCTGCTCAACCTGCTCATCCGGATCGCCCGCGAGCAGGGCGGCATCGAAGGCTTCCGGGCCGACGTGCTGCTCGACAACAAGTCCATGCTCCGCGTCTTCGAGAAGACCCCCTTCCCGCTTCGAGCCGTTGTCTCGCAGGGAGCCTACGAGATCGTCATTTCCTTCCGTGAAAAAGACGAGACGGAGGAGATCAAAAGGCTGGAGGAGGAACAGCTGAACAAAGAAGGCGGCAGGTGACAGGCCATAGGTGACAGAGAAGAACTGCAGGTCAAATCCTTTCGCCTGTCGCGTGCAGTCTACGGCCTAGAGGGCAAAAGGGCAAATCACCGGCGCGCTTTTTACGCACGATTCGACTTTTTTTCTCAGCAGCAAGTTCATCCTCTGCGCTTGCAGACCAGCAGGTATACGGGTGATTCCGGGATGTAGAATTTCGCCTCGTCACCCCACCGGTACTGAATTTGTTGGCTGTGACCCAAATCCACGAATCCCACCGGTTCATATTCCTTTCTGCTGTACTCCCCGAACCACCTGAAGATGTGTCGATCCGAACTCGGCCGGATCATCCAGGACGATGCTACACCTACGAACACAAGATAACGGGGTTTTGCCTTCTCCACTTCATCAATCATTTCTCGCTGCATCTGCCGCGCATATTTCTGCTCTTCCATCAAGGGGTATGTGTAAATGTATCCGGTGGCGGAATGCCGGTTCGCGTAGAAATAGATCTGCGGTTCCGATCCGATCACGGCGATCCGGTCGCTTTCCGCAGTGTGCGCCTTGATGTAGCTGGCGATTTCGACCGATTCGGGAAACGGGTTCAGTGCATAGAGGGCCCGGGAAGTTTGATTGGGTGTCCATTCAAAGAAAAATGCCCTGTACTGGAAAACGACAAGAAGCACCATGACTGTAAAAACGATTGCGGGAATGAATTGAAATCGAGGCTGGCGAGACATCAACCACCGTCTCGATCCTCCCGCTGCGACACCGAGCAGGAGTGACAGTGAAGGGAGGAGGAGGACAAAATAGTGGCTGCGAAAAATGAGACCGGGGCAAACGGCCAGAAAGGAAATCAGGAACAGGCCCAGCACAAACGGCATCTGTGCCTTGAAGGCTTTCTCCCGGAACAAAAACCCAATTCCCACCGCCGCAAAGAACCAGAACAAATAGAGCTTCCCTATCACCTCGACCATATTGATTTTAAATTCCAAGATTCCTTGAGAAAAGGAGGTCTCAGCAACATACTGATAGGCGTAAGAAAAGGTCCAAAACCAGAACTTGTCAAATACACCTGACAGGTAGAGATACACGCAAGTCATCGCGATGGGCACGACGGCCCCTGCCAGGAAAAGACCGGTTTGTTTTACATACATCCGGAAAGAGGCATCGGGCCTCCTGTACAGCGTGAACAACAGATACAGAAGGGAAAATAGGCAGAAAAACAATCCGGGCTGCTTCATCAGGATGGACAGGCCCGACAGGAACCCGCTGAAGAGCAGAAAATTCGTTTTTCCCGATTCCATGGATTTGAGCAGAACCAGGATTCCTGCAAGAGCGAACAGGATTACGAAATGGGTTGCATGTGCGGCGGATCCCAGCACGGTCGGGCTCAAAGAGAGGATCGCAAATGAACAACCCGCGATCAGACCGGTGAACCGGTCAAAGAGCCGCAGGGTGAGCAGGTACACCAGGACGATCGTGGCCGCATTGACGACGAGAAGCCCGAGGTGAATTCCCGCTGCGGTCTGCCCGAAAACGAGCATCATCAACGCGTAAGCCGCATAGATGCCCGGCAGCTTCATATTGTACGAGATCTGGTAGGGAGGGATCCCTTGAAGAAGGAGCTGCCCCATGTAGGCAAACTCGCCTTCATCTCTCTCGAGGGGGATATCCAGCAATCGCAGCCGTACCACAGCGGTGAAAAGGATCATCAAGATGAGCAACGCCCAATAAAGATAACCGACATCTCCGAAATTCAAGTGGCTGATCCGTTTTCCCGATGCAGTCTCGGGTTGCTCTTCACTTGATTTCTTATCCATACATTCTGCCTTTCTGAAATCCAGTTTCCATTGGACACACCCTTATAATGTCCTCAGCGGGCAATATCAATTCTAATTTTGTGGGAATACTGCAAGATCAATTCACCCCTTCAAGGCCGTGTTGATGGTCTTATCGGAGTGCATGGAATGACTTGATTGATACTGGAAAGGGGAGAACAACGGAATCCCGTTATCCTCCCCTTCTTTTGCGGTCACAGATGAGAGCTCGATCAGCGCCTATCCCTTTTTTCGTTTGGCCATCTCCTCAGCCTTGAGCTCCTTGCGCAGAACCCTGCCCACGGTGCTCTTGGGAAGCTCCTTGCGGAACTCGATCTCCGACGGCAGCTTGTAGGCGGCAAGCTTCGCCTCGGCGTACTCGATGAGTTCCTCCTGCGTTGCCGTCTCGCCTTCTTTGAGAACGACGAAGAGCTTTACGTTCTCTCCCCGCTTGGGGTCGGGCGAATCCCCATTCTTCTCAGGCGGGAATACAAAGTGGTGGACTTCACGCCTAGCAGTTCGGCAGCTCCGTTGGGTCCCTTAATCTTCCAATCCGTCTTTCTGAGTATTGCGAGCAAATTCTCCCGTTCACGCCGGTCGAGTTCAGCCTGGGTGAGGACTTCCGGCATAGCTTCAGCTTCTGTGGTGCTGATGATGCCTCTGGAACCTGATGGCGAAAGGGGCGATGTCGGAACATCAAAATCCAGCGCACCCCCGCGGGCCAGGATAACGGCGCGCTCCACCACGCTGCGCAGCTCCCGAACGTTTCCGGGCCAGTCATATTCCTGAAGCTTGGCGACCGCTGCCCGGGTCAGACGGGGTTTCGGGCATTTGATTTCTCTCACCGACAGGTCGACGAAGTGGCTCGCCAGCAGGGGGATGTCGTCTCTGCGTTCCCGCAGGGGAGGAACGTGGATCGGAAAGACATTGATCCGGTAGTACAGATCCTCGCGAAACAGCCCCTCGGCTGCCGCTTTTTTCAAATCCCGATTGGTGGCTCCGATAATGCGCACATTGGCGTAGCGCGTCCGGGTTTCCCCCACCCGCTCATAGCGCTTTTCCTGCAGCACCCGCAGGAGCTTGCCCTGCATGTCGAGAGGCAGGTCGCCGACTTCATCCAGAAACAGGGTGCCGTTTTCGGCAGCTTCAAAGCGACCTACCCGTTCTTTGATCGCCCCGGTGAAAGCGCCTCGCACATGACCGAAGAACTCGCTTTCGAAAAGTTCCCGCGGAATGCCCGCGCAGTTGACTCGAACCATCGTTGCGCCGCTTCGCGGACTGTGGCGGTGGATTTCATGGGCCACCAGTTCCTTGCCGGTGCCGGTTTCTCCCAGGATTAACACCGATGCCTCCGTTGGGGCTACCAGCTCAATCTGGCTGACGATGTGGCGCAGGGCAGCGCTCTTTCCAATCAGGCTGCCGAACGCTTTGGCTTCGATCATCTCTTCTTGAAGGTAGGTGTTCTGGACTTCAAGCAGAGACTTGAGACGCTGAATCTCGCTGAAAGCCCGAGCATTGGCCACGGCCGCGCCGATATGTTCTCCGATGACCTTCGCCCAGAGGGACGCCCCTTTAAAATAACCCCGACGCGAAAAGCCCGCGACAACTCCCAGCACTTCTTCCTTGAACACGATAGGCGCAGCGCAGACGGCTCGAATCTGCTCTTTCTCGAGCCAATCTATGCCCGGGAGTGCCGTCCAGCCGGACACGGGGTCGACTTTGAGAAGATGGGTCTCCGATGTCCGTGCTGCCTGACCGATCAAGCCTTCCCCTATTGGAAGGCAACGCTCATTAGAGCCAAAGCCGACACTGCTTACCTGGCCTGCTAAGGACCAGCCTGCGGCGGACACTAAATGCAGACAGCGTTGTTGGTCCGGGCAGCGGTTTCGGAAAGGACAGGCTGGACACCGGTCGCCTTTCTCCAAAAGCCAGATCTGGAAGCAGTCGCTGAGCCGCTTGTCAATGCTGACGATCTTTTCGGCAAGCGTTTCCATGGATTGCTCGTGGGCAATTTTCAACAGCAGATGACCAATAATCTCGTTGGTCCGCAATGGCTCGCGAAATTGAGGTTTCATGAGTCCTTTATAACATACAAGACGAAAAAGACAAACCGAAAGTACTTAAATGCATAATGTGTGCATATGAAAACCTCACTTCTATGGCGACCAATAATGTGAAAACCATGTAAATACGGTTAGTTATTTCGAAAATAGTTGTCTGGCATAAATTATGACAAACAGAAAAGAAATGCGAGAGCAAACTCAATATTAATTCTTGAAAGCAATTAGAGGTAGCCATGAAAAAATTAAGCAAATTGTTCAGTCAGTTGATTGAAGCTTCACAAAACGGAAACGGTTCAAACCATATTCTGAGTTCCTTCTGCTCCAAACTGGAGCGAATGGGATACGATGTTTCCGTCGACGGACGACGAATCGATTCTAATGATCTTGATTCGGGCAAGTACCCGGAACTTGAAAAGCTTCTAGGCTCTGCACACTTTTTCTCCCTCTTCAAGAATGGGATTGCTAAATGTGAATATTTTGTCGAATTTCCGGGTCCTGATCTGGATTAGCTTGAAGAAAAGGATCACGGACTTTAGACACATGATGTCTCCGATCACGGTGCAGGAGGGTTCACGATATGACGTATTTGCTCGCATGGTTCGCGATATGTGTATTCATCGCGATAACGACCGTGGCAATGTTCACGCGCTACTTTCATGAAACACCGGTTCTTCTTCGATCTGCGGACTCACTCCGCCGGAGCAAACAGCGGAAAAAGTCCCAATAGGGATCCAGATGTAAATCATTCAGAAGAAGGTTTTCTCATGAAGTGTTTTGCTTGGAATACCCTGGTTTTAGCAATTACGCTCTGTAACTCCCCAGGCTGGTCGTGTTCAGAACTCACGGCCCTACGCCCTCGGAACATTGCCAGGAGGATGGATTGTGAAAAACCATGAAAAGCGCTCAGCAATTGTTCATGCAGCCCTGAAACTCATTGCGGTGCATGGCTTCCATGGCGCGCCGATGTCCATGATCGCAGATATGGCGGGTGTCGGAACGGGCACGATCTACATCTATTTCGAAAACAAAAAAGCATTGATATCAGCTGTCTATCGAGACGTGGAAAATGAAATGATGGACGCCGTGCAGCCAAACTATCCGACGTCTCTGCCTCTCAGGGAGCGTTTTCTTTATCTCTGCACCGTGGTCCTGAAATACCTTATCAGAAACCCGATTCCATGCCTCTTTTTGGATCAGTTTCTGAGTTCTCCGTACGGCGTCAATGCAAGGAAAAGACTTCTCGGGACGGCAGGGGATTTCGATTTCTTCCGGATGTTTTTCCATGAAGGGATCGCCGGCGGGGTACTGAAGGACCTGCCGATTTCCATGCACTTTGCCCTGGCGTTCGGCCCCGTGATCAGCCTTTGCCGGGATCACATCATGGGGTTCGTCACTCTCACGGATGCCATGATCCTGAGGGTCGCGGAAGCCTGCTGGGATGCAATTCAAGAAAACGAGGCCGGGCGCGTTCAAACGGTGGCTGTACGGGAATTATCATTTTCGCAGAGGGGGAAAATGAATGCTAAAGGAAAGGCTGTATCCAGTCATCGCTAAAGGCAAATAACGAGACGGAAAAAGCAGGAAAGGATGCCGTACACCCGGCGCCCTTCTCCTCATCGTCCTGCAGTCACCAGATTGCCAAGATAACCATGTAAGGCAGCAAGGATCAAGAGGCCGAACGAGCCGTTCATTATGACAGGAGGAAGTTCAATGCAAGCCACCAACGATTCATCATACGCCAGCGTGGATAGCTTCATACACGCCCGTCAGGCCAAGTTCACCCTGAACCTGTCACCCGTGACCATCCTGCTGGCCTGGGGCGACTGGTCACTGAATCTCGCCTGTTCACCGGGGACCCAATGCAGGATGTTGGAGGACTTCGTTAAAAAAACCGCCGGCTACTGGGCCTCTGTATTCCGAACCTCTCTCAGTAAGGACGTCAAGCCGGAGAATCCAATTGCCGTCGACGAGCGCTTCCAAGCGGACGCCTGGCAGCAGCCCCCCTACCTCTTCACATATCAGGCTTTTCTCCTCCATGAGCAGTGGTGGCAAAATGCCACGATGGGGGTCCCTGGCGTATCCCGTCATCACCAGAATGTGGTCTCCTTCATGGCAAAGCATCTCCTGGATCTTATCTCCCCGGCGAATTTCATCGGCACGAACCCCGTTGTGAACAAGGTGACGCAGGAGCAGGGCGGACAGAACCTTCTCCGGGGCTGGGCCAACTTGATGGAAGACCTGCAGCGCCGCCGCAATCATGAGCTGGCTGTTGGAACGGAGAACTTCCGCCCCGGCGAAAAGGTCGCCGTCACACCGGGCAAGGTCGTATTCCGCAACCATCTCTTTGAGCTCATCCAGTACAGCCCGACAACGAAAAAGGTCTATGAAGAACCGGTGCTCATCGTCCCGGCCTGGATCATGAAGTATTACATTCTGGACCTTTCCCCCCACAATTCCCTGGTCAAATACCTCGTGGACAGCGGGCACACGGTATTTATCATCTCCTGGCGCAACCCCACGGCGGAAGACCGCAATTTATCCATGGCCGATTACCATTTTGACGGCGTCCTGGCCGCCATCAACGCCGTTTCCACCATCGTGCCGGACAGGAAAATCCACACGGCGGGCTACTGCCTGGGCGGAACCATGTTGGCCATCGTCGCAGCCACCATGGGCCGGGACGGGGACGACCGGATCAAAAGCCTGTCGCTGTTGGCTGCTCAGACCGACTTCACGGAAGCCGGCGAGCTGACCCTGTTCATCGATGAAAACCAGGTCAACTACCTTACGGATATCATGTTCGACAAGGGGTATCTGGATACGAAAGACATGGCCGCGGCCTTTCAGCTTCTGCGGGCCAGAGACCTGTTCTGGTCGCCGCTGATTCAGAATTATCTGCTGGGCTGCCGCACACCGATGAATGATCTCATGGCCTGGAATGCCGATGCGACCCGCATGCCCTACCGGATGCACAGCAAGTACCTCCGCCGCCTGTTCCTGGACAACGATCTCTTCGAGGGCCGCTACAAGGTCGACGGCCGCAACATCGCTATCCACGACATCCATGTCCCGGCATTTCTGGTGGGCACCGTCAAAGACCATGTGGCTCCTTGGCGCTCCGTCTACAAGTTTCACCTGATGTCCGGCGCCCCGACGGTCACGTTTCTGCTCACCAGCGGCGGACACAATGCCGGCATCGTCAGCGAACCCCTGAATTCCCGGCGCACCTACCAGATGCTGACCCGCCGAAGCGAGGACCCCTACCTGGATCCCGACCAGTGGCTGGAAGAGGCGCCACGGTTCGCTGGTTCCTGGTGGCTGCCCTGGCAGAAGTGGCTGGCGGACCATTCATCCGGTCAGGGCGAGCCGCCGGCAATGGGTGCCCCGGAAAAAGGGTTACGCATGTGGGGGGACGCCCCGGGGACATACGTCCACCAACTCTGACCGCACGGTCTGCCGCAACGCAGGCCAGCCTATATTGATAAGGAGGATCAACGGATGCATCGTAATCAAATAGTCAATCAAATGCTCGATTTCAACAGAACCTTTTACGACAGGACGTGTAAGAACATCAGCATTCTGCAGGAGCTGATGGAAACACAAGGCACGCTCTGCATTGACCGTATACCCTGTAATCCTGAACTGAAGAAGGCCGTAAAGAACGTGCTTGCCATGTATCAGAAGGGCTTCGAGGATTACAGAACGCTGATGGACGGCAACATGAGAAAAATGGACATGCTTTTTCGCCGCAAGACTTCAGCATGAAAAGAGAGCAGCGGGTGAAAAAAAATGAATCCGGTGTTTCGCAATTCCAAGCTATTACGAGATTCCACTATGAGTATCTCCACAACGAATCTGGACAGAGTCGGGGTGACCCCCTCAAGGAAAATTTCATTTAAAAGAAATAGAAATCTCTTTGAGTCGCTATGGATCCTTGGACGGTCAGGAAGTTGGATTTGAAGAACTGCAAGAATGCAGTGGCCGTTACCTTTTCTTTTCGGAGTAACTCATCTGCAAACCCGTTTTGCAGACATGGAGGTGCAATAATGACGCAGCAAGCAAAAAAGGCATTGGACAAGTGGGTTTTTCGCGCGGTGTGGGGCGTACTTATCGTCACGTCGATCCTGTTTGCAATCAAACTGGTCGGGTTAGTGGGCGTCCATACTCTATGAAGATGAGCCATTCCATGCGGATAGCTCAGAAAAATGCCCCTTCGAA
>DATJPI010000052.1:0-15726 GCA_035506495.1 Syntrophales bacterium
TGAACCGGTCTGTGGGTCTGAGGTTCCCGAGCAGGTCGGCCATAAGCTTCTTGGAGATCTCCAGCGGAAAACCGTACATGGAGCCCGACACGTCGACGATGAAGATGTACTCGCGGCCGGGGATGTCCGCTTTCACGATCCTTCTCGGGGGCTGCGTCATGAGCAGAAAGAAGTTTTCCTTCTTCCCCTCAAAGAGCAGCAACCCCGACTGTATCCGGTCCCCATCGAGACGATAGCGCAGGACGTAATCGCGTTTGCCGCCGGAGGTCTCCGCAGGATCGAGGGCCACTTTCGCAATAGAGGGGCTGCTCCAGTTGGTCCTCACTTTGTGGGAGGTGCAAGCCAGCTCTCGTATGGGCAGCCCTGCGGCGATCTCCACCGTGAGGTCAAACGAGTAGGTCGGGGGCTCGCCCTGACGCAGGTAAGGGTTTCCCACCCAGTGCTCTGAGGCAGTCGCCGTCTCCACCTTCTGGCTGGCGTAGCGCGGTCCGACGACGGTTGGATAGACGAATTCGTAAACGCGAGCGGACGGGACGATCAACTCCGTATATTTCATTTCTACCCGGATTTCATCGCCCGGCATGATGTTGGCCACGTTCATCTGAAAGACGTTGGGCCGCTGCTGCTCCAGCAGAGAGGCGCTCTTGCCCTGGTCGCGAGCCTGCTCGTAGTCCCGCCGGGCCTCGTCGCGCTTCTTGATCTTCGCCTCGATGACGCGCTGGCCGACGGTCATCTTCATCCCATAGACCGCCGCTCGGGTCGAGGCGGGGAAGACATAGATTGCCTCGATGGGCTTCTTCCCTTCATTCCTATAGAGCTGCGTGACCAGGACATCGGCGATCACCCCGGAAATCCTCACCGACGCCGAGGTGGATTTCAGGGGAAGCCGATCCAGGGCGGAATCGTCGCTCTTCACAAAGAAATAGGGAGACAGGGTCCGGTCGTCCGATATTTCCGGGCGGGCATGGGCCGCGCCTGTGGGAAACATCGAAACGATCAGCAAGAAAAGCAGGAAAAGTCGAATCGCCGGTTTCATGGGGACCTCCTTTGGGTTTGGGACTTCTATTGAATTAGACCAAGAAGGGCCCGGAAATGTTCCCGGCATCTCTAACTCCCTGTGGACAAGGGAATCGGGATTCGGGCTTCCGGCTGCGGGCTTTAAAAAGAGAGGAAAAATGAGTGTGTCCTGAAGCCTGATGCCGGACGCCTGGATCCGGCTGCAAAGCAGCTGCCGTGACATTATTGTCTACAAATGCGAAGACCTCTTGATTATTGTGCTCTTTCTCTGTATAGGAACAATCCTGTAATAAAGAATTCTTTAACTCCTTAACAGGACAGGACATGAGCCGCTTCAACTACGAAGAACTTGCCACTCTTCATACCATCGCAAAGATCCTGACTCAGTCGGTTGAGCTGCGCGATCAGCTCGAAAAGATCATGACCGAGATGAGCAAACGCCTGGGAATGGAACGCGGGATGATCTCCATCCTCGACCAGAAGACCGGTGAGACCTGGCTGGAAGTTGCGAGGGGAGTGGACATCGAGGGTCTCGACATCAGCTACAAGCCCGGCGAGGGAATCACCGGCAAGGTCGCCCAGACGGGAAGGCCCATGGCCATCGCGAACCTGGGCAAGGAGAATCTCTTCCTCGACCGCACTGGCGCCCGGAAGCATCTCGACCGTTCCCAGCTTGCATTTCTCTGCGTGCCCATCATCTACGATGGGAAGGTTACCGGGGTATTGTCGGCCGACAAACTCACCCATAAAGTCACCAATCTCGAAGAAGAGGTCGCCATTCTTTCCGCCGTGGCAGATCTCATCGCCAAGGCTGTCCACGGGCTGGGACTCGAGGAGGAAAACCGGCGGCTGCGCAAGATGCTCAGCCATACGAAAGCCGTATCGACGGATATCATCGGAAATTCGAAGCCTATGCTGGATGTGCTCAACATGGTGTCCCAGGTTGCTGACTCCAGCACGACGGTCCTGATCAACGGGGAAACGGGAACGGGAAAGGAACTCGTCGCCAGGGCCATTCACGACAACAGTCCCCGCAAAAATGGCCCCTTTGTCCAGGTCAACTGCGCCGCCATGCCTGACACGCTCGTCGAAAGCGAGCTGTTTGGCCACGAGAAGGGCGCCTTCACCGGGGCCATCCAGCGGCGCCGCGGCCTCTTCGAGGAGGCCCACGGCGGGACGATCTTCCTCGACGAAATCGGGGAGCTCTCCCAGACGGCGCAGGCCAAGGTCCTGCGCGTCTTACAGGAAAAACAACTCCAGCCCGTCGGATCGTCGCGGACCATCACGGTCAATGTCCGAGTCATCGCGGCAACCAACCGCAACCTGGAGCAGGATGTGGCCGAAGGCCGTTTCCGGGCGGATTTGTTTTACCGACTCAACGTTTTCCCCATCTACGTGCCGACGCTTCGCGAGAGGGGCAGCGACATTATTCTCCTGGCGGACCACTTCATCCTGAAATATGCCAAGATCCTCGGGAAGCGAGTGAAGCGGATCTCCACTCCTGCCCTGGATATGCTCCTGGCGTACCACTGGCCGGGCAATGTCCGCGAATTGGAGAACTGCATCGAGCGGGCTGTCATCCTTGCCCAGGGGGACTCTGTCGAGAGCCATCATCTGCCGCCTTCCCTTCAGATGAAATCCAGTGAGGCAGCCAAGAAGGAGCGCGGCAAGCTCGAGACGCTCGTCGGAGCTTACGAGCGATCCCTGATCATCGATGCCCTGAAGGACGCCCGCGGCAACCAGAGCAAGGCGGCAAAATTTCTTGGAACGACGAAGCGGATCATTCAGTACAAAATCACGAAGTACGCCATCGAGCCCCAGCGGTTCAAGGCCAAACGGCTCGCCTGACGCGAGCCTGCGGGCGCCTTGAATTGAAACAATAATGTACTATTATTCTCCTCATTTCTCGCATTGAAGCGACCATCCCCGTTTCGTATCTCTGCCTGAGACAGCCATCAGTCCCTGAATAAATCTTATTATTTCAGCTTATTAGCCCTTCCCGGTCCGCCGCTTCAACCCCGCGAATCGTCCCCTCCCGAACCATGGCACACTTATTGTGATATCCTATCGCAGCGGCAAATCATGAGACAATGATCAGGGGGACAGTGAAGCAATGAAAGTGAACAAAATGGAAAGCCAGACCGTGTCTTCCCTTGCCAGCATTATGAACGCTTACGAACGGGCGCTGATCATCGATGCCCTGGTAAGCACGCAGGGAAATCAAAGCCAGGCGGCCAAACTGCTGGGTACGTCCAAGAGGGTGATCCACTACAAGATCCATAAATACGGGATCGACCCTCGCCGTTTCCGAATGAACAGTTAGCGGCTTGAGGCGGGGACAGACAAAGTTACAATTTTGTCCAGCGGAAATGTCGAAGCACAAAATTGTTTCAACAATGACTGCGCCCAAAAATCTCCCGGAATCTCACAACGGCGTCGATTCCGGTAATGCAATGAAAATCGTGCCCTTATGCCGCAGCAGGTGAAGGGCTGCAACGACCCGAATACCGCCCCTCCATGGCACGGATTTCGAAGCTCCAAGCGCGACCAAACCATCAACCATCATAGAGGGATGTGAAACATGTGCCGTCTTTTTTCCATCACGAGCCGGGATCCGCTTTCCCCCATGATCGCCCTCGAGGCGCTCAACGTTATGAAGGAGGGCCACGACGGCTCCGGCGTGGGACTCTACCTGACTGATCTGGGAGGGGAGTTCGCCGGTTACAAGCATTGCCCGATCCTCTCCGGCATCTTCACAAAGGAAGGCCTGAAGAAACTCAACGAGTACATGACCACCCGGGGGTTCGTCGCTAAGCACGAGGTCGTCATCCGTCCGTCGATGAGCCCTCCGACGGGAACTCCCCGACGCGATGCCTACCTGTTCGCCGTGTATGAATACCCGGCTGAATGGATGGATCTCAGCCGGGAGGAGCGATCCCTGCGTTTCATGATCACTCGACTGCAGCTGAGGCAGATGGGCATCGAGGACGGCGGTTCCATGATGATCTTCAGCTTCTGGCCCGACGTGATCATGCTCAAGGAAATCGGCGATCCCATGGAAGTGGCCGACTACCTCGGTCTCGACAAGCACCGCATCCTGGCCCGGAGCATGCTGGCCCAGGGCCGACAGAATACCAATTACGCCATTACGCTCTATGCCTGTCACCCTTTCTTCATCCAGGGGGTGGCCACCATGACCAACGGCGAGAACACGGCTTTCGTCCCGATCCGCGAATTCCTCTCATCCCGCAACTGCCCGGGCTACATCGGCTACCAGTCCGACTCGGAAGTGTTCACCCACATTATGCACTACACGCACTACAAGCTCGGCATGGGCCTCGAGGCCTACAAGCACATCATCACCCCCCTGAAGGATGAAGAGCTCGACCGGCACCCCGATGGGAAGTGGCTGCGGCTGCTGAAGCACACCTGCCGGCCGCTCATCATCGATGGGCCGAACTGTGTCATGGGCTTTTTGCCCGACAAGACGATGTTTGTCGTCCAGGACAGCAAAAAGCTCCGCCCCGGCATCGTCGGCGGCAAACCCGGACTCTACGCCATCTCCTCGGAGATGTGCGGTCTCGACTACGTCATCCCCGACCGCGACAAGAGCCAGGATTTTCAGCCCATGAAGTACGACGTGGTCTACGTGGGCCCCGATCGTGCGGAGGTCAAGAAATGGAATCAATGGGAAACCTTCACCCATCCACGCTGAGCACCAAGGACCTGCACTGGCGGATCCTGTGGAGCAAGGAAAAATGCACCCTCTGCGGCCGCTGCACGGCCGTCTGCCCCGTGCAGGCTATCGAACTGGGCGTTCACCGCAAGCGGGCCGTCAACGTTTCCCTCGGGATCAAGGAAACGCCGGCAACGGCCTTCACCGTCTATCACGGGATTGATCAGCGCACCGACGCCGCCTATGCCTGTATCGGCTGTGCCATGTGCAATCTCGTCTGCCCCAACGAGGCGATTATCCCCGTTCACAATGATGAGATCGACAAACAGAGATTCCACATCAACACGGGCGGCGTGCCTCGCCGCCGCGGCGGGCGTCGCAACAGCCCGGGAAGCCTGCTCGATCAGATCAAGTTCGTGCGTATCTCCATGCTCACCGACCCCGCCCTTGACGCAGGCCGCCATGAGTTCGAGCTGCGCACCCTCCTGGGCCGCATCCTGCCCGCCGAGGAGGCCCTGCTGTTCTCACGGGAAAACGGATGGATCCCGCCCGTGCGGGAGATCTATCCCCTTCTGATCGGCAGCATGTCCTTCGGGGCCCTTTCGCCCACCATGTGGGAGGGACTGCAGATGGGCATCGCCTACCTCAACGAGGAGCTGGGCATGCCCGTTCGGATGTGCACCGGCGAGGGTGGCTGTCCTCCGAGGCTCTTGCGTTCGCGTTTCCTCAAGTATGTCATCCTCCAGATCGCCAGCGGCTACTTCGGCTGGGACGAGATCATCCATGCTCTGCCGGAGATGAAGGAAGACCCCTGCGCTGTGGAGATCAAATACGGCCAGGGAGCCAAGCCCGGCGACGGCGGCCTTCTCATGTGGTACAAGGTGAACAGCCTCATCGCCCGGGTTCGCGGTGTGCCCGCCGGCGTGAGCCTCCCGAGCCCGCCCACGCACCAGACGAAATACTCCATCGAAGAGTCCGTGGCCAAGATGATCCAGTCCATGTACATGGCCTGGGGTTTCCGGGTGCCCGTCTATCCGAAAATCTCCGCCACGAGCACGACCAACGCCGTTCTCAACAACCTGACGCGAAACCCTTACGCGGGTGGACTGGCCATCGACGGAGAAGACGGAGGCACCGGAGCGGCGTACAACGTCTCCATGGACCACATGGGGTACCCCATCGCCAGCAACATCCGCGATGCCTACCTGAACCTGGTGAAAATCGGAAAACAGAACGAAGTGCCCCTCTTTGCCGGCGGGGGCATCGGCAAAAACGGCAACCTGGCCGCCAACGCCGCCGCCCTCATCATGCTGGGAGCCAGCGGCGTCCAGATCGGCAAGTACGCCATGCAGGCCGCGGCCGGCTGTCTTGGATCGGAGACCGACCGCTGCAATGTCTGTAACATCGGACTTTGCCCCAAGGGGATCACCTCCCAGGATCCGCGGCTCTACCGAAGGCTGGACCCGGAAAAAGTCGCCGAGAGACTCGTGGACATGTACCTGAGCTTTGATACGGAGCTCAAGAAGGTCGTTGCTCCTCTGGGCCGCTCGACGTCGCTGCCCATCGGGATGTCCGATGCCCTCGGCATCGCCGACAAGTCGGCGGCGGAGCGCCTGCAGATCCAATACGTCGTGTAAACGGAGAGAGAAGCGTTGAAAACGAAGCAACCCACCAAGGGAAGATTCAACGACCGGCAGCCTTCCATCGTGATTGCGGGGATGGAGAAAGGCCAGCGCGTTGATTCACGCGTCCTCGAGGAGCGCATCCAGAAGGCCGTCGAGTCGGGACATCGGGTCATCGAGGTGAAGGCCTTCGGCCAGCATGGCATCGGCGGGAGGCTTTGGAAAACAGGAAGCGACCGGATCTTTGTGAGAATCACCGGCGCCCCGGGGCAAAGGGTCGGCTCCATGGGGTTCCCCAGCACGGCGATCGAGATCGAAGGCCCCTGTTCGGATGATGTTGGCTGGCTCAACGCCGGTGCGGATATCGTCGTGCATGGGCATGCCACCAACGGCTGCGGAAATGCCATGGCCCAGGGACGGATCTTTGTGGCAGGCGACATCGGCGCCCGCGGCATGACGATGACCAAGCACAATCCCCGCTTTGCAGCGCCACAGCTCTGGGTCCTGGGGGGTGCAGGCGACTCCTTCGCCGAGTTTATGGCGGGAGGTATTGCCGTCGTATGCGGTCACGAGCCCCTTCATGCCGACAACGTCCTCGGTCACCGCCCCTGCGTTGGCATGGTAGGCGGCAAGATCTTCTTCCGAGGACCTTACAAGGGGTACAGTGAAGAAGATGCCAAGATGGTCGATCTCACGGACGAAGAATGGAATTGGCTTACCTCGAATATGAAGGAGTTCCTCCACGCGCTCCATCGATCGGAGCTCCTCAAGACCCTGACAGAGGATCGTTCAGCCTGGAAGATTCTTGCAGCGAGAAAGCCCGGCGAAAAGGGAGCAAAAGCCGTACGCAAGATGGCCGACTTCCGCCGGTTCGTCTGGGATGCAGAGCTTGGAAAGGGAGGACTCATCGGCGATCTGACCGACCTGGACCGCAGCCCCATCCCGCTTATCACGAACGGCATTCTTCGCCGCTATGTGCCCGTCTGGGAGAACCTTAAATTTCTCCCACCCTGCCAGGCCAACTGCCCGACGGGCATCCCCGTCCAGAAGCGATGGGAGATGATCCGCAAAGGCCTTGTAGACGAGTCCGTCGACATTGCCCTTGCCTATACTCCCTTTCCGGCAACTGTTTGCGGATACCTCTGCCCGAATGTCTGCATGCAGAACTGCACGCGACAGATCGTTGGGATGAAACCGGTGGACATCACCGTCCTGGGCAAGGCGAGCCTCAAGGCGAAGCCCCCGAAGCCGGCAGAATCGACGGGCTTCAAAGTTGCCATTGTAGGCGCTGGACCGGCAGGCCTCTCGATTGCCTGGCAGCTCTACCTCAAGGGTCATCAGCCCATTGTCTTCGATCGCGGCGAGGCGCTGGGAGGCAAAATCGCAAGCACCATCCCGAGCCTGCGCATCCCCGACGACATCGTCCATCATGAGATCGAGCGGATCAAAGGGCTGATCCCGACGATCCATCTGAAACGCGATATGACCAGCAAGGAATTCTCGAAACTTCGCGACGAGAACGACTTCGTCGTAATTGCCACAGGGGCCCAGAAGCCGCGCATGCTCCCGATCCCCGGGATCGAAAGGGCTTACTCCGCCCTCGAGTTCCTTCGGGCCAGCAAGTCGAACCTTGTGCGAGTTGGAAAGCGCGTTGTCGTGATCGGAGCAGGCAACGTCGGTTGCGACGCGGCGGCGGAGTCAGCGCGGCTGGGCGCCACGGACATAACGCTCATTGACATCCAGGAGCCGGCATCCTTCGGAAAGGAGCGCCAGCACGCCGAGGCGGCAGGCGCCAAGTTCCTCTGGCCCGTTGCGACAAGAGCGATTACGCCGGAAGGGGTTGAGCTCTCGAGGGGAGATCTCCTGCCCGCCGACACGGTGATCGTGGCCATCGGGGATCAGCCCGACCTTGGCTTCCTGCCCGCGGGGATTGCCACGGAGAGGGGATTCATCGTCGTCAACGACCGTTTCCAGACAAGCGACCCCAAGGTCTTCGCCGTAGGTGACACGGTAAAGCTGGGACTTCTCACGGAGGCCATCGGCGCGGGTCGCACGGCGGCCGAGGTTATCGACGCCCTTCTGAAAGGCCGGGAAGTGGCTTTAGACACATTGCCACCGATCCCGACGTCCCGGGTCAAACTGGAATACTACGACCCGCGGGTGAAGGGTTTCGGCGACGTGGACGACTGCGCCGGCGAGTGCGCTTCCTGCGGCTCCTGCCGGGACTGCTCGGTCTGCGTGACGATCTGCCCCCAGAATGCCATTTCGCGAAACGACCTGTCCGGCGGAGCGTATGAATATGTGGTGGATCCCAATCTCTGCATCGGATGTGGTTTCTGCGTGGGCGCCTGTCCCTGCGGGATCTGGCAGCTCGTAGAGAACGAATCGCTCGAAAGTGTCAACGGGGCAAAATAGGATCAGCGAACAAAACGCTTTGCGTTCCTTTAGATATCGCTCGAACAGAGATCGCCGTGTCACTCAAACCGCACAGCGAGCTGCTGGGTCTGGAAAGACGGGGCTCTCTTCCGGATGCCGATCCTCGTGATCCGGAATTGAGCCAAAATGGTATCGTGGATTTTTGATTATACAATTTTGTGCTGTTGTGGGCGAGGCCTGTTTGGTGCGAATACTTCGTTCCATCCTTTACGGCTCATCATTTCCGGAATCCGCTTCTCCGCATTCAAGGGCCGAATACGAAACGAAATATTGCCCTGTCAAGGATAATGGCGTGCGGATCGATACGGCATGGAAACAACGAAATGGATGCTCTGGTTTTCACCGTTTTCGGGTTGGCAAAGGATTTGCTCCTGTAAAACTAAATTTTTAGCCTCATATTACAACTGACAGAAGGAGGAATACGAATGACCCCAAAAGAAGTATTGGCCTATGCGAAAAAGCAGGGCACCAAGATGGTGGATTTCAAGTTTTTGGACTTCCCGGGGATCTGGCAACATTTTTCTGTTCCCGTGAGCGAATTGGACGAGAAGTCCTTTGAAGACGGATTCGGCTTTGACGGCTCGAGTATCCGCGGCTGGCAGCCCATTCACGCCAGCGACATGCTGATTATCCCCGATGCCGCCACGGCAGTCATGGATCCTTTCACCAAGGAGGCCACCCTGAGCCTGATCTGCAACATCGTGGACCCGATCACAAAACAAAAATATTCCCGGGACCCCCGTCACATCGCACAAAAGGCCGAAGCCTATCTGCAGTCAACCGGTATCGGTGATACCGCGTATCTCGGACCCGAAGCCGAATTCTTTATTTTCGATGACATCCGCTTTGATTCGACTCCCAACTCAAGCTATTACTTCGTGGACTCCGTGGAAGGCATCTGGAATTCCGGCCGGGACGAAAAGCCCAATCTCGGCTACAAACCGCGGTACAAAGAAGGCTACTTCCCGGTCCCGCCCACGGACAGCTTCCAGGATCTGCGCACGGAGATGGTGATGGTGCTGCAGCAGGTCGGAATCACCATCGAAGCTCAGCATCACGAGGTGGCCACAGCCGGACAGGCCGAGATCGACATGAAATTCGAGCCGCTCGTCAAGATGGGCGACCAGCTGATGTGGTTCAAATATATCCTCAAGAATGTAGCCCGGCGCAATGGCAGAACGGTCACCCTGATGCCGAAACCCCTGTTCGGCGACAACGGCTCCGGCATGCACGTCCACCTGAGCATCTGGAAGAAAGGAAAGCCCCTGTTTGCCGGCGACCGCTACGCGGGCTTGAGCCAGATGGCGCTGTACGCGATCGGCGGAGTGCTCAAGCACGCCAAGGCGCTCTGTGCCTTCACCAGCCCGACGACCAATTCCTACAAGCGGCTTGTTCCGGGCTACGAAGCGCCGGTCAACCTGGCTTATTCCAGCCGGAACCGCAGCGCTGCCGTTCGTATCCCCATGTACTCCGCATCGCCAAAGGCCAAGCGGCTGGAAATCCGCTTCCCCGACCCCTCTTGCAATGGTTATCTGGCTTTCAGCGCACTGCTCATGGCAGCACTGGACGGAATCCAGAACCGCATCGATCCGGGTGAGCCTCTGGACAAGGATATCTACGGGCTGTCGCCCGAAGAGCTGGCCCAGGTTCCCTCCACCCCGGGTTCTCTGGACGAGGCGCTCAATTGCCTGGAGAAAGACCATGACTTCCTTCTCAAGGGAGACGTGTTCACCCAGGATGTCATCGATACGTGGCTGGAATACAAACGCGTGCATGAAGTGGATGCCGTGAGACTGCGGCCGCATCCGCACGAGTTCATGCTTTATTTCGACATTTAGAAACGTCACGGGGAGATGACCGGTCCTGCTCCCTGTCTCCAAACGGCTCAACAGCGGGGCCCGGCTTGCGGCCGGGCCCCGTCTTTTTTGTTTACATCATTGCCTTCCAATAGTATTTTAATTTCCGATATGGACTATGCTTGTTGCATCGCCCCCCTCCGATCATCGTTTGGCCGCCCGATGCCTGGAGCGCATGGCCCAACTTCCCCAGGCGAGGAGGTCCTTTTCCCGAGTTCAACCGCATATCCTGGCGGCGCTGGGCCCGTGCGCCGACCCCGACCGTGCCCTCGTCAATTTTGAGCATTTCGCGACGGCTGCAGACCCGAATGCACTGTTTCCCTATTTGGGCCGCAACCCTCGAGCTGTCGAAATCCTCATAACCGTCTTTGCTGCCAGCCAGTTCCTCACCGAAATCCTGCTTCGCAACCCGGAATATTTCAATTTGCTTGTGCGCCGGAAGCAGCTGATGCAGCCTAAGACGATGGAACAGTTTTACACAGAAGCGATGTCCGACCCGACTCCGGGCATGCCTTTGGTCGAGCACCTCGATGCCCTGCGGCGTTACCAGCGTTCTCAGCTTCTGCGCATCGGTACCTGTGACCTGCTCGATTACTTCGATCTGCCGACAACCACCGGTCAGCTTTCAAACCTGGCCGTAGCAATGGTCCGCGCCTGCATGACGCTGATTGCCTCCGGTAGCAGACAAAGAGCACGGACAAGGCCCTCCCAGGTCCCCAAGATGGCGGTGATCGCATTGGGCAAACTCGGCGGGGAAGAATTGAATTACAGCTCCGATATTGACCTTCTCTTCGTTGCCCCAGTCAGCCATGAAAAGACGATCCGCCTGGCGGAACGACTCATCGATGCCCTTTCCGCGTCGACCTCCGAGGGATTCCTCTACCGCGTCGATATGCGCCTGCGGCCCTGGGGGAACGAAGGCCCCCTGGTATCCACGGTCGAGGGGTACCTCAGCTATCTGAGCCATCACGCCCTGCTCTGGGAAAAGCAGGCGTTGCTCAAGGCTTTTCCCATCGCCGGGGACTCCGCCCTGGGTGAGGAACTGCTGCGGCGCGCCGAACCGCACATCTTCGGCAGCAGCCCCGACCGGGTCCGCGCCAGCGTTCATTCCATGAAACAGCGTACGGAAAGTGACCTGCGCCGACAGGGTCGCCACTGGGGAGAGGTCAAGCTGGGTGAGGGCTCGATCCGCGACATAGAATTCGTCGTGCAGTATCTGCAGATGGCATACGGCGGAGCCCATCCCGGGATTCGTTCACGGGCCACTCTGAAGGCCCTGCCCCGACTGGCGGCCGCCGGGTTCCTCACCCCTGACGAAGCCCGCATCCTCACCGATGGCTACATATTCCTGCGCACCATCGAACATCATCTGCAGATGATGCACTTCCGCCAGACTCATACCCTGCCCTCCGATCCGAGCGCGATTGCAGGACTGGCCCGCCGGCTCGGTTTCAGGGAATCAGACGGCGGAGAGGCGGCTGATCGGTTTTCAGCCCGCTACCGGCAGCATGGAGCCGCTATACGAGGGGTTTACACGAGGCTCCTCGGGTCGGATGTTGCGTATCGACCCGCTCAAACGTCTCCCGAAATCAACAGGCACCTGTCCCGCTTGGATGCGGCGTACGCGATCACCTTCAGCGAGACCGATATCCGTCGTCACGCAGAACTGGCAGACAGAATTGATGAAGGGCATCCGGCCATCGTGGATGCCGAGCCCATCAACGGAGGAAGCTGGCGCGTAACGATCGTCGCCTACGATTATCCCGGGGAACTCGCGATCATATGCGGGTTGCTGTTTGTCTACGGATTGAACATCAACAGCGGCGAAGCGTTCACCTATGAACCCGCGGGGCCGGATGAAGCCGGCGGCACACGTCATTTTGTGCTTTCCTCCGAGTCAAAGAAAAGCATGGCTGCCTCGGGAACACAGCGACATCGCAAAGCACGGGCCGCATCCGGAAGCACGGACGTGCGCCGGAAAATCGTTGACGTTTTCAGCGTCACCCCCATTCGTCCCGGACAACCCGACTGGACGCAATACAATGAAGACCTGGTGGACTTGCTGAAGAAAATGCGGATCGGACAACGCCGCGAAGCGCACGGCGAGATTGCAAAGCGCGTAGGTACCGCTTTCCAAGAACGGTCTGACGAAAGACCCCCTCTCTACCCGGTCGATATCGAAATCGACAATGACCTCTCGGAACACTATACCGCCCTGAGAATCGACACCCCTGACACGATCGGCTTTCTGTATGAGTTTACCAATGCCCTAGCACTCAACCGGATTTACATTTCGCGCGTTATCGTCCAGTCGGTCGGAAGCCGGGTCCACGACACCCTGTTCGTAACCGACGAGCAGGGACGCAAGATCCAATCGCCGGAGAAACAGCGCCAGCTGCGCGCGGCTACGGTGCTGATCAAGCATTTCACCCACCTGCTGCCCAGCTCGCCCAACCCCGCGGCTGCCCTGCTTCATTTCCACGAATTCCTGGGCCAGCTGTTCGAGCGCCCCAACTGGCCCGATGAACTGACCTCGATCGAGCGCTCCGACGTATTGGTCTCTCTTGCTCGCGTGTTGGGGGTCAGCGATTTCCTGTGGGATGATTTCCTGAGGATGCAATATGCCAGTCTTTTCCCCGTGGTGCGCGATGTAGACGCCCTGGCTACCGCCAAAAGCCGGGATCAGCTATCGGCCGAACTGGCGGGACAAATGTCAGGACTCCCCGCGGGGCGCAACTGGCGAGCCGTTCTCAACGCGTTCAAAGACCGGGAAATGTTCCGAATCGACATGCGCCATCTGCTCGGGCACATGCCCGACTTCTGGACCTTCGCCGCCGAGCTTACCGATCTGGCTGAGGTGATTGTGAAAGTGGCCCTCGGACGTTGCTATGACGAGATCGTGGACCAGCATGGAATCCCGGTGCTCGAAGACGGCAGAAGCTGCCCTGTGTCAGCTTTCGCCCTGGGAAAGTTTGGCGGTCGCGAGCTCGGCTTCGCCTCGGATATCGAACTGATGATCGTGTACGGCGGTAAAGGAAAGACGAAGGGCCCAAGCACGCTCGCCACGGCCGAGTTTTTCGAAAAGCTGGCGCAGTCGTTCGTAAGCTCGATTCATGCCCGACGGGAGGGCGTCTTCGAAGTGGATTTGCAACTGCGACCTTACGGCAAAACCGGAAGTATGGCCGTCTCTCTGGAGGCCTTTCGGCGATATTTCTCCCCCGACGGCCCAGCCTGGGCCTATGAACGCCAGGCGCTCGTCAACCTCAGGCCCGTCAGCACCGGTCTCTTTGCCGGAGACGAGGATCTCGCAACACAGGTGGTCGATCTGCGAGATCGTTTTGTCTACAGCGGAGACCCGTTCGATGTCACGGCCATGCGGGCCATGCGGGAGCGCCAGATCTGTCATCTCGTCACGGGCGGTGCCTTCAACGCCAAGTATAGCCCGGGTGGCTTGGTGGACGTGGAATACCTTGTCCAGGGATTGCAGGTCACTTACGGCGCGGCCAACCCGGCCCTTCGATTAACCAATATCCGTGAAGCGATGGCAGCCCTCAACAAGGCGGGTATCCTCTCCAGCAATGACTACCGGCGCCTGAGGAAGGCCTATACGTTCCTGCGATGGCTGATCGACTCCCTGAGGGTGGTTCGCGGCAATGCCAGGGACATCACCGTGCCGCCCCACGGCAGTGATGAATTTACATTTCTTGCAAGACGGTTGTTATACGGCACAAATCTGGACCGCCTCCGGGATGATCTTGCCCGATATACAGCCGATGTGCGGGAACTCAATACCCGGCTTTTGATGTGACATCTTTCACAACGAAAATTCATCCGTCCGGATACATTCGACTTGAATTGGCCGGCAGTATCGTGTAGGAGTACTTCAGGCTTTGATGCAGCCCTTTCCAGCGCGTCGTGGGCGCGTAACATGCCGTCTCATGATGCCCCTGTCCCGTCATATCGAACGGAATGGATGAACCACCGAAAACAAGATGAAGGAGGAATCAATGACCCATATCAGAGATACCAAGGATGTCATGAAATTCGTCAAGGACAAGAATGTCAGCTTCATTCAATTCTGGTTCACCGATGTCCTTGGAAAGCTGAAAACCTTCAGCGTCACCCCGTCGGAGCTCGAGGAAGGGCTCGCCGAGGGCATGGGATTCGATGGCTCTTCCATCGAGGGTTTCGCCCGCATCGAGGAAAGCGACATGATCGCCATGCCGGACCCCACGACGTTTCAGCTGATCCCCTGGCGCCCCAGTGACCGTCCCGTGGCCCGCATGTTCTGCGACATCCTCAATCCCGATGGGACCCCGTATATCGGCGACCCCCGCTTTTGCCTGAAGCGGATCCTCGCCAGGATCGCCAAACAGGGCTACACGTTCTACGTGGGTCCCGAGCTTGAGTATTTCTACTTTGCCAACGACTCCGAGGCCGAGATCATCGATCAGGCCGGCTACTTCGACGGCCTCCCGATCGACCGGGGAACCGACCTGCGCCGACAGACGATCTTCGCACTCCAGAGCATGGGTATCCGCGTGGAATACAGCCATCATGAGGTGGCCCCCAGCCAGCACGAGATCGATCTGAGGTATCAGGACGCCCTGACGATGTCCGACACCGTCATGACCTACCGCGTAGCCGTGAAGGAGATCGCGCGGCAAAACGGCGTATACGCCACTTTCATGCCCAAGCCCATCTTCGGGCAGAACGGAAGCGGCATGCACGTCCACCAGTCTCTCTTCAAGGGCAGCAAGAACGCCTTCTTTGAAGCCAAAGACAAGTACCACCTCTCCAACGTGGCCAAGAGCTATATCGCAGGGATCATGCGGCATGCCCGCGAGATCACCTCCGTGACCAACCAGTGGGTGAATTCCTACAAGCGGCTGGTGCCCGGCTACGAAGCGCCTGTCTACTGCGCTTGGGCCCGACGCAACCGCTCCGCTATGGTCCGCGTACCCATGTACAAGCCCGGCAAGGAAAAAGCCACGCGCATCGAGTTCCGCTCGCCCGATCCAACTTGCAATCCCTACCTGGCTTTCGCCGTCATGCTGGCGGCTGGGCTGAAGGGCATCGAGGGCAGGTACCCCCTGGCCGAGCCGGTCGAACATGACAT
>DATJPI010000053.1:0-18371 GCA_035506495.1 Syntrophales bacterium
CGGACCCTGCTGACCGGCCAGTCGCTGGAGGATGCCAAGGTGAAGATCAGTGACCGCTTCGGCGAGCCCTACGTGGCCATCAAGTTCAATGCCCAGGGAGCGCGGGACTTTGATCGGATCACGGGTGAAAACGTGAACCGCAGGCTGGCCATCATCCTCGACGGCGCGGTCTACTCGGCACCGGTGATCAAGGAACGGATCTCCGGAGGCGACGCCCAGATCACGGGCTCCTTTACCCTGGATGACGCGAAAGACCTGGCGATCGTGCTTCGTGCCGGTTCCCTGCCGGCACCGGTGAAAATCCTCGAGCAGCGGACCGTCGGGCCATCCCTTGGCCAGGACTCGATTGACAAGGGCATCGCTTCAACCCTGATTGCCTTCTTCCTGGTCATCGCCTTCATGATGGTCTACTACAAGGGCTCCGGCGTCATTGCCAATGTCGCCCTTCTCCTGAACTGCATCCTGACCCTGGGAACGCTGGCCGTATTCCAGGCCACGCTGACACTGCCGGGCATCGCCGGCATCCTGCTGGTCATCGGTATGGCCGTCGACGCCAACGTGCTGATCTTTGAAAGGGCGAGGGAAGAGATCCGGTTGGGCAAGACGCCCCGCGCGGTCATCGAGACGGGTTATGGGAAGGCCTTCATTACCATTCTGGACACCCACATTACGACCCTGATTGCAGCCGTGTTCCTCTTCCAGTTCGGGACCGGCCCCGTCAAGGGGTTTGCCGTAACGCTGACGATCGGCCTCATATACAGCATCCTGACCGCCGTGTTCGTCACCCGGATCATTTTTGATTATCTGGTCTGGACCCGGAAGATCAAAACGCTGAGCATATAAAAACGGGCGTTCGGCTTCAGGCTTCAGTTTCAGAAGAACAATAAAACCGAAATAGGCCCCGAAACAGGCGCCTCAGTCCGACAGCACAGACACTGGAGTGATTCATGGAACTCATCAAGCCGGGCATCAACGTCAATTTCGTCGCAAAGATGAGGATGTTTTTCTACTTCTCGATGACCCTGACCCTCATCTGCATCCTCTATCTCATCGTCCGGGGTGGCCCCATCCTGGGCATTGACTTCGCGGGCGGGACCGTCGTGCAGGTCAAGTACAGCCAGGCGACGTCCATCGACAAGATCCGCCAAGCCCTGAAGCCCATGGGTCTGGAAGGCAGCGTCATCCAGGAGGTGGGTTCGCGGAGCGACAACGAGTACCTGCTGCGGATAGAGGTGTCCGGAGCCGATCTCAAGGGGCTCTCCGACAGGATCGAAGACTCCATGGCCGCCGTTTACGGAAAGAAGGGATTCGAGATCCGGCGGGTCGAGGCCGTGGGACCAAAGGCCGGCAAGGATCTGACTCAGAAGGGAATCCTGGCGGTCTGCTTCTCGCTCTTGGGAATGCTGATCTACATCAGCTGGCGTTACGAATTCCGGTTCGCCCTGGGCGGGATCATCGCGCTCATCCATGACGTGATCGTGTCGGTGGCCGTCTTCACGGTGCTCGGCGGCGAATTCACACTGACCATCATCGCGGCGCTCCTGACCATCATCGGCTATTCGATTAACGACACCGTCGTCGTTTTCGACCGGATCCGCGAAAACATGCGCAAGAATCCCTCTCAGGAACTGGGGGCAGTCATCAACGCCAGCATCAACCAGACGTTGAGCAGGACCATCCTGACCTCTTTCACCGTTTTTCTCGTCCTGATTGCGCTTTACTTCTTCGGCGGCGTGGTTATCCATGATTTCGCCTTCATCCTGCTTATCGGGGTCGTTTTCGGAACCTACTCCTCGGTCTTCATTGCAAGCCCCCTCGTGCTTGTCTGGGAGTCCATCTTCCCCTCAAAGAGAAAGAGGAAGAAATAACGTGACTCCACTGGAATACGCCGGCCTGACGATCTTCATCTTCGTCTTGCTGATCGGGTTCTTCTCGATCCTGCTGGGACTGCCTGGGACGCTTATCATCCTTTTCGATGTCCTGGTCTATGCATTCGTGACGGGGTTTGACAGGATCGGATGGAAAATCCTGCTTGTGCTCGTCGTGATCTCTACCGTCGCCGAATCCCTCGAGTTCCTACTGGGAATCACCTGGGCCAAGCGATACGGAACCTCGAAGCGGGGGATTGTGGCCTCGATCATCGGAGGCGTCATCGGGGCTCTGCTCCTGACTCCCGTCTTCATGGGGCTCGGCGCTCTTCTTGGATCCTTCCTCGGTGCGCTGCTGGGATCCTTCGCCGTCGAGATTCTCAACCAATGGGATTTCAAGCCGGCGGCACGGGCCAGTTTCGGAGCCATGATGGGCCGGCTGACCGGAGTTTTTGCGAAAGGCCTCTGCGGTCTCGCCATGGTGATCATCTCACTCATGGCCATCTACTCTTGAGAAAGACACACAAAACATGATCTCGAATCCGAAAACCGCAAAGATCAGGGAGTACGCAGAAGCGATCATCATCGCCATCCTGATTGCTGCCTTCATCCGAACCTTCGTCGTCCAGGCCTTCAAGATTCCCTCGGGATCGATGAAGCCCACCCTTGAGATCGGCGATCACATCCTTGTGAACAAATTCAGCTACGGCGTGAAGGTGCCCTATCTGCGCAACACGATCATCCCCATCGGCCAGCCTGAACGGGGCGACATTGCCGTATTCATTTACCCCGAGGACAAGTCGAAGGACTTTATCAAGCGGGTCATTGCGGTGGGTGGCGACACGGTGGAGATCCGAAACAAGAAGGTCTTCATCAATGGCACGCCCATGGAGGATCCATACGGGGTGCACGTCGAGGATATCATCTATCCGAAGTCCCTCCAGCGGCGGGACAATCTGGGGCCCATCCAGGTCCCCATGGGTACCATCTTTGTCATGGGCGACAACCGGGATCAGAGCTACGACAGCCGCTTCTGGGGTTTCGTAAAGCTCGAAGACGTCATCGGGAAAGCCTTCATCATTTATTTTTCCTGGGACAGCGACAACAACACCGTCCGCTGGGGCCGTATCGGGAAGCTGCTGAACTGATGCGCTTCGCACGCGGTCTATCCCGTCTGTCCGGTCTATTCCGTCTGTTCCGTCCAAATCCCCCTGTCATCCCCCTTTTGTAAATGGGGATGACAGGGGGATTTTCATTTTACACGACGTCCTCCCGTTTCAACTCATTTCTAATCCGCCAATTCCGTTGAAAAAGACTCTTCTTTGCGATAGAGTCCTCTCCCATGAAAGGACCTGTTGCCAAGGCCATCTCCCTCCTTCCGGTACTCATGGTGCTGATCGTTTCCTGTTCCGGCCCCGATCGGGACGAGAGAGCCGTCTCTGTTCGCAACGGGCAGACGGTGCCCGCTTACGGGGACATCCTGGTGGAGGGCTCCATCGGGGACGCAAGCAATCTCATCCCGCTGCTTGCCACAGACAGTACCTCGCACGCCATCTCGGGTCTCATCTACAACGGTCTCGTGAAGTACGACAGGGACCTCAACATCGTCGGCGATCTTGCCGAGTCCTGGGGCATCTCGAAAGACGGCCTCGTCATCACCTTTCGCCTGCGAAAAAACGTGCGCTGGCACGACGGTCGGCCCTTCACGGCAGACGATGTCCTCTTCACCTACCGGCTCACCATCGACCCGAAGACGCCCACGGCATACGCCGGGGATTTTCTGAAAGTGAAAAAGGCCGAGGTACTTGATCCTCAGACGTTCCGCGTGATCTACGACAAGCCCTTCGCGCCGGCCCTCATGAGCTGGAGCTCCGCCGTGATGCCGAAGCACCTCATGGAAGGCACGGAAATCGCCAAGAGCCCGTTGGCCCGTCATCCCATAGGGACAGGACCCTATCGTTTCAAGGAGTGGAAGACGGGACAGAAGATCGTCCTCGTATACAACCCGGACTACTTCGAGGGGAGGCCCTACATCGACGGCCGTGTCATGCGGATCATCCCCGATATGGCCACCATGTTCCTCGAGCTTCGTGCAAGGGGAATCGACGAGATGGGGCTCACACCGCTGCAGTACACCCGGCAAACGGAGAACCGGTTTTTCCGGAATAACTTCCAGAAGTACCGTTATCTCTCCTTCGCTTACACGTATATGGGCTTCAACCTTCAGAACCCGATGTTTTCCGACAGGCGTGTGAGGCAGGCTCTGGCTCATGCCATCAACAAAGAAGAACTCATCGACGGGATTCTCCTCGGCCTGGGAAAGGAGGCCACGGGGCCCTTCAAGCCGGGCACCTGGCAGTACAATCCCGACGTGAAGAGATATCCCTACGACCCGAAGAAGGCTCTCACGTTGCTGGCCGATGCGGGCTGGCGCGACACCAACGGCGACGGCATCCTCGACAAGAGCGGCAAACCCTTCGAGTTCGAGCTGCTCGTCAACCAGGGAAACGAGGTCCGTGCCAAGACGGCCGAAATCGTCCAACGCCGCCTTGCCGAGGTGGGGATCTCCGTCAAGATCCGCATCATCGAGTGGGCCGCATTCATTAAGGAGTTCATCAACAAGCGCCGCTTCGATGCCGTCATCCTCGGGTGGACGATCCCCATGGATCCGGACCTCTATGACGTATGGCACTCGAGCAAGACGGGGCCGAGCGAGCTCAATTTCATATCGTATAGGAACGATGAGGTCGACGTCCTGCTGGAGCAGGGCCGCAGCACATTCGATCGAAACGAGCGCAAGCGCTGTTACGACCGCATCCAGGAAATCCTTGCGGAGGACCAGCCCTACATCTTCCTCTACGTGCCGGACGCGCTGCCCATCTTCAACGCCCGGGTGCGCGGGATCGACCCCGCCCCCATCGGCATCAGCCACAACATGATCTGGTGGTATGTGCCAAAGGAAGAACAAAAATACGTAATGACACAGTGAGAAGATGGCAGCCACACTCTCCGGATCGGCGGCGGGGCCATTTTCCTCTCCAACTGGGTGCTGAGGCCAGTGACCGACATCCTGATCGTGGAGCCGCTCTATCGCCTGTATTCGAAGGGAAATGGGAATGGATAAACACAAAACGGGAAAGACTCTTCACAGGCCGCGGCGAAAGAGCGCGCAGCCGGCCTCCACCTCATCGGTTCGGAAGATGCCGGCATCGGAACTCGAGCCAAAGCCTCAGGATCTTCCCGTGCTGCTTCTCTACAATATCGACCCCGCGTGGGAACCCTCCGAACAGGATGAGGCTGTGACGGCAACGCGGGAACTGATCGAGGCCCTGAGGCAGGTCGGCCATCCCGTCACGCCCGTCCAGGTCAACGATCCGGACCTCAGGAGATTTCTCTCCCCTTACCATCCAGACCGTTACATCGTTCTGAACTGGTGCGAGGCCATCCCGGGCATCGCCCACAGCGACGCGCTGGCCGTGGAGACCCTCGAGGAGATGGGGTTCACCTACTCGGGCTCGACTCCGCCGGTCCTGAGGCTGAGCGGGGACAAGAAGAAGGTCAAGGATACACTCCGCAGCGCCGGCGTGCCGACACCGCAGGGAAGCGTGCACTCCTCAGCGGAGCGAGGGCCGTGGGACCGATTCCCCGCCATCGTGAAGCCCCTCCGGGAACACTGCAGCATCGGCATCACGCCCGATGCCGTCGTGCTCAATGAGGAGGCACTGCGGGAGCGCGTTTCCTTTGTGACCCGCACTTATGAGCAGCCCGCGCTTGTGGAGGAATTCATCGACGGTAGGGAATTCCGGGTGACCCTCTGGGGAAATGAGAACGTGGAGGTCCTGCCGCCCGTCGAGATGGAATTCTCGGCATTCAGCGACCTGCGTGAGCGGCTCTGTTCGTGGGACGCGAAGTTCACGCCGGGCTCGCGCCACTACACGGAGATCCGCACCGTTGCTCCCGCCCCACTCACGGGGGAGGAGCTTTGTCTGCTGAAAGACGTTTCCCGGGCCGCCTATCGAGCCATGGGCATTCGGGATTACGCCCGTTTCGACTACCGGCTTCGAGAGGGAGTCTTTTATCTCCTCGACCCCAACCCCAATCCCGACATCAGCGCCGACGCCAGCCTTGCCCTCACTGCGGAGCTTGCCGGATACTCTTACGGACAGATGGGCAGCCGTCTCGTCCGCCTGGCAGCCAGGCGGCATCCCGTGCTCGGGAGAAGGCCGGAAGGATCGCGGAGCGCCCGCTAGGCAATCGCCCCCTGGCAGGTCGTCCCTGCACCGGCCGTACATACGAAGCAGTGGTCGTTCGCCATCACGCGCCTGCCGGCAAGACGCTCGGCATCGAAATCGGCGATGTGCCGGGGGCAGGTGCTGTCTACCGTAATGTCCAGCGCCTGGTTGAAATCACAGTCGAAGAGCATCCCATCCCAGCGGACGCTAACGATATGCCGGCACATGAGCCCCTCGACCGTGCTGGGATTGAAGGCCTTCCGTACGCTTGTCATGTAACTCTCCAGCCCCCGGGTCCGAACGAGAAAGTCCCGGAAGCGGCCCAGTGCCATGTTGGCGAGGACGAATAGGCAGTTAAAGGCGATCCCCTGTTGGTTGAGTTCCTTCCGGTACCGATCCTCCAGGTCCCTCTGTGATCCGGGAAGAAGCGCCCCCGGGGGGTTGTAGACAAGATTCAGCACAAGACCCTTCCCGTTCTGCCCGTATCCCAGTTCATTGAATCGTCGAAGCATCGTGAGACATTTCTCGAAAGTCCCCTCCCCTCGAACCCGGTCCACGCTCGTGCCGGTAAAGTGTGGAAGAGACGCCACCACCTCAACACCCTGCTCGCGGTAGAATTCCGGGAAGCCCTCCATCCCCGGCTCCAGCAGAACGGTCAGGTTGCTCCGGACGATGACGTGGGCCCCGGCGCTGTGCGCCCCCACAATGAGGGTTTTGAGGTGCGGGTTTAACTCCGGTGCACCGCCCGTGATGTCCACCGTTTTGATGCGGTTTCTTCGCACGGCATCGAGGACCAGCTCGACGGTCTCGAGACCCATGAGTTCGTTGCGTCCAGGACCGGCAGAAAGGTGGCAGTGCTTGCAGCTCATGTTGCAGGCATAGCCCACGTTGACCTGCAGAATAGCGATGTCCGTCGCCATCAACGGTCCGCCCAGGATTTCTCTCACCTTTTCATCGAAGGAAGGCATGCTCGTCCTATGAAGACCCTTTCCTCGATCTTCCTCTCCCCCGGAAGGAGAGGGTTGGGGTGAGGGGGCCTTCACGTTGATTTCGTTGGTTCGTTGATTTCGTCTGTTTCATTTGTTTTGACAGGTTAAAGGTCAAAGGAAAAAGGTGAAAGGTCCATACGGTGCAGTTGCTATCGCATCCTTTTCTTCCTTTATCCTTTTACCTTTATCCTTGGTCCCTGTGTCTGCTTCTGTCACTTCCTTCAGAGAAGGATTTTCTCCGCAACGTTTTGCGCCTGCAGGCCGTGGATGAGGGCCGCTCCTCCTCGGACGGCTGATGCTGTATGGATCGCTTCCGTGATGTGATCCATGTTCATTCCCTCGACGATGCACTCGCGTGTAAAGGCGTCAATGCAGTAGGGGCATTGGATGACGTGGGCCACACCCAAAGCGATCAGGGCCTTCTCGCGCTTGGTGAGCGCACCGGCTTCAAGAGACGCCAGGTACCACTCCATGAATTTTTTAAAGAGCTCGGGCTTGTATTTTCCGATCTCGCCAAAGCGCTCGAGATCGTCGCTGTTGTAATAATCCCCCATGACCGGTCTCCTTTACATGAACTCTGTCGCTGCTCTCATCGGCACCGGAGAGATTCTACCGCGCGGCATCAAATAAAAAAAGGGGGAAATGCGCACACTCATCCTCTGCCGGCCCTTTGATTCGATACGGCGACGGATGAGGCTCATTTTGAGGAATTGTCCTTTTCCGGAAACTCCAGTTTCGCTCGCTTCTTGATCCAGCCCGGGATGAGGGAAATGATGACGAAGACCACCGCCCCGATCCCCAGGTACATGAAGGTCTTCCCGAGATCCCCCTGCCCGCTCACGATGGCGCCGCCCATGAAAGTGAAGGCAATCGCCCCGGGAAGCATGCAGATCCACGATACCACGACGTACGTCGGAAGGCTGATCTTGGTAAGCCCGTAGGCATAGTTCTGCAGGTTGAAGGGAAAGAGCGGTACAAGCCGCGTGATCATCAGCATCCGCCAGCCCTGGGCGGCCACTCCGTCATCGATCTTCTTGAAGGCCGGGTTGGACTGGGCCCATCCCTCCACCATGCCCCTGGCCACGTAACGGGCAACCAGAAATGCCGCTGTCGCCCCGAGGGTGGAGCCGATGGAGGCCCACAGGGTCCCCATGAGGGGACCGAACGCCAGGCCCCCCAGGATTGCGACGGGAAGACCCGGCAGGAAAAAGAGGCAGGCGGCGACGAACAGAAGAATGTATACGAGCGGACCAATCGCGCCGAGCGAGTCGATCCAAGCCTTGAGGCTCATGATGTTCTGCATGCTCACGTACTCAAACAGCCCGAGCTTTTTCATCAGCAAGACCGCAGCAGCGATCACCGCTGCCGCGATCCCCAGTTTCATGAGACCGGCTCTGCTGTTTTTCTTTGCCGCCCCCTTGTCCCCATTACTGCTTCCCGCCCTTCCAATGAGCCGCTTGGCCCGGTGGCGGTTGATCCACCCCTTCAGGGGGCTGGAAGGCAGCGCGGGGAATTCGGACTTCGCACCCCATGGACCTCCGAAGACCAGGTCGAGGATGTGGACGGCCTTTTTGCCACCGCGAACCATCGATTCGCGGCAGGCCGCGCAGTAGGTCACCATGCAGTCCGACTCCACTTCCGCCGTCCTTCGCTTCATCACTCGCAGGGCAAGCTCCGGGTTGGCCGGCACGACCATCCCTCCGAAGCCGCAGCAGCGCGTCTGCATACCCGTGTGAGGCGGTTCTTCCGTAGCATACCCCAGGTCGTCTAGAATCTGGCGGATGCCGTTCTGGATCGACGGAACGTCGCGTGTCGGACAGGAGTCGTGAACAGCGAAGGTGAAGCCGGAGTCTTTGCCGATGCCCCTTGCCCCCTCGGGCAGGCCGATCTCCGGGAGAACTTCCCAGAGGGATCTCACTTTCTGCTTCGGGCTGTACTCCTTCATCGTCACGTAACAGGACTGGCAGGCCACGATGATCTCCTCGGCCCCGAGGCGATCGATCTCCGCCTGCAGTTCGGCATAACGCGCCTTGAACGCCTCCACCTGGCCCAAGGCCTTGGTGGGCTTTCCGCAGCACTTGAGGATTGCACCCGTCCCGGGAAGGCGCTCCTGCAGGAAGGCGAGAGTCTTTGCGACAAGCTCCGGGTTGTACGAGGGAAGACTGCATCCGGGGATGAAGACCCGTTTGGTCCTCCCGTCACCGCCAGCAAGGCCGGTGTTGAAGAAGCGGGAGAACCCTAAGGCCTGGTGAACGTCGATAGCCTTGTGGCCCTTGATCGGGGATTTGCCGTTGTTGTCACGGACCATTCGGACGCGCAGGTCCATGAACCGGTCCATCATCCGATATTCCTTCGGGCAGACGAGGGTACACTGCAGGCACATGTTGCAGGAAAACGGGATGAGCGGGTCGACCTGCCCGCCCTTCTCGACGATATTCTGGAAGAGCTCGCCGGGGCAGCCCGTGAAGTCATTGAGCATCTCGCACTCTTTCATGCAGAGCTTGCATTCACACTGTAGGCAGCGCGATGCCTCCTGCCGGGCCTGTTCCTCGTCAAATCCCCTGTCCGCCTCGGCAAAGGAAAGCACGCGCTCGACGGGGGTAAGCATGTGTGTGTGCACACGGATCGGGTTCTCATCGTCGGAGGGGATCTCTGTTTCCAATTTCGTTTCGTAGGCCCCCTCGAACTCCCGGTTGTCATAGAGATTCCTGCCGTTGAGATAACGGTCGATGGACTCGGCCGCCCTCCTCCCTTCGGCCATGGCTGCGACGGCTATCACGGAGCGGCCCGTGGCATCGCCCGCGGCAAAGACGTTTTCGAGATTGGTCTGCAAAGTGACGGGATCGACGGCAAAGCGCCCGCCGGGCTGCCGTTTCACCAGATCATCGGGAATGCAGGCGCCATCGACGGACTGGCCGATCGCAAAGATCACGTTATCGACATGGCCGAGCAGGCACGTGTCGCTGTCATCGAACCGCGGGTTGAATCTCCCGTTCTCATCGAACACGGAGGTGCAGCGCCTGGTGTTGAACCCTGCAACCTTACCGCCCTTACCGATAATCTCGACGGGGCCGCAGCTCGTGTGGAAGGTCACCCCTTCCTCGAGGGCCTCCGACAGCTCCCAGCTGTGGGCGGGCATCTCTTCCCGGCATTCGAGGCAGACGAGTTTGACATCCGCGGCCCCAAGGCGCCTCGCCGTCCGGGCCACGTCGATGGCGACATTGCCCCCACCAATGACGACGACGCTGTTGCCCGGCGCTGGGGGCTTCCCCAGGCTGACGTCCCGCAGGAAATCGACGGCATTCAAAACACCTTCGAGATCTCTTCCCGGGATGGGAAGGACGATACTCTTGTGGCCGCCAATGGCGATGAGAACGGCATCGTATTCGCTGCGGAGCTTGTCGAAGGCGATGTCCCTGCCGATCTCGACGCCGAGTCTGAACTCAACACCGATCTTCTCCAGGAGCGTGTATTCCCGGTCAATGATGTGCCGCGGCAGGCGGTACTCGGGGATTCCGACCCGCAGCATTCCCCCGACCTTCTCCAGGCGATCGAAGACGACGACCTTGTAGCCCTTTCTCCGCAAATCGAGGGCTGCCTGGGCGCCGGCAGGGCCTGCCCCGATAATGGCGATTCGCTGGGGCTTATCCGGTGCGACGGCCAGGTCCCAGAGCCTCTCGTCGTCGCAGCGGTCCGCAACGAACCGCTTCAGGGCGGCAATCGAGAGCGGGTTTCCCTTCTCGCCCCGTTTGCACTTGTCCTCGCAGGGATGGGCGCAGATCCTGCCCAGCGTGGCAGGCAGGAAGAGCGTCTCGCGGACGCGCTTGAGCGCCTCCTCGTATTTTCCCTCGCCGATAAGCCCGACGTATCCCCGCGCATCGGTGTGCATCGGGCAGGCGGCCACACAGTACGCCGCGGCCTCGCCCATGCATCCCTCGGCGATCTCCTTCATCTTTTCCAAGATATCGACTGTTGTACTCTGATTTTCCATTGGCTTTCCGCTCTCGACGATCGATTGCACGCTTGAATGAATTGTTTGCAGATTTTGGAATAATGACGAAGTACGGCCCCCAAGGTCAACACATTTCACTCTTCATGAAGTTCATCGGCGGCTACGATGTCAACCGTCGAGCCCCTGTATTTTTTCCGATATTCCCCCTTGCATCCTACCTTGCTTTTCTTTATGATAGCAAGGAAATTTGTCTGATCATCATACCTTTAAGGGACGCACCCTGATATCAACTGAGCATTGATGCGAGGAGGGAACCGATATGAAGACATTATGGCTGACAGTAGGGCTGCTGCTGAGCCTCACCCTGGCGACATCGGTCCAGGCGGCGGAGAAATACAAGGGCTACGCCCGGGGCGAAGTGTTCATCACAGCCCAGGAACTCAACCAGATGATGGAGGCAAAGGACCCCAAGCTGGTCGTCATCGCTGTGGCGAGTAAAACGGAGTACTACTCGGGGCACATCCCCGGGGCCTTCCACCTCTGGCGCCCCAACTATGAGGCTCCCCCGGAAACACAGGGAGGCATCACGGATAACATCGTCGACGCAGCTGGATATACGAAGCTGATGCAGGGCCTGGGCATCGACGCCGACTCGAAGGTCGTCGTGTACGACCACAAATACGATGCCACCCGGCTCTGGTGGGCCTTCTATTACTACGGGAAAACGGATATCCGCGTCCTCGACGGCGGGATCAAGGCATGGAAGAACGCGGGCTACAAAACGGACCTCGTGGCCGGCGGGAAGGCATCTCGACAGGGAACTTGGGCCGCAAAGCTGACTTACCCTGCGATGCGCGTCGACACCCCGGACATCATCGCCCTGAAGGACAACGCCAGGGCCCAGCTGTGGGACGTGCGGGAAGACAAGGAGTTCTGCGGCACTGAGATCAAGTCGGGCGCTTTTCGAGCCGGAAGGGTGCCCTGGGCTGTCCAGGCCGACTGGGTGAACGTCAAAACGAAAGCCAACGACGCCGAATGGGTAACCGCGTCCGAGGCCCAGGCGGCCATCAAGAGACTGGGCTTCGATCCCAGCAAGCAGCAGTACTTCTACTGCCAGTCGGGCGTGCGCACCACCCAAATGATCATCACGCTCTACGCCCTGGGCTGGCCGATGGAGAAGCTCCACAACTACGACAGCTCCTGGATCGGGTGGTCCAAGGACAGCAAACTTCCCCTCGAGACGGGATGCCCGGACATGACGCCTGCGCCCTGGCAGAAGAAATAGTCGGCGGGATCCTCGAGGTCTGCCGGCAGATTCCCGAAAACAGAAAGCTCGGCTTTGAGGACGATTGGCCCCGAAGCCGGGCTTTCTTTATCGATTTCACCTATGAAGTATCAAAGAAGATGCCTATGGGATAGCATCGATTACCAGTTGAAATGACTTTCTGCGAGTAAATGCGAATAAATAGGATAGGCTCTTTCGCTCGGGAGACTCGGCGCAGGATTTCCAGTAAGTTCAAAATCATCACAGATCCGTCGACTGTATTTAGTGAGACTGAATGAACACGAATAAATTAATATGCATAAGAATTCCATCCCTTGACGCACTCAGCACGACGATCTATACTCCCGCCGTCAAAGAAGAATTTCATCAAGAACGTAACGATTGATTACTGTTCAACAGGGCCCTCGATTGAAAAAGCGCAACAAGAATAGACGACCCTCAGTTCAAGAGAAGAAGGATGTGCAGCGGAGAGAAATTGTCCTGAACTTAGATGATATCATTTTGTCTACATTGCAACGCTTTCTGCCCCCAACAACAATGGAGGATGAAAAAGATCGTTCTAAAATTTGCCTCTATCTGCTGGCTTTCGTAACCTTTCTCCTCCTTGTTCCATTCATAGGAAAAGCCTATCACATGGATGACCCTCTATTCATCTGGGCAGCAAAACAAATCCAGCATTCTCCGGCCAATCCTTATGGAATTTATGTGAACTGGTACGGAAAGGGACAAGCCCTCTGGGACATAGCAAAAAATCCGCCCCTTACTTCATACTATCTTGCACTGTTCGCATCCGTGACGGGCTGGGGTGAAATCCCCATTCATGTCTCCATGATGGTGTGGGCCATTGCCGCCATGACGGGAATATATTCCCTCGCTCGCTATTTGGGTCTTCCACCGATAGAGACCAGCCTCATCGCTCTTATGACTCCTGTGTTTCTCGTATCGAGCACGACTGTCATGTGCGATGTGATGATGTTGTCGTTTTGGATCTGGGCGATTGTTTTATGGATGAAAGGTATCGACGATAAGAATCGCCGATATCTTGTCGTCAGCATGCTTCTTGCGGCCGCCGCTTCATTGACAAAATACTTTGGTATCGCTCTCATTCCGATGCTTTTTGCATACTCTCTAGTTGTGAAACGCCGGCTTGGCTGGTGGGTATTTTATTTTATCATCCCGGCCGTTATTCTTGCAGGATACCAGTGGGCAACCATTGCGCTTTACGGTCAAGGACTGTTGGGCGATGCAGTTTCGTATGCAAGAGAAATGAAACTGGATCATTACGGAATGCTAACGGGGGCTGTGGGGTTGGTCTTTGTAGGAGGATGTCTGCTGGGAACCGTCTTTTATGTACCCTTTCTATGGTCTCGGAAATCTCTTCTTGCAGGAGGCGTGCTGATCACCATAATCGTCGTTTTACTCTGCAACATGAAGTCCATGGGAGATATCCCTCTTCGCGTTTCAGACGGCATTCGATGGTCGCTGGTCATTCAATTCACGCTCTTGTTTATTGTCGGGTTGAACATTCTGGCCATTGCCGTACTGGATCTCTGGGAAAAGAGAGACGCCATATCGACGATGCTCTTCTTATGGGTCTTTGGGACATTTGTCTTCGCAACATTTATCAACTGGTCCATCAATGGTCGGACCATTCTGCCCATGGTACCAGCTGCTTGTATCCTTGTGATGCGGAGAATGGAAACAAGGGAAAAACTCGCTTCGATAAGAAGATGGTTTCTCGCAGGATGTGCGCTTATCCCGGCTCTCACGCTGGCAACGGCTGTCGCATGGGCTGATTACACATTAGCCAATGCCGGTCGGAGTGCAGCTGCTGTCATCGAACAGAAATATAATGACCCGACGCGGCAGATATGGTTTCAGGGCCACTGGGGCTTTCAATATTACATGGAGCGATTCGGTGCCAAACCAATTGACTTCAGACACTTTACACGGGTTCCTGGCGATGTAGTTGTCGTTCCAATGAACAACACCAACCTGCGCGAGGGCAACCCGGAGGTATTTCAAACCGTCGAGACCTTTGCAATTCAGCCATGGAAGTGGCTCTCGGTCATGCAAAAAATGATGGGGGCAGGGTTTTACTCAGACGATTTTGGTTGTATTCCATTTCTATTTGGAGATGCTCCACTGGAGAGATATGAAGTATGGCTAATCAAAATATAGTCGTCACACTCACACAAGTAAGGAAAGACGACGGAGTTGATTGACTCTGCCTTCTTTCTGACTATTACAGAATGCAATATTCTGTTAAGCGTTAAATCACAGAGATGAAAACTTCGGAAAGAAAGATAGGAAGGGTCCACATCCGGTATCTTAAGGCCGGAAGCGTCAATACCTCATCACGAACGGGCGTTGTTCAGTCCGTCGCTTTCAGCATGTCGAGTAGGAATGTGCGCAGCCGATTGTAATCGGCAGGCAACTCAACGGGCTCACCGATGCGCTTGTCCAGGTCCTTCATGCTCTGCGGGACCTCGGGCGTGATACCCAGCAGCGCGATGATCTCTTCGGGAAACTTGGCCGGGTGCGCCGTCTCAAGACAGACGCAGGGATCGTCGATCGGCCCGCAACAGGCCTCCAGATAGTGCTCCAATCCATTCCATCCGACGGCACCGTGCGGCTCAAGTACGATGTTGTATCGCTCGTAGACGCTGCGGATGGTCTTCTTCGTTTCCTCGTCGGAAACGCTGACGGAGAAGATATGCCTGCGCATCTCCTTGATGTCAGGATAGGCGTGAACGACCCCCGTGCGGTCCACCGTTCCCCCGTAGAGATCGAAGAAGCGTGCGAGATTGCTCGGGTGGCCCACGTTCATGGCATTGGAGAGGCATGCCCTTGACGGCGAAACCTTCTCGTAAACTCCTGTCTTGAGATAGTGGGGGAACTCGTCGTTCTCGTTGGTGGGCATGACGAGCATCCGGACAGGCAGTCCCATGCGCCTTGCATATTCGCATCCCAGGGCATTGCCGAAATTCCCCGAGGGGACGGAATAGACGATCTCCTCACCCTTCTGGGCAATCTGCGCATACCCGTAGACGTAGTAAACGATCTGCGGCAGGATCCGGCCGAAGTTGATGGAGTTGGCCGAGGTCAGGTTGAGGTGAGAAAGCCCCGGGTCGGAGAAGGCCTGTTTCACGAGGTTCTGGCAATCGTCGAACTTGCCGTCGACTGACAGCGCCAGGACGTTGCCTCCGATCGTGTCGAGCTGTTTTTTCTGCATCCCGCTGACTTCAGTTCGGGGATAAAGAATGTAGACACCGATCCCCTCAACACCCTTGAAGGCCTCGCCAACGGCACTTCCCGTGTCACCCGAAGTGGCCACAAGCACGTTGAGCCGCTGACCCCGATCACGCAAGCGGCTCATGAGCCTCGCCATCATCCGCGCGGCGAAGTCCTTGAAGGAGGCCGTGGGCCCCCGGTCGAGGCGCATGACATACGTGCGGTCATAGACCCGCTCGAGGGGAACGTCGTAGTTATAGGAATCCTCGACGATCTGCCGGATGATCTCCCGGGGCAGCTCGTCTTTCAGGAAAGCCTCCGCGACGAGAAAGGCCGTTTCCGCATAAGGGGCTCCCTTGCTTGCCAGGATATCGTCAACGGAGATCCGGGGAATCGGTTCGGGCATGAAGAGTCCTTCATCGAGTGCCTGCCCCTGCAGCAGGGCTTCCCGAAAGGAAACAGTCTGTTTGAAGGGTTTCAGGCCGGCAACGGCATCAAGCCTGCGATTGGTGCTGAAGTAGCGAACTGCGGACATGCCTTACCTCTGTGAGGGGCTTTCGGGGCGGTATGCCCGAATGAACTCCAGAAAGCGTTTGTGGTGGTTCATTAAATCGAATTGCCGGCGATAAATCAAATAAAAAGAGCGCTCGATCCGGCACTCGTCGATGGAGAGGGCCGCCAGCAGGCCCGCTTTGATCTCGCGCCGGACGGCATGGGCTGAGATCACGGAGACACCGAGCCCGGCAAGAACAGCCTCCTTCACGGCTTCGGAACTGCCCAGCTCTGCCACGACGTTCAGATGCATCAAGCCGGCGCTGCCCGCCTCCCGCAGGCAACTCTCGAAAGTCTCCCGGGTGCCCGAACCCTTCTCACGGATGACGAAGGGCGCCTCCGCGATATCGGCGATACGTACGGAACGCCGTTTCGCCCAGGGACTTCCTGCCGGGACGGCGAGCACCAGCCGGTCCTTCCACAACGCCTCGGCGATGAGCTTCCCGCCCGGGGGTTTTTTCCCGATGAAGCCGATCTCGGCTCCATTCTCGAGGACCATCTGGATGACGTCGCCGCTGTCAGCCGTGAGCACCATAGTCCGGATCCGGGGATGCTTTTTCCGAAACCCTCCAATCGCATAGGGCAGAATGTACGTCGCGGGGATTGTGCTTGCGGCAATCCGGATTTCACCCGAATCCGTTTCCCGCATCCGTAGGACCTGCTCCCGCGCCTCCTCCATGAGCCGGAGGATCCGCCGGGCATAATCATGGAGGACCTTGCCCTCGGGGGTCAGAGCGAGACTCCGGCTTGCCCGGTTGACGACCCTTGCCCCCAGGATTTCCTCGACATTGCGGATATGCTTCGTCAGCGAGGGCTGCGTGAGGTGCATCCTTCTTGCCGCGCGGCTGAAGCTGCGCTCCTCGACAAGGTGGATGAGCGCCTCGAGTTGCTGGATCGTCAGATTTTGAAACCCGTCAGAAGCCATCTCCCGTTGCTCCTCCCCGCGATCCCGGGCCGCTTTGCAGCCCCACTTCCCTCCTCTTTCCTACCATGAAGAAAACGCATAATCAACGAACAATTATTACTTATTTGAATTTGACATATTCAATAAAGCTGAATAAGAATGATGGTGTAGAGCATCGGTACGATCCAGTTTCCCCCGTTTGCGGCGATGACCATGAATCGATTGACAGACCGGTTGAAGACAGCCCTCCAACCCCGCTGGAGCGACTGGGCGATCCGCGGGGTCCTTGCCTTCCTCTTCGTCTATGGCGGAGGCCTGAAGCTCGCGGACCCCAGGACCTTTGCCGCAACCCTGTCGCACTACGATATCCTCCCCGACGTGCTTCTGCCCGTTGTGGCCGTGGGCCTGCCGCTCCTGGAGGTGGTGGCGGGAGCAGCACTCTTCTTTAACGTGCGGGGAAGCCTCGAGGTGATCACGGGCCTTCTGGCTTTTTTCGTCGCCGTCCTAGGCTGGGGCATCCTCAACGATTTGAACGTGGACTGCGGCTGCTTCGGCCCCGAGGAAGTCACAGGACTGCAGAGCCTGAGGCAGGCTTTCATCCGGGATCTGCTCCTCATCGGGGCGGCATCCTTTCTTTACTACTCCCGCCGAGTGCGGGCCGGACAGGAAATCGATCGGAATGCGTAATATCGTAACAAAGAAGGAGGACTGTTTCATGATTCACAAGGTGCTCGTTGCCGTCATCGCCGCGTCACTGGTCCTGGCAGCCGGGAGTGCCCTTGCCGCATGGGGAACGAAGGAACTTGAAAACGAGGCCATTGCGGTCAATTTCGCGGCTGAAGTGGCCCGGGGAGGCTACAAGGTCGTGGACACGAGGGAACTGAAAAACTGGCTCGACCAGAAAAAGCCCATGCTCATCGTCGACACCATGCCCTACGATGACAGCTACAAGAAGCAGCACATACCCGGTGCCATACAAATAGAATTTCCAATCCCCGAGATGACAAGCCTCGACGGCAAGACGAAGGACGCCATGACCAAGCTGATCGGGCCCGACAAGAACCGGCTCATCGTTTTTTACTGCGGGTTCACCAAGTGCACGCGGAGCCACAACGCGGCCATGTGGGCCGTGAAACTGGGCTACAAGAACGTCTATCGCTATCCCGGCGGGATCAAGGGCTGGGACGAAGCGGGATATCCGGTCGAGAAAGCGAGATAGGTTGCCTTGACAGGTAGAAAGCATAAGGGATAAGAATGATTTTCATCCGCTACCTTTGGCGGAAATTCCTCTACGATGTAAGGAAAGCCGTGGCAAAGGACAAGAAGATCCGCCTGACGGAAACCGTCAAGAGCGC
>DATJPI010000054.1:0-2367 GCA_035506495.1 Syntrophales bacterium
AGCATCTACCTGCTGGACGCGAAGCCCGTAGGCCTTTGCTGTGGGCGGGTGGCCTTCGAGCCACAAATCACAATCGGGATACCGACAAAGCAGGAGGGGTATGTCCGTGATGTCATCAACGATATCCAGATATATATCCCCAGACGTTTCGCTGTCCCCTATCCCCTGACCATCGATGTGAAGAGACAATTCGGGCGAAAGAGTCTCCGCCTCAACGGCTGGCGGCTCATTTGACGGCCCGAACTATTTGGAAAGTCCACAACCGGGGTATGATTAGATTCTTTCTCAATCCATACAGAAGGTTCCGCACAGGGACCTTTTTTTTCATCCAATTTCTATGCATGATGAATGAGGTATAAGCCATGAGCGAAAGCAAGGACACACTCCCGGGGGCCGAGAAGCTCAAGATCGGCCAGAAAATCAAGGAACTCCGCCAGAAAAAGCACCTGACGCTCCAGGACCTTGCCACGAAGACGCAGATCGACAAGGTGGCTCTCTCCAGCATTGAGGGTGACGAGGCCGTACCGCCCCTGGGTACCTTGCTCAAACTCGCCCGTGCCCTCGATGTCAGCATGGCCTTCTTCTTCGAAGACGAGGTACAGATTGAAAGGCTCTCCGTCACCCGGAGCGGTGAGCGCGTGAGGGTCAAGCGCCGGCCCCATCACCAGGAAGGCGAAGTGGATTACGTTTATGAGTCCCTGGAGCCCAAGAACCCCAAAAAGCACATGGAGCCTTTTCTCGTCGAGTTCCAGCCCATGGACACAGCCGCCATGGTGTTCATGAGCCATCCTGGCGAAGAGTTTCACTTTGTCCTCGAGGGGAAGATGGAATTCCGCACGGATGACCGCGTCGAGGTGCTCTACCCGGGTGATTCCCTGTACTTCGAATCGGAGATGAATCACAGCTTCCGGGGCCTCGATGACAAACCGGCGAGGTCATTGGTCATCGTCTGGAATAAGCCCGCATAATAATGAGGAGGTATCCATGCTGGAGATCCGTTTCCATGGCCGCGGTGGTCAGGGAACCGTCGTGGCAACCATCCTGATGTCCAAGGCGTTCTTCCGGGCTGGTTACCAGGTCCAGAGCTTCCCCTTCTTCGGCGTCGAGAGACGTGGCGCCCCCGTGGAAGCCTATCTTCGTCTTGACAGGCAGAAGATTCTCCTCCGGACGAATGTTTACACGCCCGACCACGTCGTCGTCCTCGATCGTACACTCATGGCAGGCATCGACGTCACGAAGGGACTCAAAGCGGGCGGCTCGATTCTCATCAACAGCCCCGAACTTCCCCCAGAAGCCAATGCCTACTCGCGTTTCCGCCTGGCCTACGTGGATGCCAGCCGCATCGCGCTGAACAACCAGATCGGCAGCCGCACCCATCCCATTGTCAACACCTCCATGATGGGGGCCGTTTCCCGCGTTCTGGCGATGCCTCCCCTGGATGACGTCCTTGCAGCCATCCGGGAGGAAGTGCCGGGCGATGCAGAACGAAACGCAAAAGCCGCCCGGGAGGCCTACGAGGCTGTCCGGTTCGTCGAACCCGCCAGATCGGTGGCGTAAAGGCCCTATGCAAAGGTTTCTCTTTCCCATGAGATAACCACGATCCAAGGTGAAACCGATGGCACAGAAATCAGAGGCAATCGCAGAAGCAGAAAACCCCATCCACATCATGCCGCGCTCGCACCTGTCGACGGAGAACAACAAGACAGGCTCCTGGCGCTACCTTCGCCCCCGTTACGACGAGAAGACCGCACCCTGCAGCGCCGCTTGTCCCGCCGGGGAGGACATCGGCAGAATCGAAATGCTCACCACCCAGGGGCTCTTCAAGGAAGCCTGGGAGACGATCCTGCGCGAAAACCCGTTTCCAGGCGTCTGCGGCCGAGTCTGCTTTCATCCCTGCGAAAGTGTCTGCAACCGCGGGGAATTCGATGACCCCATCGCCATCCATGCCCTGGAGCGTTTCCTCGCCGACACGGCGGAGCGAAACGATCTGAAGCCGCTTCTGGAGCGGCTCCCCGGTCGACCCGAAAAAGTGGCCATCGCGGGAGCGGGCCCTTCGGGACTGGCCGCGGCCTGGTTTCTCTCCCGCCTGGGCTATGCCTGTGATGTGTTCGAAGCGGCGCCGGATGCAGGAGGGATCCTGCGCTGGGGGATCCCCCTTTACAGGCTTCCGCTGCCCGCCCTCCAGAAAGAGATTGCCCAGGTCCAAGCCCAGGGGGTCCGGATCCACACCGGAAAACCGGTCACAACCGCTCTTTTGAAGGATCTCCAAGATCAATATCGGGCTGTTTACCTGGCTTGCGGGCACGGACGGACGACAGAGCTGCGCGTACCCGGAGAATCGCTCGCGGGCGTCGCCGATGGGCTCGA
>DATJPI010000055.1:0-25137 GCA_035506495.1 Syntrophales bacterium
TCCTCGGCGGCCATCAAGGCCGCAAGCGATATCTGCTGCACTTCGGCCAACGCCGTGCGCGTCGTCCAGTCTCTCACCGATGCGAAGCGCATCCTCATGATCCCCGACGGCAACCTCGCCCGTTACACGGCAAAGTTCACGGACAAGCAGATTATCCCGTGGGGGGGGGCGTGTCCCGTGCATCAAAACCTCAGCCCCGAGGACGTCCTCGCCACGAAGGCCCGGCACCCGCGGGCAAAGTTCGCCGCCCATCCGGAATGCCGGGAAGAGGTGCTCGCACTGGCGGACTTCGTCGGGAGTACCTCGGGGATCATCGCCTATGCAGGAAAGATGGAGGTCAATGAGCTCATTTTCGGAACCGAGATCGGGATCCTCTATCAGCTCCGGACACGATACCCCGGCAAGATCTTCATCCCGGCCTCGGAAACGATGATCTGCGACACCATGAAGCTCACAACACTCGATGACATCCTCAAAGCCCTCACGATCATGGCACCCGTGGTGAAAGTGGCGGATAGCATTCGGGTGCCGGCAAAGCGGGCCCTGGACCGGATGCTGGCTGTCGGATGAATAAGCCACATGCCTCGATCGACAAGGCACAAGGCAGGAGAATTCCCCTCTTTCATTTCCCTTTTCCGGGGAAAGAGGGGGTTTTTACACTGAAAGAATATCCGGAGATGGAAGCCGATTGATCGGACTTGTGATCATCCAGTGAATCCAGAACTGCAGAAATTCCTCCAGGCGGACCCCGCTTTCCGGGCCGTGCTCGAACGCATGGACCGTGAAGGCGCAACGAAGGTCACGGGCCTGAAGAACTCATCCAAAGCTCTTTTTATCGCCGCTGTCTATGAGCTGACGAAGCGGACAGTAGCCTTACTCTGCGGCAGCATTGACGAAGCACACTTGCTTGCGGAGGATGCGGCGTTCTTTGCCGGCGAAGATGCCGTTCTGCTCATGCCCCCCTGGGACCTCGTGCTCCCCGACACGCTCTCCCCGCAGAAAGACGTAGCGCGCGAGCGGATCCGCGTCCTGTGCACCCTGATCGAAGAAAAACCGGCCATTGTCGTCATTCCCCGGATGGGGCTCCTGCAAAAGGTTGTCCCGCGGGGCATTGTGGCCGGATTCCGAGCTCCGGTCTCAATCGGAGATACCATCGACAGGGATGACTTCGCCGCTAGGCTCATCCGGGGAGGATATCAACGGGTGCCGCTGGTCGAGGAGGGCGGCGATTTCAGCGTCCGGGGAAACGTCATTGACATCTACCCGCCGACAGCAGCCGGGCCCTACCGGCTCCTGCTTGCGGGCGACGAGATCGAGTCGATCCGTGAAATGGATGTCACGTCCCAGCGGTCCCGAAAAGAGCTGACGGACTTCGCGCTCACGCCGGCACGCGAGCTCATCCTCTCGGAAGAGTCCCGCCGCATCGCCCATCGCAACCTTCGAATCCGTGCGGGTGAACTGGGGCTGACCGCCCGGGCAAAAGATCGTCTGGCCGAGGTGATTGCAAACGGCCTGGCCGGATCCATCCACCCTCAATTTTATCCCCTGTTCTACATAGACGAGACGGGAGCCGGTGGGCTTGAGACCCTTTCGGACTATCTTCCCGGAGACAGCATTCTCGTCATCGATGACCCCCTGGCCGTTATGCGTGCCGACGAGAAGACGCGAAATGACATCGCGCGTCTCTTTCTTAGGGCAAAAGACGAGGAGAAATTTTTCCTCGACGAAAGCATCCTGTTCCTTTCGGGTACAGAGGCGGAGCGCCTCTTCTCGAGCCGCAGGCAAATAGTCCTTCAAGGCATGGAGATCGGTGCAACCGAAGAGGACGAATCCATCCGGTTTCATGTTGAGACGGACCTGGGACTACGGCCGAAGGAGCCGGCGCTCATCCACCGGGATGAGAGCCTGCTTGCACCGATGGTGGAAAAGATCCGCGGTTGGACCCGCGAGGGATTCCTCGTTCACTATCTTTGCGCGGGCGAAGAAGAAATGCACCGGATGATCCACCTGCTGGAAAACTACACACTTCCCCTGGCGCTGTCGGAAGAGCCCTTCTTCCGGGAAATTGTCCGGCCGCGCGGCTCCGAGGGTCGCTTGATCCTCCGCGAAGGGAAGCTCGCCCGGGGCTTTGTCCTATCGGGGCTTCGGCTTGTCGTCTTCGGTGATGAGGAGATCTTCGGGAAAAAGACGCGCCGGCACCGCCCGACCCGGGCACGCGAGGGATACTTCCTGCGGTCCTTCGGAGAACTGAACGAGGGTGATTTCGTCGTCCACACGGACTATGGGATCGGCATCTATCGGGGGCTCCAACGGCTCTCCGTGGGAACGATCGAAAACGATTTCCTTCTCATGGAGTACCAGGCCGGCGACCGGCTTTATATCCCCGTCCATCGCCTCGACCAGATCCAGCGTTACATCGGACCCGACGGACATGAGCCCCGCATTGATAAGCTGGGCGGGACAGCGTGGGAGACGGCCAAGCGTCGCGTCAAGAAGGCCGTCGAGGAGATCGCCGAAGACCTCGTGGCGCTCTACGCCGCCCGCGATACGCTGAAGGGACATTCCTTTTCGCCCATCGACCGATACTACGAGGAGTTTGCATCTTCGTTTGAGTACGAGGAAACGCCCGACCAATCCATCGCCATCAGGGACGTAAACTTCGACATGGATCTCGACAAGCCCATGGACCGGCTCATATGCGGGGATGCCGGCTTCGGCAAAACGGAGGTGGCCATCCGGGCTTCTTTCCGGGCCGCCATGGACGGAAAGCAATCGGCCGTGCTCGTGCCCACGACCATCCTCGCCGAGCAGCACTACCAGACCTTCAAGGCGAGGTTGGCCCAGTATCCCATCCGGGTGGAAACGCTCAACCGCTTCAAAACGCGCGATGAGCAGAAACAGATCCTCGAGAGGCTTCTCCGGGGCGGCGTCGACATCGTCATCGGCACCCACCGGCTGCTCCAGAAGGACGTCGCCTTCAAGGATCTGGGGCTCGTGATCATCGACGAGGAGCAGCGCTTTGGCGTAACCCACAAGGAAAAGCTCAAGAAACTGCGCACGCTGGTTGACGTGCTGACGCTCACGGCGACGCCCATTCCGCGCACCCTTCAACTCTCGCTGGTCGGGATTCGGGACCTCTCCATCATCCACACGCCGCCTGAGGGACGTCTTTCCATCAAGACCTGGGTACTGGAATTCGACGAGGAGGTAATCCGCAAGGCCATCCTCGACGAGACGGCCCGGCAAGGTCAGGTTTTTTTCATCCACGACCGGGTCCATTCCATCCACCACATGGCCCGACGGATCCGACAAGTCGTCCCGGAGGCCAGAATAGGCATCGCGCACGGCCAGATGCGGCCCCGGGAACTGGAAGATGTCATGGTAAAATTCCTCCGCAAAGAGTATGATGTTTTGATATGCACGACGATTATCGGATCGGGCATTGACATCCCCTCGGCCAACACGATCATCATCGACCGTGCGGACCGCTTCGGGTTGGCGCAGCTCTACCAGATCCGGGGGCGAGTGGGCCGCTCGAAAGAGGAAGCGAAGGCGTATCTCTTGATCCCGCCAGGGGCCATGCTCTCGCCCGATGCGCAAAAGAGGCTCACTGTCATCAAGGAATTCACCGAACCGGGCTCGGGGTTCCAGATCGCCTCTCACGATCTCGAGATCCGCGGGGCGGGGAACCTTGTCGGGATGGCGCAAACAGGGCATGTCTCGGCCGTGGGATACGAGATGTACACCCAGCTCATGGAAAGAGCCGTCCGGGAGCTGCGGGGGGAGAAAATGCCAGTCGCGGAGGTCAAGCCGGAGATCCACCTGGGGATTGCGGCTTTTATCCCCGACAGCTACGTGCCCGACACCCAGCGCAGGCTCTTGACGTATAAGAAGCTCTCCTTGTCGGCAACCGACGAGGATCTCCTGGCCGTGAGAGAGGAAATTCTGGACTGTTACGGGCCGCCGCCTGTGGAAGTGCAGAACCTGATGCAGGTCATCCGCCTGCGCAACCTCATGAAGGGCCTGATTGCCGAGAAAATGGAGTACGACGGCAGGAACATGATCCTCGTTGTACACAGAACGAGCCCCATCGACCCCTTGAGGTTCATTGAGCTGTCGCGCAAGAAATGGAAGGGAATGCGCATCACGCCAGGCCACCGGCTTTTTGTTCCCATGCCCGATCTGACCGAGGGACAGGTGATCGATGCGGCAAAGGGGCTTCTCGAGGAGTTGGGAGACAGAAGCGAGGCTAAAGGATAAAGATTCAAGGAGAAAGGGGAAGAGAACGCAAAGAATTCTTGGACCGTAAACCTGCGTTACCGCCTTTCGGCACGAGGAACAGACTGGACAGAAGGAACAAACTGCTTTTAAGGAACATGAGGATGGAAGATCGGGAAGGAAAGTCGCGGCGGCACGATAGGCCCCGCAAACGCGCTCTCACTCTGGCGGCGCTGGTGATGGCCTGTGTTCTGGCTCTGGGCACCGGGTGTTCATCCTTCAAGACACCGTCGGAGGATGCCATCGCCACGGTGAACGGCGCAGAGATCACGGTCAAGGATTTCACCGTGAAGCTACGCAACGCCCTCAATCTCCTGGGCAGTACGTCCAACGTGAAGGAAGAGGAAATCTACAACATCAAGAGCGAGGCCCTCGAAGCCCTGATTGAGGAAAAGATCATGCTGATCCGAGCGGAGAAGCTCGGCCTCCACGTCAACGACGAGGAACTCAAGAAACGCGTCGAGGAAATCAAGAAGGATTACACCAGTGAGAACTTCGCGCAGGTCTTCGGCGGCGAGAAGGTGGACTACAAGATCTGGAGCGAGGAATTGAGAAAACGGCTCCTCCTCGAAAAGCTCGTCAACCAGGAGGTCAATTCGAAGATCATCGTTAGCGATGAAGAGGCCATGGCATACTATCAGACCAACCGCAACCGGTATTACTCCGAGGAGACGGTGCACGTGGCGCAGATCGTCGTGTCGACGAAGGAAAAAGCCGATACCGTTGTGAAGCGTCTTCAGGCAGGCGAGGATTTCAGCAAAATCGCCCAGGAGATCTCGACAGGCCCCGAGGCTTCCAAGGGCGGCGACCTCGGAATGTTCACGCGGGGAGTGATGCCCGAAGCGTTTGACAGGGTCGTCTTCTCACTTCCCGAAGGCAGGACCAGCAAGGTGGTGAAGAGCCCTTACGGGTTCCATGTCTTCAAGGTATTGAAAAAGGAAAAGGGCCGCTGGATCGAATTTCCAGAGGTGAAGGAGAAAATCAAGGCAGACCTCGCGAAGGGCAAGGAAGAGCAGGAATTCCGGAAGTGGCTCGACGCGCTCAAGTCGGAGGCAAAAGTCCGCATTGATGAAGACCGGCTCAGGCAGGTCAAGATCGACGAAACCAGAGCGGAAGAGACCGCCCCGGGGCAGACCCGGCCGGCCCCCGGCAAGGGATGACAGCGGTGATCGTCCATGAATAGGCTTCTAACGGTAACGGCCATTGCGGCAATCCTTCTTTTTACGGCAGCGACCTCCTGGGGAGAGATCGTAGACCGCGTCGTTGCTGTCGTCAACGACGACGTCATCACACAGTACGAAGTGGACAGTACCCTGGAGCTGATCCTAAAGAGGAATGAGCAGAACATTCGTCCCGAAGACCGGGATCGGATTGCCGCGGAGGGCCGGAAAGCCATCCTAGAGAAGATGATCGATGACCTGATCATCCGGCAGGAGGCACGGCGACTGGGCATTGTCGTCCGCGAAGAGGAGTTGACGAGCACGATTCAGGAGGCCCTGGCAAGGCGGAACCTGACCATCGACAACCTGCAGGAAGCCCTCATCAAGGATGGGACAAATTATGAAAAGTATCGCGAGGCCACTCGAACCGATATGCTCAAAACGCGGATCATGCAGCGGGAGATCCGTCCGAGGGTGACCGTAACGAATGAGGAAATCGGCGCGTTCTATCAGGAACATCGAGACGAATACGAGGGGAAACTGCGAGTACGGTTACTGATGATCGCACTGCCTGTTCCCGCAGGAAGCGATGAGGCGGCTCAGGCTGCTCAGCGAGCGAAGGCGGAATCAATCCTTCAGCGGATCCGCGCCGGCGAATATTTCGAGGTCCTCGCAAACGAAAACTCACCGGGACAGGGGCGATCCGGAGGCGATATCGGATATGTCGAGAAAGGGACCATGAACCCGAGCATCGAAGAGGTCGCCTTCAACCTCAAACCGGGGGAGGTCAGCGGCGTGATCGAAACCCCGCAGGGATTCTACATCATCAAGGCCCTTGACAAGAGAGGCGGCGGAAGCCTTTCCCTCAAGGCCACACGATCGGAAATCGAGGAGCGACTGTTCGTTGAAAAAATGGATAAAAAATTTGCGGAGTGGATCGCAGAGAAGCGGCAGAAAGCGCACATTGAGATTCGCCTGTAGGTGAATCTCGTCTATTGGGTTGATCTAATCCATTCGGTCTGTTTCGTCAGGAAAATCCCCCTTTGCCGCCCGGATCCGCTTCGCGGAAAGCCCTGTAAGGAGCAAACCAGACATGGTTGCGCACCCTGACGGGATGCGTCCCCGGTTATCCCCCTTTGCAAAAGGGGAAAGAGGGGGATTTGAGTCATTATGAAATACATTCGAATCAAAGGTGCATCCCAGCACAACCTCAAGAACGTCAGCATTGATATCCCCCGTGACAGTCTCGTCGTCATCACAGGCGTGAGCGGCTCAGGCAAATCCACTCTTGCCTTCGACACGATCTACGCCGAAGGGCAGCGCCGCTATGTGGAGTCGCTCTCCACTTACGCGAGGCAGTTCATCGGACAGATGGACAAGCCTGAGGTGGAGTCCATCGAGGGCCTTTCCCCCGCCATTGCCATCGAACAGAGAAGTGCAAGCCACAATCCGCGGTCCACCGTGGGCACGGTGACGGAGATCTATGATTACCTGCGACTTCTCTACGCCCGCATCGGAGTGCCCCACTGTTTCCAGTGCGGCCGGGAGATCCGCTCGCAGACCCTCGATGCCATGGTCGAGCAGATTCTGGCCTTGCCCGTAGGATCGGCGGTCTCGCTTATGGCCCCCATCGCACGAGGGAAAAAGGGGGAGTTCCAGAAAGAGCTGAACCGGTTGCGGCGCGAGGGCTACGTGCGGGTGAAGGTGGATGGGGAGATTCGGGACCTCGCCGACGAAATCGTGCTGGACAAAAACAAACGCCACGATATCGACGTTGTCATTGACCGTCTTGTCGTCCGCGAGGGGATCCGCAAGAGACTTCGCGACTCCCTGGAGATCACGGCCCGCCTTTCCGAAGGTCTCGTCAAGGCCGATATCGCCGGGAGCGATGAGATCCTCTTCAGCGAACGATATGCCTGCCCCGATTGCAATATCAGTCTTCCGGATCTTGCGCCACGGATGTTTTCCTTCAACAGCCCCTATGGGGCCTGTCCGGAATGCGACGGCCTCGGCACGAAAATCTTCTTCGACGAGGATCTTGTCGTGCCCGACCCGGGGCTCTCCATCCGAGAGGGGGCCATCGCCCCATGGCAAAAGCGCAATTCCATGTACTTCCACCAGATGCTCGAGGCCCTTTCGGAGCATTTTGGCTTCAACATCAACATGCCCTTTCAGGAGCTTCCCCAAAAGATCCAGCACATGATCCTCTACGGCTCGGGCGAAGAGGCCGTGCGGTTTTTCACTGACAACGGGGGCAAGCGCACCTTCGTGGAAAAGCCCTTTGAGGGCATCATCCCCAACCTCGATCGGCGCTACCACGAAACGGACTCTTATGACGTGCGCTCGGAGCTCGAACGATACCTCAACATGAGCGAGTGCCCCTCCTGCCATGGCGCACGCCTGAAGAAGGAGAGCCTCGCTGTGACGGTGGGGGGGAAAAATATATACGAACTCTGCCGCCTGTCCATCGCGGACAACATGGGTTTCTGGAAATTCCTGCCGCTCACCGGACAGGAAGCGGCCATCTCCGCACGCGTTCTAAAAGAAATCCGCAACCGGCTGCAATTCCTGCTGGACGTGGGCATGGACTATCTGAGCCTCGAGCGGGCCTCGGGAACCCTTTCTGGCGGTGAATGGCAGCGGATCCGGCTGGCCACACAGATCGGCTCCGGACTCTCGGGAGTGCTCTACGTACTGGATGAGCCTACGATCGGCCTTCATCCCCGCGACAACGGGCGTCTCATCGCAACGCTGAAGCGCCTCAAGGACATGGGCAACACGGTCCTGGTTGTCGAGCACGATGCCGACATGATGATGGCATCCGACGGGATCGTGGACATGGGCCCGGGTGCAGGCCTCGAGGGAGGCGAAGTGGTATTCCAGGGCACGCCCGCAGAGATTCTGGAGAGCAGGACCTCCCTCACGGGACGATACCTGTCGGGACGGCTCAAGATCCCCGTTCCGGAGAAACGGCGAGTGCTGACGGATCGGTTCATTGTCCTGGAAGGCGCCACGGAGAACAACCTGAAGGACATCGAGATCCGCATTCCCGTGGGCGTTCTTACCTGCGTTACCGGGGTTTCAGGTTCCGGGAAAAGCACCCTGGTCCTAGAGACCCTCTACCGGGTCCTTGCCAGGCGGCTCTATCGCTACAAGGGAAAAGTGGGCAGGATCCGCAACGTGCGCGACCTCGGGGGCATCGAACGGGTCATTGTCATGAACCAGCAGCCCATTGGCCGCACGCCGCGCTCCAATCCCATCACCTATACGGGGGCCTTCACCATGATCCGTGATCTTTTCGCCCAACTGCCGGAATCCCGCACCCGGGGCTACAGGCCCGGTCGGTTCAGCTTCAACGTCAAGGGCGGCCGTTGCGAGTCCTGCGAGGGCAATGGCTTGATCAAGATCGAGATGCACTTTCTGCCCGATGTCTACGTTACCTGCGACATCTGCCGCGGCAAGCGTTTCAACCGCGACACCCTGGAAATCCAGTACAAGGGCAAGAGCATCGCCGAGGTCCTGGACATGACGGTAACCGAGGCCCTGGTGTTCTTTGAGAACATCCCGTCGATCCGCTCAAAGCTTCAACTGCTGTACGACGTCGGTTTGGGCTACATCCGACTCGGCCAGTCGGCAACAACGCTCTCCGGGGGCGAGGCGCAGAGGATCAAACTCGCCCGGGAGCTGGCCAAGCCCTCGCGCGGGAACACTCTCTACATTCTCGACGAGCCCACCATCGGTCTTCACTTTGCCGATGTGCAGAAGCTGCTCGATGTGCTCTTGCGGCTCGTCAAGATGGGCAACTCCATTGTCGTCATCGAGCACAACCTCGACGTGATCAAGTCCGCCGACTGGATCATTGACCTGGGCCCCGAGGGCGGCCCCGGAGGCGGGCAGATCGTGGCCCAGGGCACACCAGAGGATGTGGCGCAAACGGAAGGGTCACTGACGGGGAGATTTCTCAGGAGAATCTTGCCGTAGAGTCTGAGGTTCGAGAAACAAGGAGCGGATAGAATAAAAAAATCCCCCTTCATCCCCACATGCAAGGGGCGGAAGGGGGATTCGCATATCAACCCGATACACTATTTCTCGATGATAAGCTCGTCCTGAAGCTTGATGCAATCCTTGACACTCTGGGCAGCGGGACAACGCTTGATGTAGTTGGAAAAGGCCTCCTTCGCGTCGGCCACCTTCTCCTCCGGGCATTTGAGATGAATCTTCACGCGGATCGTCGTAATCCGGAGGACCCCTTCGACGTTCTCGATATCCCCTTCCACATCGGCCCAGTAGAGATGCTCGGGAGTGGGGATTTTCTTTCCGGCCATCAACGTGGCCAGTGAACCCATCATTCACCCCGCAGTTGCGGCAACGATGTGATCCAGGGTGGCTGCGTGCTCCTTTTCGGGTTCGACCTTGTAGAACCGTTTGATGCCCCCGTGGACACCGTAATAGACAGGCTCCGAGAACCCCTCGATCATCGCCCTGCGAGTCGGTCCTATCTCCCTGACAATCTTGATTTTCGAGGTGTGAACTACTGCGCCCATGGGCCCCTCCTTCGCGTGTTTTCTTCATGATACCCGATCCAGACGACATTTACAACGGACTCTGTGACGCGGCCAGGCTATCGAGAAACTCGTTCATCACACCGTTGACCCTGCGGTAGCGCTCCGGATCGGCGATCATCTTCTCCGGACTCTGCACGAAGGGACCTTCGGCGGTATCTTGGAAACAGTTGTGGATGAGCTGCTCTACACTTTCCCTCGTAGACTCAAGATGAAACTGGAATCCGACCACATGATCTTCGTAGACAAAGGCCTGATTTTCGCAGGCCTGGCTTCGGGCAAGATGGATCGCACCGCGAGGTATGTCGAAGGTATCTCCGTGCCAGTGAAACGCGGAAAACCGATCCGGAAGAAATCCGGAAAGAGGAGATCGCGAGGCCTGTGCAGTCTTTTCCACGGGGTACCAGCCGATCTCGACACAGGGATTCCGCGTTACCTTTGCCCCGAGAACGCTGGCCGCGAGCTGCGCCCCGAGGCAGACGCCGATGACAACCTTTCCCTCGTGCAGTGCCTCGCCGATAAAACGTTTCTCTCGGGCAAGCCAGGGATAAAGCTTTTCTTCGTAAACATTCATGGGGCCGCCCAGGATGAATAGCCAGTCCAGCTGATCAACCGCCGGCAGGGAATGGCCCGCGTACAGACGTGTGGATGAGAGTCGATGTCCCCTCACCATAGCCCAGGGCTCGATGATCCCCGGCCCTTCAAAGGGCACGTGCTGCAAGTAATGGATGCGAAGGGATCTCTTGTGCATTGACCGTTCCTGTCAAACGGTTGAAATGGTAAGCGCGAAGAGGTATCTCGTGGCAGGTGTCTGGCAACAGGGGAAAAGAGTTAAATTGGTACGCCTGTTACCTGCTTGTAGAGCCCTTGCCTCTCGATGTACTCGCGCACCGCATCCGGTACGAGATAACGGATGGAGCGGGCTGATTCCACACACTTGCGGATGTCCCTCGATTCGACGTCGAGCGGTGTGACAACCGTGAAGGAGATGAGTTTGCCCGAGGGGCCACGATAGCCTCTCGCCTTCGCGTCATAGGGGAAGCGCTTCGCATCCTCGAGGGGAAGGGCTCTCCGCAGAGAGCCCTTTTGCCAGCCGGGCCTCGTCATGATGACGAAGTGGCAAAGAGTGAGAAGTCGCCTCCAGTTCTTCCATTGCCGGATGTCCTCGAAGGCGTCCTGTCCCATGATGAAATAGATTTCGAGTTCCTTCCCGAAGCATTCGAGGAAATAGCCGATGGTGTCCACCGTGTAGGAGGGGCCCTTGCGACGGTTCTCGACGTCGGAAAAGGCAAAGGCAGGATTGCCCTCAATAGCGAGGCGCACCATGCCCTCTCGATGCTCGTAGGACGTGATTCCGGGTCCCTGCTTGAGAGGTGGGCTTGCCGAGGGAATGAAGACGATCCTGTCGAGACCGTATTTCTCCCGGATTTCCTCTGCGCATCGCAGGTGGGCAAGGTGGATCGGGTCGAAGGTACCGCCGAGCAAGCCCCAACGCTGCATAAAACACCTGTCCGGAATCCGGCTTCGGGCTTCCGGATTTATAAATCAAGATTTTCCATTCTTGACCTGAATCCTGATGCCCGACGCCTGATGCCTATTGTTACGTGGTCCTGATCTGCCCGCTTCCGTAGATGATGAACTTCTGCGTCGTCAGCTCTTCGAGCCCCATGGGCCCGAAGGCATGCAGTTTTGTCGTGCTGATCCCGATCTCGGCGCCGAGTCCGAGCTGGAAGCCGTCGCTGAAACGGGTCGATGCGTTGACGAGAACCGTCGAGGAATTCACCTCTTTGAGAAACCGTTGCGCGTTGTCGTAGTCGCGCGTGACGATGGACTCGGTGTGCAGGGAACCGTACTGTTCGATATGGCGGATGGCTTCGTCGAGCCCGTCGACAACGCGCACCGCCAGGATGAGATCCAGGTACTCCTCGTGCCAATCCTTCTCCGTGGCCGCCTCGAGTCCGGGCAGGATCGCCCGGGTCCGTTCGCAGCCCCGCAGCAAGACGCCCTCCTTCTCCAGGGCTTCCGCCACGGCGGGAAGAAACGCGCCGGCAACGCTCTCGTGGACAAGTAATGTCTCCATGGCGTTGCAGACGCCCGGCCGTTGTACCTTGGCATTCATGCAGATCTGGACGGCCATTTCCAGGTCGGCGCTGGCGTCGACAAAAACGTGGCAGACCCCCTTGTAGTGCTTGATCACGGGAATCCGCGACTGGTTCACCACGGCCCGGATGAGATCCTCACCGCCCCGGGGGATGATGAGGTCGATGAACTCCTCGAGTTGGAGCAACAGGTTGACGGCCTCGCGATCCACCATCGGGATGAGCTGGATGGCATTTTCGGGAAGGCCCTTGACACGAAGCACGCCGCGCAGGATCAGGCTGAGGGCCCTGTTGGAATGGATCGCCTCGGAGCCGCCGCGGAGGATAACGGTATTTCCGGCCTTCAGGCACAGAGCGGCCGCGTCGACGGTCACATTGGGGCGCGACTCATAGATGATCCCGATGACGCCCAGGGGAATGCGCATCCTGCCCACAAGAAGCCCGTTGGGACGCCTCCACATGGAGGTGATCCTCCCCACGGGATCCGGCAGGGCGGCCACCTCCTTGAGCCCCTGCGCCATGGACCGGATCGCCTTTTCATCGAGGGTAAGCCGGTCGATCATGGCCTTCGAGAGGCCCTTTTTGCGGCCGAACACGATGTCTTTCTCGTTTTCCCCGATGAGGTCGTCTGTATGATGGATGAGCTGCTCGGCCATCTCCACCAGGGCCTCGTCCTTCTCCGCGCTCGAGAGGTTGGCCACAGTCGATGCCGCCTGCTTGGCATCCTTCGCGATCTGGATGATTTGTTCCTTCATGTCCATGGGGGCTCCGCAAACAGCAAACGGGAATTGGGTATTGGGTCATCGGTTACGGACATCTCGTTTGCCGAAAACCTTTCGCTTTTTGCCTTATACCGCATGACCCTTTTAAATTCAAGGGTTGGAGGATCTCAGAGGGACGTTGAATTTCGAGAGCATCTGGACTATGATGGCGCACCTTTGAGTTGCCAGGTGCCGGAGGAGAATGAAGAGACTTTGCATCCGTGCAGGAAAACAGGCCCTGCAATTGATCCGGGACGGGGGGTTTCGCTTCGACCGGGTCACGACCTACGTGGGTCCCGCAGTGGGACCGCGCTGGCTTGCGGCCAGCGGCTTCGATCTGACCCTTCTGCAAAACAAAAGACTGGGCTCACCATCCCGTCCTGTTCTCCTGACGGGCTCGTCGGCGGGCGCATGGCGTTTTGCGGCCTGGCTTCAACCCGAACCGGAAAAGAGCTACCGTAGGCTTCTCGAGGCCTACATCGGCATCTCCTTTGATCGAAGGAGCACTCCCGCAAGCCTCAAGAGATCCCTCCAGGAGGTCATCAACTCCTACCTGGAAGACGATGCCATCCCTTTTGCGCTTTCCCACGATCACTACCGACTCGCCGTTACAACGGCCCGTTCGAAGAATCTCACGGCATCGGAAACATCCTGGATCCAGAAATCGGGTCTCGCGCTCTGCCATGCTCTCAATCGACTCGATCGAAAACATCTGTTCCGTTTTTTCGATCGAGTGATTTTCTATAGCGGCCCCCTGCCACCACAGTTCTGCTTCCTTCCCGGTTTCAGGGGAACCGCCGTGGCGCTCAAACCCATCAACTTCAAGCACGCCGTTCTTGCCTCGGGCGCCATACCTCTTGCCATCGAGGGGGTGACGGACATCTATGGAGCGCCTCGCGGCGTATACCGCGACGGGGGGATCATCGACTATCACCTGGATCACCGCTACGCCATGAAGAAAGATGATGTGACATTGCTCTTTCATCACGAAAACAGGATCATTCCGGGATGGCTCGACAGAAACGTCAGAGGGCGCAGACCGGCAGCAGAGGCCCTGGACAATCTCCTGATGATCTGCCCGTCGCCTCAACTGGTGGACACCTTCCCCGGCAGAAAGCTCCCCGACAGGGATGATTTTCTGGCATTCATCGACGACGCAGCAGGCCGTATCCTGAACTGGCGCAGGATCGTCGAGATTTGTGCTCCCCTCGGGGAGGAATTCTCGGAGCAAGTGCAGAGCGGAAAGATTCGGGAGACGGTCGAGCCGTTGAACCTTGACTAGTCGGCTGTTGAAAAAGGTCCATCTGCGGCGTTACCCTCGTCCCGCGTCGCTCAACGTACGCCCAAGTACGCCTCGCTCCTCGGGATGTCGGGCGCCTTGCATCTAGACCTTTTTGAACAGCCGAAATGAAGCCAGAGACACAGCAAAATCTTGAATCGGCAAAGTTGTTCCCGGTCCAGACTCGGCGGAGAAGCAATTTGCACAACAGCCTACCAAAAGCAGAAATCCTCAAGGCACGCATCCCCATCCTCTGGGAACTCATGCGGAGCTGTACGCTCTGTCCGCGGGAGTGCCGGGTCAACCGAATCGAGGGGGAAATGGGATTCTGCGGTCTCGGGCCTGATGCCGTTCTGGCACGTGCCGTGCCCCACTTCGGCGAAGAACCGCCCATTTCGGGGACGGCCGGAGCGGGAACCCTCTTCTTCACCTCCTGCAACCTCCAGTGCCCCTTCTGCCAGAACTACCAGATCAGCCGCGAGCGCATGGGAGAAGCCATCGATCGGGAGGCACTGGCAGGCCGCATGCTGGAGCTTGCGCTGACGGGCTGCAACAACATCGAACTGGTCACGCCTACGCCGCAGTGGCCAGCCGTTTCGGAATCCCTTCTTGCGGCCTGCGAATGGGGCATGAATCTCCCGATCGTCTGCAACTGCGGAGGGTACGAAAAACAGGACGTGATCCGTCTGCTCGACGGGATCGTCGATGTCTGGCTGCCCGATTTCAAATATGGTACCGAGAAAGACGCCCTCGATTGCTCCGCGCCGGCCGACTATTCGAAGCAGGCGCTGGAGTCGATCGGGGAAATGATTCGTCAGGCAGGGGAACGGCTCGAGACAATGGGCGGCATCGCCCGGCGCGGTGTGATCATCCGGCATCTGGTCATGCCGGGAAGAATTCAAAACAGCATGAGCGTCGTTCGTCTCATCGCGTCTCACCTCTCGAAAAAGGTCCCCCTAAGCCTCATGTCGCAGTACACGCCGACTCCGGCCGTGATGGATGATCCTCTCATGGGACGCCGCGTGAGTCGGGAGGAATACGAAGCCGTCGTGGATCTGGCCCTCGACCTGGAGTTCGAAAACCTCTTCCTCCAGGAGGTGGATGAGATCAACCTCGCGCCGGATTTCGAAAAGGCGGAACCGTTCCATTGGCAGGAGACATAGGGATTCTGGCTTCAGGCATCAGGATTCAGATAAAGAATCTTATTCCGCTAAGCCGGATTCCTGATTCCCGACGCCGGACGCCTCATTCCTGAAAGGAATGATTCATGCCTTACTACATCTGTGAGCATTGCGCCTTCGAGACGCAGGACCCGGAAAAGAGGATCTGCGATACCTGCAAGTCGGAGCTCCTCCCAAAGTGCCCTTACTGCGGCAAGCCGATGGAGAAAGCCAGGACGATCTACTGCGGGCAATGTGGCGAGAAGCTCAAGATCTCCATTTGCCCCATTCAGTAAAAAATCCCCGCGGAAAAACCGTATAAGCCTTTTCTTCTTCGTGCCGCCCTATGATCAGGGCAGCGGGCAGGCCCAGAATCCCACGCTGGTCCAGACGACCTTCATGTCGGGATCCAATTCGAGAGATGCTTCCTGGATGTGGTTCAGGTCGCTGCAGACGATGCCGTTTGTTTGAGCGAGTGCTTTTGTGTTTTTTGTTGTTTTGTTCTTCATGACGGACTCCTTTTCCCCATAATATCATTTTCCTTCTCGTGATGATCCATATCACGGAGACTCAATAGAAGCTATAGGACCCGTCCGATGGATTGCATACGCAGCGTCCTTGACTTCCCTCTTTCTGCGGGATAAGGATGAAAACAGGGAGACAAAGCGGGATGGGCGGTTTCTTCGACTTCGGAAAAACCCTGATCCTCATCGGCCTCGTCATCACGATCGTGGGCGTTCTTCTTGTCATGGGCGGGAAGATCCCCTGGATCGGCCGACTGCCCGGAGACTTCACCATCAAAGGCGAGAAGTTCACCTTCTACTTCCCGCTGGCCACGAGCATCCTCATCAGCATCATCCTGTCCTTGATCTTCTGGTTCATTGGCAGGAAATAGGGTTAAGGGTGTAGGGAACAGGGTCAAGTGAAAATAAAAGAGGGATGCACAAATTGCTGTGCATCCCTTTCTTTTTCTTTCCTGAACCCTTAACCCTTTACCCTGTTTTTCATCCCCATAGCACGAGCCCCATCTCCTGCTTCATCGCCAGGTTGCGGTTATAGGGCAGAATGCGAACACCGTAGAGGTGGGGACCGTTTTCCTTCACGATGTAGACTCCCGTGAACGTCAGGACGCCAGCGGCATCCTTCCCCATCAGGGTCAGCAGCACGCAATCGGGATCTCCGATGAATTCATGACCGTCGCGACGACCGATCACGAGCTCGGCCATTACCTCGTCGGACTCCAGTTTCCCGGGATCGACTTTCACGCTGACCACAAAGGGGTTGCCGACGAAGACGCTGTCCCCCGTGACCCCTTCGACGCTTACCTCCAGCAGTCGGGTAGAAGAAAATCGCATCGGCACTTTTCGCTTCCAGTCGGCCAGCTCCTTCGCTAGCCGATAGCCGTCCCGGACGAGATCCTGTTCGCGCTCGGCTGCAGGAATATACATGCCGGCGTAGTACTCCAGGATCATCCGCTCCATGTTGAATTGCGGAACCAGCGTCTCCATGGATCGCTTGGCCATGCGGATCCATCTCTGCGGGATGCCCGAGGGGTCGCGGTCGTAGAAAAGCGGCGCCACGGACTCCTCCAGCAGGGCGAAAAGAGCGTGCCCGTCGGTCTCATCGGAGACAGGGATGCCTTCCGCCCCATCTTTTAGCACGGGTCCGATGGTCCAGCCGTTCGTCCCGTCGTAACCCTCGGCCCACCATCCGTCGGACACACTCAGGTTGAGCACCCCGTTGATGGCTACTTTCATGCCGCTCGTGCCGCTCGCCTCCAGGGGCCTGCGGGGATTGTTGAGCCAGACGTCCACACCCTGGACGAGGTAGCGCGCCGCCTCGATGCCGTAATCCTCGATGAAAAAGACCCGCCCGCGGAAACGCTCGTCGCGGGTCATTTCAACAACCTTGTGCACCAGGTCCTTCCCCATTTGATCATTGGGGTGGGCCTTGCCGGCAAAGACCACGTGAACGGGCCTCGTCTCGTGGTTCAGGATCCGGTCCAGTCGCTCCAGGTCGGAGAAGATCAGGTCCGCACGCTTGTAGGGAGCAAAGCGCCTTGCAAAGCCGACCCAGAGCGCCGCTGGATTCATCCTGCTCAGGATGTCCTCACGCCAGGTCTTGGAGTAGCCATAGACCGCCCACTGTCGCGAGATGTGCTCCCGAAGGTAGTTGATCAGGTTCTGCTTGAGCTCATAGCGCATACGCCAGAAAACGGAGTCGGGGATGTTGTAGACGCGCTTCCAGCGCTTGGGGTCACCGATGTTCTTTTCCCAGTCAAGCCCCAGGTACGTGTCGAGGACTTCCTTCACCCGCGGGGCTACCCACGACATCATGTGGACGCCGTTGGTCACACCGAGGATGGGAATGTCGGAGTCGTGGAATCCCTTCCATACGTCGCGCCACATGTGACGGGCTACGTTGCGGTGGATGCGGCTCACCGCGTTGCTGCGGTGGGACAGCTTGAGGGCCAGGTTGGTCATGAAAAAGGGACGGTCCTCGCCGATTTCCTTGCGGCCCAGGTTCGAAAACTGCGACCAGGTGATCCCCGTACGCTTGACGAAGCTCGAGAAGTAATACTCCATGAGGTCCCTGCTGAAACGCTCATTCCCGGCTTCGACGGGAGTGTGCGTCGTGAACACCGTGCTGCCGCGAACGACTTCCTCCGCCTCATCGAAAGAGAGCCCCTCTTCGGCCATGAGCTTGCTCATCCGTTCGAAGAGAAGAAAGGCCGAGTGCCCCTCATTGATGTGCCAGAGGCGGGCCTTGATCCCGAGCTTCTCCAGGAGCCTCACGCCTCCCATACCGAGAAGAATCTCCTGCTCGATGCGGGTGCGCTGGTCGGCCGTGTAGAGCCGATCGGTGATTTTGCGATCCTGTGCCGTGTTCCGGGCCACGTCGGTGTCGAGCAGGTACAGGGAGATCCGCCCGACTTTCACTTCCCAAATGCTGGCGTAGAGGGTTCGACCGGGCAGTTCGATGGAGATCTGGACCTCGTTGTCTCGGTCGTCCTGGACGATCTGGACGGGCATGTTGGAAAAGTCGCTCTCGACGTACTCGGCCTGCTGGATGCCGTCCTTGTCGATGAACTGCCTGAAATAGCCGCACTTGTAGAGAAGCCCCACGCCCACCATGGGGATATTGAGATCGCTGGCGGTCTTCAGGGTGTCGCCGGAGAGCACGCCGAGGCCGCCCGAGTAGATGGGGAGACATTCGTGGATGCCATATTCCGTGGAAAAGTAGGCCACGGGAGCCGACCACTTGATATTGTTGAGGCTGGCCGACGATCGGGCGAGCCCCCGCTCCGCCATGTAATCATCGTAGCGCTGCAGGATCTGGGAGTAGAGGTTCATGTAGCTCTCGTTCTCGGCCGCTTCGGAGAGCCTCTCGGGGCTCACCGTCTCGAGCATGAGGACGGGGTTGTTTCCCATGCCCTCCCAGAGCTTGGGGTCGAGAAGCGAGAAGAGATCCAGGGCTTGAGGGTTCCAGGACCACCAGAGGTTATAGGCGAGCTCTCTTAAGCGTATGATTTTTTGCGGCAGGTTCACAACAGCCGTGAACGTCCGGAAGTGCGGCTGGCTCGAGCCCGTGCTGGAAAAGACGTGGCGCATCTCGCCGCGGGTTTCTCCGACCCGGGAGGCACGTAACTGGGCCCCAACCGACGCCTTTTCGAATGCCCGCAGATATTCGGGATAGAAGGTCTCCCAGCTGGCCTTCACGGCGATACGCCGGGCTTGGTATCGCTGCTTCAGGATTTCTTCGTCGGAGAGGCCCGTGATGTCTTGGAGGACTCTGTAGAGGCTGTCGATGATGGCTGTCATGTCCATCCTGCGCCGCCTCAGGACCGTGATGGCGCGGTTTTCGCCCGCCGTGGTGAGCACCCAGGAGCCGAACCCCCCCTGGTCCACCGTGACCGTAGGTAAGGCGAAGGCGGCGCTCTCGTGGGGCGGGTACCCCCACGGTTCGTAGTAAGAGGGAAAGACCCCCAGATCACAGCCCGAGAGGATCTCGCTATAGGTCATGTCGAACAGCCCGTCATGACCGTTCAGGTAGGCGGGATTGAAGATGACGCTCACACGATTCTGAGGGCTGTTCTTTAGACCGAGGCGGCTGCAGGTTTCCAGGATCGGGTCCGAGGCCTCGTAGCCCAGGCGGTGCGTCGCGATGGGCACGGGACCGCTTTCCTTTCCGACTCCTGCCTGAAGGGACGGGATAAGGTCCATGTGACCCCCGACGAGACAGAGCAGCGCAAGCACGCTGCGGTCGCCAGTCATCTCCTTCTCCATGCGCCCCAGGGCCTGCAGCAAAACGTCCACCCCCTTGTTGTGAAACTCGTAGCGGCCTGAGATCATCAGGATCTTCGAGCCGGCAGGCATTTCTCTGCGCAGGAACTTCCCCGCCGCGGCCAGGATTTGTCCGCGAGCTCTCAGCGCGGGGCCGCGCGACTCGGAGAAATCGGGAATGCTCGCCGCGTCGATGCCGTTGGGCGTGACCACCTCGGGGGAGCGGCCGAGAAAGTTCTTTGCCTCGAGGGCCGTGATGTCACTTACTGCCGTGAGGCAATCGACCTCGCGGGCGCAAGCCGCCTCCAGGGAATACTGGGCGGTGCAGTTGTGGGCGCCGGCCTCGCGCTGGGGCGAGATGTGATCCATGTCGGAGTAGATATCCATGCCCGAAGAGGCAAGGGTTCGGCCCAGAACGGTCGAGTGGAGCGTGAGAACCGTCGCTACTTCGGGATCGGTCTTCTTCACACACAGAAGCCCCGCTCCGCTGACCCAATCGTGAAACTGGGCCACGGGCTTCAGCCCCTTGGGCTTTACCTTCAGGTTGTGGATCGTCTCGACGATTTCGGCGCAGGCGCAGCTGAACATGACCCGCTCGATGTAGTCCCAACCGCCGGAGATGGAGTCGACACCATAATCCTCCCAGAGCTGGAACAGGAGCTGATCCTTGTTGAACTTTTTCGTGAAGTTGACCAGGATGACCCTCGGCTCGCCCGCGACCTTCCAGCGGCCAAAACGGCAGGGCAGATCCTTCATAGCCGTGTTTTCCCGGATGGCCGTCCAGAAGTCCTCCTCGGTCTCCTCGAACTCGAGGTTGTTCTTCAGATCCGGGCCCAGCAGGATGTAGTTCTCCCCGAAGTAATGAATCACGGAGGGCATCTTGCTGCGGATCGTACAGTAGACCTCGCCGACTTGGTTACAGACCTCCCAGCTCACTTCGAACAAATAATCCCTACGATCCATGTTCATGGACGGACTCCCACTTTCCCCGCGATCCTTCCAGAGAAGTCTCTCAGAATGCTCATGTAGTATATGTAGGCATCGTATGGTGATTCAAAGGAACTTACGACGCGATGAACCGTCCTGTCCAATCGTTCCTCTGTCCGCATGTCGAGGAAATAATCCGATGCCTGGAGGTTGCGCCAGACGCCGATCCACTTGCGACTTTTCGTCGCCCGGACCCGATCCTCGAGGCGATAGAGAGTACGGGCGGCATCGATCTGCATGTGATTCCCCAGCCAGGCCGAACCTTCCCTTTCGGGACCTGCATGAAAGACCAAATCGGACGCATCGATCTGTCCTGCGGGCTCGTGCTCTGCCGCTGCTTCGGAGGGCGTCGAAAACCTGACATTGCGCTGCTTCCGCAGGACTCCGGCCAGCGTTCCCAGAAAGTCGGTCATTCCGCCGCACCCGATGAAGGCCTCGTAGTTGATGAAAAGGTTGATGACCTCATCCCCCCGATGACCGTCGATCCACACCCGGATGATTTCATCGGCCCCCAAAGGACGCGGGACAACCTCGTCGGAAAGACGGTCGTTCCGAAAGAGGACCTGGATCCTCCTGCAGCCGGCCGGCCGATGGAGGACCTCTGTCTCACAACCGGGAATTCTGCCGGCACCACCGGCGAGGATCACCCGGAAGCCCATCGACTCGGCAATGCGTGCCACGTCATTTCCGTACAGCAGTTCCGTATTCCGAAAGGCCCGCGGCATCTGGCCGAAGAGCGCCCGGATCTTTCGCTTATGAAGGATGATCTGCTTTCGGAACTCCTCTTCGGAAAAAACCGATGCCAGGGAGTGATACCAAGGACCGCACAGAAACTCCACGCAGCCTGTGTCGGCAAGCCTCCGAAAGCTATCCAGCATGGCCTTCTGCCCCGCTTCCAATTGTTCAAGAAGCATGCCAGAGATGGAGCAGGAAACCCGGAAGCCGCCCCGGTGGCGTCGGATGAGCTTGAGCATTGCCTCGTTAGCCGGCAGGTAGCTGTCCTTCACTGAGCGCTCAAGGACCCGACGGCTCTGCTCGGCGTCGAAGTAATCCGCCGAGTGGCCGATGTCGAAGAAGCCGTACTTCTTCAGTCGAAGCGGCAGGTGGGCGTGGAGACACAGGACAATGGAAGGCATGGGTTTAGCCTATCTGGTCTATCTCGTCTATCTGGTCGAATGCAAGGTGTCAGGTACTAGGTATCAGGTGTCAGGTAACAGGAAAAGACATCGGTAGATCGAAACCTGTCACCTGTCACCTGTCACCTGTCACCTTCTCGTAAACTTCCTCTATCTGCCGGGCGGCTCGGTCCCATGTCAGAGCTTTGAGCTCCTCGCGGCTGCGCTCGACCATTTCCCTCGTTAGCGCATCGTAGGTAAGGGCTGCGCAGATCTTGTCCGCCAGCTCATCCACGTCCCAGGAGTCGATCTTCAGTGCATGGTGGAGAACCTCGGCAACCCCCGACTGTCTGGAGATGATCACCGGTACGTCGTAGAGCATCGCCTCCAGCGGGGCGATCCCGAAGGGCTCGGAAACACTCGGCATCACGTACAGATCGCTAGCCGCGTACATCCGCTCCACCTCATCGCCGCGCAGAAACCCCGTGAAGAGGAACCGAATGCCCATGCCGAGTTCGGCCACACGCTCCACCATCTTCGGCATGAGATCGCCGCTGCCCGCCATGACGAATGTGACGTGGGGCAGGACGCTCAAGACTTTCGCAGCCGCCTCCACGAAAAACCCGGGACCCTTCTGATAGGTGATCCTCCCCATGAACAGGACAATCTTCTCACCCTGCGTCTTCACGACGCCATAGGCCCTTGCCGCCTCGCCCCGGGAAACGGCGTTGTGAATCACCGACACCTTCTCCGCATCAATTCCGTAATTCTTCACGATCCTGTCCTTCGTGAGGTGGCTGACGGCAATGACCCGGTCTGCCTCAAGAAGGCCCTGCCGTTCGATGGCCACGATGCCAGGGTTCACGCTTCCGCCGCTGCGATCGAATTCAAGCGCGTGGACATGAAAGACGAAGGGGCGCCCGCTTTCTCTCCGGGCGTGAAGGGCTGCGGGGACAGAGAGCCACTCATGGGCGTGGATGACATCAAAGGAAAACCGACGGGCGATGAAACCCGCCGCTTCTCCGTAGCGCCTCACCTCGTCGAACAGATTGGGACTATAGTGTCCGGGGCTAGCAAGGAGGCTTCCCTCGCGAAAAACCCCATAGCCATCCTCGGCCATGTAAGGTCTCAGGGGCGAGTCGATGCGGCTTACGATCATCCCGGTCGACTGGGCCTGCTCATCCCCGGCGGTGTCGTCGAGCGCTGCGACAACTTGCACATAGGACGGCCGCTCAGGCCCGGGCAGGGAGGGAACCACGAAAGTGATGTGGTGTCCTCTATCTACGAGGGCCTTCGTCATGCCGAAACATGCCGTCCCGAGGCCTCCGCTAATGTTGGGGGGAAACTCCCATCCGAACATCAGGATCTTCATCGCCCTCGCACCATCATCCCGTTTTGCCATCCCTTCAATATCCCTATCGGAAAAACGATTTCGCGTCAACGGCGGATGAATGCAGCAGGTCGCAAGCATCAAGCAAGAAGGCAATACATTGCTCTTTCCTGTTTAATCCTTGCTACTTGAACCTTGCTGCTTGCTGCTCCCCGGTCTGCCGGAGGCCCGATATTTGCATAATGTCAGAACGGTTTCATGCGCCTGCATGGCGGCGGCATCCCGGGAAACAGGCAATCGCATTATTCCAAGCTCTTACAGGACAGACACAACGATGGGTATTCTGAATATCAACGAACTCAAGGAAGGCATGGTTCTCGCCGCCGATGTGAAGAACAAGCACGGCAATATCATGATCCGGCAGGGCATGTCCCTCTCGGAGAAGCACATCATGCTCCTCAAGGCCTGGGGCATCTCGGAAGCGGACGTGGAGGGTTTCGACAGGGATCAGCTCCACGAGGAGGAAATGAAGACCGTATCGCCCGAAGTCATCGAAGCCATCGAGAAGAACATGCGCGAATTCTTTCCCCCCCTTGACGGCAACGACATCATGTCCGAGATCTACCGGATCGCCAAGAAATTGAAAATCAAACAGGCCATGGAATAACGACCGAATCGGCAGACAGGAAAAGCGGAGACCATGAAGCCCAACGAACTTGATCGGATTGTCAGCTCCCTCGATAAGATCCCCACACTCCCGGTGATCTACACCAAGCTGGGCAAACTGCTCCAGTCGCCGGATGCGACGATCCAGGCCGTGAGCAACATCATATCGGAGGACCAGGTCATCGCTGCCAAGGTCCTGAAATTCGTCAACTCGGCCTTCTACGGGTTCCCCCAGCGGATCGGGAGCATCCAGCGCGCCATTGTCATCCTCGGGTTCAACACCATCAAGAACCTCGTCTTTGCCACTTCCGTCTTCGACATGTTCAGGGGGGTGGAAACGATGAACGCCTTCGATAAGAAAAACTTTTGGAAACACTGCATCGGCTGCGCCGTGGCTTCGAGGGTGCTCGCCGAAGCGGCGGACCTGCGCAATCCCGATGAGGTCTTCACGGGGGGCCTGTTGCACGACATCGGCAAGCTCGTCGTCGCCGTTCAATTCCCCGAAAAATTCAGCATGGTCATCAACGAGGTCCAAAATACCGGGGTTCCCATGGTAGAAGCCGAGCGAAAAATCTTCGGCTTCGACCACACCCAGGTGGGCAGCGCACTGGCCGTCCAATGGCGCTTCCCCATCGAAACGGCCAACATGATCGGATCCCACCACCTGGCCGAAGGGGCGGCTCCCCAGCGCAAAGACATCGCGGCCGTGCACATCGGCAACATCCTCTGCATGGCCTTGCAGTTCGGCACGGGAGGCGAGAAACGACTGTCGAACGTCAACAAGAAAGCATGGGAGCTCATGGGGCTTACCCTCAGCAGCATCGAACTCGTCATGGAAAAAACCGTGAAGCTCTACCGGGAAAACGCGGAAATCCTCGAGATGTGACTCATCCGGGGCAAGAAATCATGCAGGAATACAAGGATACATCGGTCGACACCAACGACTACCGGACGATGCAGAAGAGGCTTCAGTACCTCGACGAGCAGAACCGCGCCCTCGTGGCGATTCAGGACAAGCTTGAGCGGCTCTCCGATTTCCGCTCGTCCATGATCCTCTCGCACGACATCCCGGAAATTCTTCAATCGGGCATTTCCAAATTCCAGGAGCTCGTCAAGACGGAGGCGTGCTCTGTCTTTCTCGTCGACGAAAACGGCTTCGAGTTCCGTCACGAGATTTCTTTCCCGGAGCACTTCTCGGGGCACATGGAACAAGAACTCGAAGCACAGATTCTGTCAGGTACTTTCGGCTGGATCATCAACAGCGGAACCCCCGCCTGTGTCCCCGCGGAGGTCTTCGGCAAGGGAGACCACCGCAAACTCAGCATCATGATCGCGCCACTTTCCAACAAGGAACGCACGCTGGGTGCCGTCGCGATCGTCTTCGAACAGGATGAGGACTTCATCCGTCAGCAGACCTTGAGGCTTCTCTACATCCTGTCGGGTTTCTTCTCCCTGTC
>DATJPI010000056.1:0-42943 GCA_035506495.1 Syntrophales bacterium
CTTCCACACGCCGGATGCGCGGACCGAGCTGGTCCGGTCCTACGGGATCCAGGCCTATTGCTGTCACCCGCTGAGGGCCCGGGACCGCCTCATCGGCACGCTGTCCTTCGGAACGAAAACCCGGGCCCGCTTCACCCCTGAAGAGGTGGAGCTGATGCGAACCGTGGCCGACCAGGTTGCCATCGCCCTTCAGCGCATTCAAGCTCGTCAAGAGCTCGCCGAGGCGCACCAGATCCTGCAGCTGGCGCTCAACGCCGGCGGCATGGGAACGTGGGCGTGGGATCTTCGAACCAACCGCTCGACATGGAATCCCCAAGAGTACAGGCTGCTGGGATTGCCCGCCGGCAGTGGGGCTGCCGATACGGAGTTGTTCTTCCGCCAAGTGCACCCGGAAGATGCCCCTGCACTGCGTGAGGCCATCGGAGACGCCGTGGCTCATTCCTCTGTGCTTGAGCAAGAGTTCCGAATCCTGCGTGCAGACGACGGGCAGGTGCGCTGGCTCTCTTCGATGGGGAGCGTCGTCCGTGATGAAGAAGGACAGCCGACTGCACTGATGGGGATCAGTTACGACATCACGGATCGCAGAAATAGGGAAGAAGAACTCCGGAAGCTCAACCGGACGCTCCGGGCGATGAGCAACAGCAGTCAGGCCTTGATTCGCGCCGAGGAAGAAGCGGCTTACCTGGACGAGGTGTGCCGGATCATCGTTGCAGATTGTGGATACGCGATGGTCTGGATCGGATACGCAGAGAATGATGAAGCCAAAACCATTCGGCCCGTCTCGCACGCAGGGTTTGAGGACGGGTATCTCGAAACACTCCATCTCACGTGGGCAGACACGGAGCGAGGCCGCGGGCCTACCGGGACGGCGATTCGGACGGGAAAACCGAGTAAGTGCACGGACATGCTCAGCGATCCGCGGTTCACGCCGTGGCGCGAGGAGGCTCTCCGTCGCGGTTATGCCTCATCCATGGTTCTTCCTCTGCTGAGCGACGGAAACGCTTTCGGTGCAGTCACCATCTACTCTAAACGTCCCGATCCCTTCTCCGAAGAGGAGGAGAAATTGCTCACCGAACTGGCCGACGACCTGACCTATGGAATCACGGCAATTCGATTGCGCCTCGAGAATCGCAAGGCCCAGGAGGCGCTGAGCGAGAGCGAAAAGCGATTCCGGGAGCTATCCGACGCCATGCCGCAACTGGTGTGGACCGCTGAGCCGGACGGAAGGGTCGATTATTTCAACCGTCGGATCACGGAATTCAAGTATGACAGGGGGGCAACACCGGTTATTCATCCGGAGGATTTACCGCTGACCGTCAAGACATGGCAGCGGGGGCTCAACTCCGGGAGAGACTACGAGATAGAGCACCGTATGCAACGGGCAGACGGCAGCTTCCGCTGGTTTCTGAGCCGTGCCGTACCGATACGAGACAAGAAAAATCGCGTGATCAAGTGGTACGGCACCTCCACCGACGTGGACGACCGGAAGAAGGCCGAAGAGGCTCTCCGGAAATCGCGGGAAGAGCTTGAAGACAGGGTCCGGGAGCGCACGGCGGAGCTGACGCTGACGCTGGAGGATCTCGAAACGAGCCAGGATAACCTGCGCAAACTGGCCTCGGAGCTGGTCTTGACGGAAGAACGGGAGCGCAAAAAGATCTCCGTGACTCTGCACGACGAGGTGGCCCAGACCCTCGCGGCAATACGGATGAGGATCGACCTGCTCAGGGGCATGCAGGGCAACGAGGCATCCCGTCGCACGCTCGACGAGGCGCAACAGCTCCTCGTGCAGGCCATCCGCGAGACGAGATCCCTGATGACCGACATCAGCAACCCCGTCCTCTATGACATGGGGTTGAAAGTGGCCATACAATCCCTGGCGGAGGATATGAACGCCAGACAGGGTGTTTCCTTTTCGAGCGTTTTCGGCGGGAGGCTCAAGAACTTGGGTCAGGACATGGAGGTGATGATCTTCCAGGTGGTGAAGGAGCTCGCACAAAACGTCCTCAAGCACAGCGGTGCTCTGAAGGCAAGCATTCGCGTTGTCGAGGAAAGGGACGACATTAAAGTGGTTGTCGCGGATGACGGGCTGGGCTTCGACGTCGGAAGCATCGGCGCGGTCGGCTCGGACAGCGGTTTCGGCCTCTTCAGCATCCGCGAGAGAGTGAAGTCGTACAACGGGAAAATCAAGATCGAGTCCGAGCCGGGGAAGGGATCGGAAATAACCGTCCTGCTGCCGAAGAAGGCTGCCGATGTGGCCGCCTCACGAAGAACCGGAAAGAAGAAACAGAATATCCAATAAGAGAACCCGAATCCGGCAGGGCGGCTTCGAACGACAGGCCGATACGGAAAAGAAGGAAGGGCCGGCACCGGCATAAAAAAACAGGCCCGCGAACCTCCGGGCCTGTTCCTACCCGCGGGAATGATTTCAGGCTTACCCCTCGATGCTCACCAACCCCTCCCGAACGGCGTATTTTGTCAGTTCGGCGATGCTTCGCATGCTGAGCTTCTCCATCATGTTCCGGCGGTGGGTCTCGACGGTCTTGACGCTCACGTTGAGGTGCGAGGCTATCTCCTTGGCTGCCATCCCTTCGGCGAGAAGCTGGAGAACCTCCCGCTCGCGCGGTGTCAACGCAGAGCCCAGTGCATGGGACGGCCCGGGTGTCTTGTCGAGATACCCCTTGACGACGACATCGGCGATTTTCGGGCTGAGATAGGTGTTCCCCCCCGCCACATTCCGGATGGCTGTAGCCAATTCCTCAAAAGCGCAGTCCTTGAGGAGGTAGCCGGATGCCCCCGCCTCGAGCATGCCCAGGACATACCTCCGGTCGGAGTGCATGGAGAGACCGATAATCCGGACGCCGGCGGTATCTTCCATGATCTTGCGCGTGGCTTCAATCCCGTTCATGTCCGGCATGGTGACGTCCATGATGATCACGTTGGGTTGATGCTTCTGGGCGAGCCGGACCGTCCTGCGGCCGTTGTCCGCCTCGGCAATCACCTCCATCCCGGTCTCTTTTTCGATCAGCGTCTTGAGTCCGTCCCGGATGATCTTGTGGTCATCGGCGAGCAAAACACGTATGGTGGTCATCACTCTTCCCCCCTTGCATTCTGCCTTTATGGCCCGGGGCATTGGCGCGACAGGCCCCGGCCCGAGATTGGAATACGAATTCTTGATATCTTTATACCATCGAAGCAAATCGAGCGAAATGAGAATTCCCCCGACTTGCTATAGGTTTAATCCTGATTCCATCTCCTCCTTTCCCCGAGATGTCCATGAGGCCTTTCGAGGCATGGAATCATGCTTCGGAAAATAGACGCCCGCCTGCGTTTCATGCAAGATGGGAGGCAAATTCCGGCCTGCCCCAGCGAGCAGGCATTCCAGAAGGAGGGTGCCATGAGAAACATGCAAGGTCAGATCAGCGAGTGGATCTCCCGCAACCGGCAGAACCTGATCCAGTGTCCGAATCAGCCCGGCAACCTTCTCATTTCAAAGCAAAGCTGTCAACGTCGCCGGAAAAAGGCCCGCCAGGAAGACCTGGCGGATACCATGAAAGGCGACGTGATGGACTACATTTACCGGCAGGGGCTGTCCATCTGCCTGGCCTGCGACGCAATGAAGAGAAAAGCTGCATAGGCGAACGGTTTCAGGCAGAGAGGCCATCCACCCGCAAAGCTCCACTCGGGGGACTTGCCCCGTTGCGAGTTGCCGCTGAAGATGAAAGTGCCGCCCGGGGTTCTCCCCACTGGCGGCACTTTTTTCACTTCAGGACATTCTCATCGGACCAAGAGGACCGGGCACTTTGCCTCGCGCATCACCCGCTCGGCCACACTACCGATGAGGGTCCTCAAAATCCCCGTTCGGCCGTGGGAAGCAATCACGATGAGGTCGGCCTTGCGTTCCTGTTGTTCCTTCAGAATCTCCTCATAGGGAGTGCCCGATTTGACGTCGAAGACAACAGCAATCTTTTTTGCCTTCAGGATCTTGTCGGCTTCCTCCTTCATCTTCCGGGCAGCCTCCTTCTCGCTGTCGGACTGAACCTTGATCATCGTCTCCATGGGGATGCAGTAATCAATGGCGCACTGCTGCAGCTTGTCGACGACGTGCAGGAGATAGAGTTTCGACTTGTTCTGTTCGGCAATATCCACGGCCTGCTGGATTGCCTTGTCAGAGAATGCCGAAAAGTCCGTGGGGACCAGGATGGATTTCGGGGTAAACATTGAGTGCCTCCTTTCCTTTCGGGTACCGTGCGATAACCTTTCTTTTTATCCATATCTACACCGATGAGGGCGCCTTTGCCATTGGCAGGAGCCTTAGCCATTCCTTCCAAATCCCTGAGGCGGGGCTAAGGGTTTGGATGAGACGGGACGGTCCTCCGAAGGCTGATCAGACCGTCCGGCGGACCGGACGGGCCTTGACAGGAGACGACAAATAGTTTATATATCAACTATTGATGTTACCACCACGGGAGAAGCACTTGGCGAGAACCGACCGGCTGATCTATCTGATCTCCATGGCCCACCTGACGCTGCGGACCCACATCCACAGCCTCCTGACCGAATCGAGTATCCGGCTTACCGTGCCCCAGGCGACGGTCCTCTTCCTCTTGATAGAGCAGGACGGCCGCATGATGTCGGAGCTGGGGCAGTTCATCGGCGTGGACAACTCGGCCATGACAGGCCTGATTGACCGTCTCGAGAAAAGGGGATTCGTCCGCCGGGAAACGAAACAGGAAGATCGGCGGGCGCTCCTGATCCGGATCACACCCGAGGGCCGCAACGAGGCAGGCAGGGCGGCAAAGATCATCCGCGGCGTCAATGAGAAGATCAAGGCAAGCCTGAAGGCTGATCAGATAGAGGTCTTCATGGGGATCCTCGGCGGCATCGTCGAGCAATGTAAAGGCAAATGAACGTGGAGGGAATCATGAAAAAGGAAGACATTCGAAAATCCGCTCGCGATCTGGGTGTTGACGTCGTCGGCTTCCTTGCCCTGGGGGACTACAAATCGCCGAGATCGCCTGATCCAAAGAGCTATTTGCCACAGGCAAAATCGATCGTCGTATTCGGCCACCGGATGCTCAACGGCGCCCTGGACAGCAAGAACGCTCGATTCAACATCGCCGGCCGCATGGCCGTCATGGACACCTCGAAGGCTCATCTCTACCAGATGGCCCGCCTCATCGAAGATCGAACCGGTAAGCCCGCCTCGCCGGTTCTCTCGTCCTACCCGCTCGACATGGCCGCTCCCACCTTCGGGCTGATCGGCGACATCTCGCTGCGCCACGCCGCCGTCCAGTCCGGTCTCGGGGTTTTCGGCCGACATAACGTCGTCATTCACCCCCGTTTCGGCTCGCGGCTGAGCTTCACGGCACTGCTGACGGAGCTTACATTCGAATCCGACCCTCCCCTGGAGGAAGAGCTCTGCAACCAGTGTGGACTCTGCGTGGAGGCCTGCCCGGGCAAGGCCCTCGACGACGAGGGAAAGACCGATAACATGAAGTGCCTGAGGGCGTCCCAGCCCTTCGGGATCCCGGCCGCGACGGGTTATTTGCGGAAGTTCATCGGGAAGTCCCCCGAGGAGCAGCAGGCACTCCTGAAAGACCCGTTTTTCATGAGCCTCTACCAGGCCTCGTTTATCGGGTTTCAGTACACCTGCTTCAACTGCATCGCCGTCTGCCCCATCGGGGAGAAGCGCTGAGAAGGAGGGGTTATGGAATCGGGGAAGATCACGGCGGAGCGGCGGGGCCACGTGCTCCTCATGGGGCTCAACCGCCCGGACAAGATGAACGCCTTCGATGTGGAGATGTTTTCGGAACTGGCGGTGGCCCTGGGAGAGTTCGACAGGGACAGGGAGCTTCGCTGTGGCCTGCTCTTTGCCCATGGAACGCACTTTACGGCGGGTCTCGAGCTGCCGAAATGGGCCCCGTATTTCAGCGAAGCGGCGTTTCCCGACCTGCCTGCAGGTGCCTGCGATCCCTTCGGGCTCGACGAGGAAAGGCGGGTGGGAAAGCCAATGGTCATGGCTGTCCAGGGGATCTGCTACACCATTGGACTGGAGCTTTTGCTCGCCATGGATATCCGCGTGGCAGCCTCGGATACGCGCTTCGGGCAGATCGAGGTAAGGCGGGGCATCTACCCCGTGGGGGGCGCCACGGTGCGCCTGCACCGGGAAATCGGCTGGGGCAACGCCATGCGCTATCTGCTCACGGCAGACGAGATCAGCGGGGCGGAAGCGCTGCGCCTGGGTCTCATTCAGGAGCTGACCGAACCGGGCCGTCAGATCGAGCGGGCCCTGGAGATTGCGGAAAAGATCGCCCGGCAGGCACCCCTGGGAGTCCAGGCCTCACTGAAATCGGCGAGGCAGGCCCGCATCGAGGGAGAACGGGCGGCCATCGCGCGGCTGCTGCCGGATCTTGTGCCCATCATGAAAAGCGAGGATGCTGCAGAAGGGATCCAGTCGTTCATCGAGAGGAGGGAGGCGCGATTCAAGGGTCGATGACATCGCCTGCAGGGCAGTAAAGCAAAAAAGGGAGATCGAACAGACCATAAAAAAGCTGAAACCGGCCCCGCAAGAGAGGGGCCGGTTTCAGCAATCCGGCTTAGTAACGCCGCCCGCCGCCTGCTCCCGGTCTTCCGGGACCGCGGCCGAAACCGCCTTGACGGGGACGGTTGTCCCTGCCAAAGCCGCCGCCTTCCTGGCGATCCTTCGGCGGTTTGGCTTCACTCACCACGATGACCTTGCCGTGCAGCTCTCCGCCGTTGAAGGACTCGATGGCCTTGCGGGCGCCTTCCTCGGAGTCCATCTCAACGAACCCGAACCCTTTGTTCAAACCCGTCATCCTGTCCTTGATCAGAGCTACTGACAGAACATTACCGGCCTGTGAAAAATTAAACCGCAGTTCTTCCTCCGTCGCTTCGCTCGAGAGGTTTCCAACGTAGAGTTTTCTATTCATCTTCGCCTCCTTACATTCGTCTGTCTTCCTCCGAATCTTCCCCGGGCGGCAAAGAGGCCCTGACAATGAAACCACAGAGGCGGAATCCATCGGAAGAGTAAGCAAAGGCACTTCCCCCTGCTTTATGGCGGGAAAGTGCCCCTGAGCATTCGTACGGCTTAGAGCGCCTTCACTTTCGAGGCCGACGGGCCTTTCTGGCCCTGCTCGATCTCGAAGCTCACGCGCTGGCCCTCTTGAAGGGTCTTGAAGCCGCTGTCCTGAATCGCGCTAAAGTGCACGAAGACGTCGCCGCCTTCGTCGGCCTCGATAAAACCGAACCCTTTGCGCTCATTGAACCATTTGACTTTACCTTCTGGCATTGCGTTTATCCTCCGTTCGCAGATTTTCACGGGCGGATAAAAAACAACGGCAGAAATAAAAAAACCACCACTTTGAAGAGCATGGTGGTCAACCTCTACACGACAAAATGTTTACATCCGTCCCACATCACAACGGGAGCATTCTACAAAGACTCACCGATGCAACAAATGTATGCTACACCGCTTTTCCAAGTCGGTCAAGGTTTTATTTCTCCATCTCCTCGGTACGGAATACCGGAAGCACCCGGGGAAAATCATAACCCGGACAAGCCTGGGAATCATAAAACCGCCGGCGACTCTTATTTCACAGGGATGAATTTGTCGCCTGCGCGCAGTGTTTTCACCCCCAGGCGAGGAACTTCCGCCATGGCCATGGCAACCTTGTCTGTCACGGGCACTGAGGTCACGGTTTCAACGCCCTGGATCTCCATGACCCCATCGAGAAGAGTCACTTTCGTGATCGCTTTCCGGTTGTAGAATTTTACGTTGCGGGTGAACACCACCATGTTTTTCCTGAAATCAACGGAAGGCACCCTTTCTCCAGGTTTGAACGATTTCCAGATATCGGCGAAGGATTTCTCGTCACGGATATATCCCGCAGAGGTTTTCTGTTGGCCACGGGGAAGTTTTTTCAGCGCGGAAACCGGATAATCGCCGTCCCACTTGTTCACAATCGTCACGGCTGCCGGCAGCTCACCGGCTGGAGACGCCTTCGTCTCACCCTTGCTCTTCGGCGGCACGGGCTCTTTCGCCAGAGCAGGCGGACCCAATACAGCGGAAAGAAATCCCAGGATTGCCAGCAAAACCAGCCACCGCATCATGGCATGCCTTCTCATTGCCCCTCTCCTTGAACGGGTTTCGTTTCGATCCATGGTAAACCACCTTGCCAGCCGATTCAAGAAACGACTTTCCTTGATCGGAGCTTCCGATTCCCCTATACTTAAAGGGAGATCCGTGCGGGGATCATGACGGGGCCGGTTGAACCGTCCTGCGAAAAAGTAAGAATATCTCGAAAGGAGCTTTACCATGCTGGATAACTGTCAATATCTCCTTGGCAAGAAAGGCCTGGTTGTCGGAATTGCCAACGACGAAAGCATCGCCTACGGTTGTGCCGTCCGGTTCAAGGCCCTCGGGGCAACTCAGGCCATCACCTACCAGACCGAAAAGGCAAAGAAATTTGTCGAACCTCTCGCAAAGGAACTGGGCCCCGAGATCTTTATGCCCCTCGATGTCCAGAAACCCGAGCAGATGGAGGCCCTTTTCCGGGCCATCCGCCACACGTGGGGTCGGCTGGATTTCCTCGTTCACTCCATCGCCTACATGCCGAAGGAGGATCTTCAGGGCCGCGTCGTGGACTGTTCGCTGGAGGGGTTTCTCATGGCCATGGACATCTCCTGCCATTCCTTCATCCGGATGGCGAGGCTCGCCGAGCCGCTGATGAGTGCCGGCGGGTGCCTGCTTGCCATGAGCTATTACGGGGCAAACCAAGTGGTGAAGAACTACAACGCCATGGGTCCCGTCAAGGCTGCACTGGAGAGCTGCGTGCGCTACCTCGCGGCCGAGTTGGGACCCAAGGGGATCCGCGTCCATGCCCTTTCACCGGGTCCACTGAAGACGAGGGCAGCCTCGGGCATCGGCAAGTTCGACGAACTGCTGGAGCTGGCCGAAAGGAAATCCCCGCAGCACCGGCTCGTGACCGTGGACGACGTGGGTGCCATCGCGGCCTTTCTGGTCAGCGATCACGGTGTCGCCCTCACGGGGAATGTGACCTTCGTCGACGCGGGCTATCACATCATCGACTAGCAGAGATCGGCCGCACACAGCGAGGAGAGATATTTGACGCCGCAGAGGAGACTCGGGCTCACGAGTGCCACGGCGCTTGTCGTGGCAAACATGATCGGGGCGGGTGTTTTCACCACGAGTGGATTTGTGCTTGCGGATCTGGGTTCGCCGCTCTACGTCCTTCTGGCCTGGGTCGTCGGGGGCGTTCAAGCAATGCTGGGGGCAATCTGCTACGGGGCGCTTGCAAGGCGCATCCCCGAGTCCGGAGGCGAGTACCTCTTTCTGTCCCGCACCCTTCACCCCGCGGCGGGTTATGTCGCAGGGTGGCTTTCCCTTCTTGTCGGCTTTTCAGCCCCGCTTGCCGCCGCGGCCTTCGCCTTCGGCACCTACGCAAGGCCCTGGTTCGGCGGCATCACCCCTGCAATGGGGGGCACGATCCTGATCCTGGCCTTTGCCGCCGTTCATGCCGTCGAGGTACGCAGAGGCGCACAGGTGCAGAACGCGGCTGTCGTGCTTAAGGTCTTGCTGATCCTTGCCTTTGTCGGGATCGCCGCAGGGAGGATCGGGCTGCCTGAGGTGCAACCGAATCCCCCTTTCCCCGTTGCGGCCTTCGGGGTATCCCTCATCTGGATCTCCTTCAGCTATTCCGGCTGGAATGCAGCCGTCTATGTCGGCGGTGAGGTGCAGGACGCCGAAAAGACAATCCCGCGGTCGCTCCTGCTGGGTACCGCGCTGGTGACCTTGCTTTACCTTGCGCTCAACTCCGTCTTCGTCTTTGCAGCGCCCGTAGCCGAACTGGCAGGGAAGCTCGACGTGGGACGCATCGCCGCTCGGGCCATTGGCGGGGTTGCTCTGGAGGAAGCCGTGGCCGGGCTCATCGCCCTTGCTCTCGTCAGCAGCGTCTCTTCGCTTGTCATGGCCGGTCCCCGCGTCTATTCGCAGATGGCGGCGGACGGGGTTCTGCCCCGGCGGTTGGCCGTTGCTTCGGGTCCCCCGCGGGCCGCCATCGCCATGCAGGCGGGGCTTGCCCTTTTTTTCCTCTGGAGTGCAACGTTCGAAGCACTTCTCACCTGGATCGGATTCACCCTCAGCATCAGCACGGCGGCGACCGTGGCGGCACTGATCCTCTTGCGGAAACGGGAAGGAAGCGCCCTATCCGTGCCCGGCTACCCCATTGTGCCCTGGCTCTTCCTTGCCGGTGTTGCGGCCATGACACTCTTCACCGTCATGCAAAAGCCGCTGGAGAGCCTTGTGGGTTTTGGGACGATCATCGCGGGGCTTCTTGCCTGGAGAATCCACAGCAGAAAGTGAAAGAAGTGGAAGAAGTGATGGAAGTACAAAAGCAGATAAAGAGTGGCTTGAATCGCAGAGACTTCTTCACGACGGCAGCGATGGGGCTTTTCGCGATGGGGACACTTGCATCGCCGGCGCAATCCCGGGCAGAGGAGGAACGCAAGCTTCCCCAGATCGACCCGGAGCGGGTCCGGAAGGTCATCGAGGAGATGGAGCCGAAGATCGGCCGCTACTGGAGCACCCCCCGCAAGGATGCCGAGTTTCTTCACTTCATGGTGAAGGCGGCCCGCGCGACCCGGGTCCTCGAGGTGGGGACTTCGCAGGGATACTCGGCAATCTGGATGGGATTTGCGCTGGGAGAAACGGGCGGTCTTCTGACGACGATCGAGATCGATGGGGGGCGGCATGCCCTGGCGCAGAAAAACGTCCGTGAGGCGGGGCTTTCCGGAAGGGTCACGCTCGTCCGGGGAGATGCCCACAGAGAGATCACGGCCCTTAAGGGCTCGTTTGACTTCGTGTTCCTCGATGCCGACAAGGACGGACAGATGGACTACTTCAAGAAGCTTTACCCGGACAGGCTCTCCCCCGGCGCGATCATCGCCGTGCACAACGCCATCTCCGAGGCCGGCGACATGAAGGACTATACGGACATGATTCGCCGGCGCCCCGATTTCGACACGGTGATCGTGAGCACGACCCTGGACGACGGCATTTGCATGAGCTACCGTCACCGGTCGGCATGATCCGATCAGAATCGCGTGAGCTTCGGGGTATGCGGGACTCACTCAGCGCCCCAGGGGGCCATTGGCAAGAAGGTGCAACGGGTAGGAAATGACGCCCGCAAAAAGCAGCGCTGAGCTGGCAAGGATCGTCCGGAAAAGTTTCAACCGGCTGTAAAGGCAGATCAGGACAAGCAGAAAGGACACGGTAGCAACCTTCCAGATCCAGAACCTCTCGCCATAGGCATCGATGGCCGCAAGGACCACGGGGTTGCACTCGGCACCCCCTTGAGCGAGGATCACTTGCGTAAAGATGGCATCCAGGATGTTCAGACCGGCCACGAGGACGATGAGCGAAGCGAGCCCGATGCCGTATTCGAACGGATGCAGATCTTCCCTGGATGTCTTCATCGTTTTCTCCCTGACCACTCCATCGGGAAAACGTATGCGGACCTTGAGAGCATTTTTCCGGATAAATTTCTTGACATTCGAAGGGAACGAATTTCTAATTTTTCCGTCCGTCGGTGAGGAGTTGTTCTGATCATGGACGATAAGGGAATTTCGCCTGTACCAGGGGATTCTTCCGGGAAATGAACGAAAATAGGAGGAGCTATGGAGTACAAGACGATCCGATTTGAGGTCAGCGGCGGCGTTGCCACCATCACGCTCAACCGGCCTGAGGCGGCAAATGGGCTCAATCTCGACTCCGGCAAGGATCTCATGCTGGCAGCGATCCGGTGCGACGAGGACCCGTCGATCCGGGCTGTGGTGCTCACCGGTGCGGGAAAGATGTTCAGCGCGGGAGGGGATCTGAAATTTTTCGCAAGTTATGGGGAAGCATTGCCGAAGGTGCTCAAGGAGATGACCGTCTACTGCCATGCCGCAGCGTCGCGCTTCATGCGGATGAAGGCGCCCCTCGTCACGGCTGTGAACGGCCCTGCCGCCGGAATGGGGATGAGCTTTGCCATCTCCGGCGACTTCATCCTGGCGGCCGAGTCGGCAAGCTTCACGGCAGCCTACACAGCTACGGGCCTCTCCCCCGACGGGGCCATGAGCTGGCTTCTTCCGCGGATGATCGGGCTCAATCGGGCCCGCGAGATGATGCTCACGAACCGCAAGGTGGCGGCCGCCGAGGCCCTGCAATGGGGCCTTGTGAACCGGGTGGTGCCTGATGCGGAACTGGCGGCGGAGGCGGCAAAACTGGCAGGCCTGCTGGCGGCGGGCCCAACTCAGTCTTTCGGCACGGTGAAGAAGCTTCTCAACGAGACTTTCTCGGCAACACTGGAGACCCAGATGGAGCAGGAGGCCCGCGGCATCACGGATATGACAAAAACGGCCGACGCCCTGGAGGGAGTGAAATCCTTCCTCGAGCGCCGCCGCCCGGCCTTTACCGGACGCTGATCGGCTGCCAGCGAGAACAACCTGTCAAAAGGGCGGCGTCAGATTCTGAACGCCGCCCTTTTTCGCTATCCCTCTGTTTTATTCCCCTGTGCTCTTGACCTGCCAACGGGACTTGAAAAAGAAGTAGCCGACAATGAGGAAGGTGGTCAGCGGCGTGAACCACTCGGGCACATGGTACCCGAAGCCGTGGCCGAGCATCACGCAGCCCAGGACGAAGACAGAGTACATCGCACCGTTTTTCAGATAAACGTACTTCCTGATCCGTTCAACACCGTAGACGGTCAGTTCCCTGACGACCACGGCCCCGATGCCGTTCCCGATCAGGATGAGGGGCACGGAAAGGGTGAATGCGAAGGCCCCTACAACCCCGTCGATGGAAAAGGTCAGGTCGATGACCTCCAGGTAGAGGATCTTGCCGATGTCGGACATGCTCGTCTCGCCGGCAAGCAGACGCGCCTCCTGCTCCTCGGCAAATTTCCGGAAGCCATGGGTGATGAAGAAAGCCGTCGAGCCCACGACGGCGCCGAAGGCAAGCATCTCGCTTCGCAGCAGGGCGAACCAGACAACGACCGTAAGCACAATCGAGACCACGGCATAGAACCAGGCCCCCTGGCGGGCGATGATCCTCTCGACGGGAATGCCGAACGTTTTGGGTTCGATGAACAGCCAGTGGCAGAAGAGAAAAACAAAGAAGACCCCTCCTCCCATCAGGAGGACGGGCGCACTTGCCCGGATGGCCTCAAGGGCCGCCGCCTCACCGGTGATACTGGCCGTGAGGGCTTCCCAGGGCCCCAGCCCCGGGGTCATCGCCCAGACGATCAGCCAGGGCAACACCCCTCGCACGACGAATACGGCGATCAGGATGCCCCACGTGAGAAACCACCGGCGTGCCCGCGGCTGCATGCCCTGTAGGATCTCGGCATTGATGATGGCGTTGTCGATGCTGGTGATCGCTTCAAAAAGCGCAAGCCCCAGAACGATGAGGATCGCAGAGGTAATCTCCATGCCGGCTGATCCAACCCTTCTTCCAGATATACTCGAAGGATAGGTTGCAGGATTCGCTGCGTCAAGATGGAAGTGTTACCCGCCGGAGCGTCCTTCAAGACCTAGGATAAGAAATCGCTGGTGCCGAGGCCGCCGCCGAAGAAGATACCGCTACTTCGCCTCTGCCTGGACCTGGGCGATACAGCTCCTGAGCGCTTCGGCAAAGGAGGCTTGCATGGCTTCGGCGGATTCGGCGGGCACGTATCCCAGCTCCCGGTTTGCCCGTGTCCAGTCGAGGTCCCAGACTTCGTTCAGAAATGCAGCGCCGCGCCACTCCCGTGCAGGGATCATCCTCGTTTCCGATTTCGAACCGGTGAGTCTGATCATGATGTCGCCGATCTGCCTCCACGACAAAAAGAGACTGCCCAGATTGTAGACCCGTCCCGCCGCAGCGGGGTTGGATATTGCAAGCAGGATGGCCCGCCCAAGATCGGCCATGGTCAGGAAGGCGCCGCCGGCGTCCACGACCATCTCGAGGGGCTGATGGTATATCGCCTTTCGAACCAGGTCCCTCAGGTTGCTCCCTCCGATCGTTGCGCCGAAGGCCCACCAGAACCGCAAGACCGTCGCAGCGAGTCCCCGGGCCTTGAAATAGTACTGACAGATCTCTTCCGCCGTGTATTTGCCCAGGGCATAGAGGGGTTTGCGGGCCTCGGTGATCAAGCATGGGTGGTCCTCCGTCACAGGGTGCTGAACCGCCCTGCCGTAGACGGTTGCCGTGCTGGTGTAGATGAACCGCTGGACATTATGGGAGCAGGATGATTCTAGGAGGTTTACGTGACCCTGGATATCGTCCCCGAAGATGACCCGGGCATCATCGGCGAAACTCCAGGCCAGGTGAATGACCGCATCGACGCCCGAGACGGCATCATTCACCAGCTTTGCATCGGCCAAATCCCCGTGAAGGGAAGTGACGAGATCCGACGGTTGGATCGCTTTGGTCCTTTCCGAACGATCCAACACCCTCACCCTGTGACCCAGGCGAGTGAAATCCCGGATGAGGTGCTGCCCGACCTCCCCCGCTCCGCCGGCAATGAGGATGTTCATGAGGCCCTCCTGAACGCAAAGAGGGGAACAAGGTCCGTTGTAGCTGTGGCCCTGTTCCCCTCCCCCCTAAAGTTAAGGCTGTTACTTTGTCAATTCACACGTGCCTCAAGCCGCTTTTTGACCCTCCTCAGCGATTCTCTTCCGGATGATCGGCCTTAAGACCCAGAGGGCCAGGGCCGCCGCAGTGAGGTCGAATACGGACGAGATGTAGTAGGGAACCGAGAAGGAGCCGGCATAGAGAGCAGCCACTGCAGCCGCGCCCCATCCGGCCATGATCGAAGCCAACCCTTTGGCCGTGTAGAGGATGCCGTAGTTGCCCGAGGCGTTCTTCGCGCCGAAGACGTCCCCCGTGATCGCCGAGAACAGGGCGTATATCTCACCCCAGGCGAGGAAGACGAAGGGCATCAGGAACATGAAGGCGATGGGCATCCCCGCGATCTGCGTCATCAGGAAGATGAGGACGCCTTCCAGGGCGAAGGCGAAGGCCATCGTGTATTCCCGTCCAAACCGATCCGAGATCGATCCCCACATGATACGGGCAAGGGCGTTTGTCACTCCCGCGATGGTCGCCACGAAGGGCACGATGGCGATGCCCAGGAACTTCGCGTCGAACACGTTGAGGGACTTGGCGATCTGGGAGAGGTTCCCCGTCGTCATCAGACCACCCGTGCAAACCATGAGGAACATGAAGTACATGATGTAAAACTCTTTCGAAGACAGCATCTCCATCGAGGTAAATTGCTTCTTCGTCTGCGCAACCGCCTTGGGCTGCACCCAGTTCGGAGGAAGCCACCCTGTCGGGGGGTGAGACAAGACGAGGGCACAGAGGATGGCCACGATACCCTGGCCTACGCCCCAGGCCGCCATGGCGCCCTGCCATCCCATGCTGCTGATGCTGGCGGAAATGGGGATGAGTGTGAGAGCCGAGCCGCCTCCGAATCCCGCGGCCGTCAGCCCCGCCGCCAACCCTCTTTTATCGGGGAACCACTTGACGGCATTGGCCACCGTCGCGATATAGATAATTCCTGCTCCTGTCCCGGCGATCACGCCATACGTGATGTAGTGATGAAAAACCGTTGTCGCGATCGTCCCCCCGAGCAGCCAGCCCAGGAGAATGCCTGTTGCCCCCACAAGCATGAGTTTGCGGATGCCGAATTTGTCGATCAGGTATCCGGCCAGCGGCACCGGCCAGGTCTCAAACAGGATGAATAGGCTAAAGATCAACGCGATTTGAGAGTAGGGCACATCCGCAAATGTCTGCTTCAGTCCCGGCGTGAAAAGGGTGAAGGCATACTGAAAATTCGAGATAACGATCATGGCAATGACGCCGGCCGTCAGCTGGATCCAGCGGTTGCCAACAATTGGACCCAACTTCTGTATGGCAAGGTCCTTTTCATCCGACATGTTCCTTCCTCCTTCCATTCCGTGCCAGCCCGCCGGGACACCCCGTCACCTGTGACGGGGTGCCCGGTACGGGAATGACATGAACGTCCCCTGATTAATATTTCGCTCAGGCCTTCTTTTTCGGCGTGGGGATAGGCGCCTCTGCCGCGATGGCCTTGATCCTCTTGATCTTCTCATCCACGAACGCCTGCATCTTGGCAATGTGCTCCGCCTTCAGATGCGAGAATCGCCCCTGGAATTTCATGTACTCGCCAACCGGTTTGTACTTCTTGGGAATATGGGAGTACTTGTAGACGCCGTCCTCCCACTCGTAGAGGCTCCACATCCCCGTGTCCACGGCCAGACGCCCCATCTCTAGACTGAGCTTCTCGTCGAATTTCCACCCCTTCGGACAGGGGGAGAGCATGTGCAGGAAGCTCGGGCCGTTGTAATTGAGGGCCTTGCGCACCTTGTTCATCAGATCCACCGGATGCGAAATGCTGGTTGTGGCCACGTACTTCACGAGCGGATGGCCGCCGATAACCAGCTGCGGCGGATCCTTCGGGAAGAGCACCTTGCCTTCGGGGATCACTTTCCCCGGGGGGGTGAAGGTGGTGTTTGCCCCGTAGGGGGTTGTGGGCGAGGTCTGGATGCCCGTGTTGGCGTACGACTCGTTGTCGTAGCAGATAAAGAGAACGTCGTGACCGCGATACATCATGGCCGACATGGCCTGAAGGCCGATGTCCACGGAACCGCCGTCGCCCGCCATGACGATGATGTTCGGGAAAACACCGTCGTACTTCTTCTTCCGCGCGAGAATCTTGTAGGCGGCCTCGATGCCGGAGGCTACCGCCCCGCCGTTGGTGATCTGGGCATGGATCCAGGAGACGGCGTAAGGCGTGCAGAGATAGCTGGCATTGGCCACGTACATGCAGCCCGTGGGGCCGATGAAGATCGTGTCTTTGCCTGCGGCCTTGGCGACCAGGCGGTAATTCAAAGCGGGGCCGCAGCCCGCGCAGGTGCGGTGCCCCGGCAGGTACATCTCCTCCCTCGGCGCATGGCGGAGGGACTTGATGCGTTCCAGTTGCTGTTTTTTATAGTCGAATGCTTGAGCCATATTGGATACCTCCTTGGGGTCCTGGGGGTTATTCTTCCTCGAAACCGATCCAGTAAACGTGCTTCAGGGCCTTCTTCTCCTTGATCATCTGGTTGAGGATCTTCGCCATGTAATGGAAATCCTCGAAGAGGATGACGTCCCCACCCAGACCGGCCATGAACGAAGTCACGAGAGGCCGTTTTTCCAGGTCATAGAGAGAAGCTCTCAGTTCGTGGACCAGGTTTCCACCCCGCATCGCGCCTCCGTAGGAGGTGCTCGTCTCAACGCTGGCGATGGCCTTCACGTTCTGGAACGCCTCGGCGATCTGCTGCGTAGGCCAGGGTCGCACCCACCGCGGCCGGACCATGCCGGCTTTCAGGCCCTGGGCCCTCATCTGATCGATGGCCTTCTTGCAGGTGTTGGAATGGGCGCCCTGGATGAAGAATGCGATCTCCGCGTCGTCCATCTTGTATTTCTCAATGAAGGGCGGAATATTTCGCTTGAAGATTTTGTTGTAATCCGCCACGGCCTCCTCAATGACCTTGGGGAGAATCAGAAAGGTCGAGGCCCTCTGTGCATCCATGACGGCTCCCTGGTCCGGTTTGATCTGCGGACCGTGGGAAACGGGGCATGTCACGCTCAGGGGATGGGGGGCGCTGTAAGGGGGAAGGAATTCCTTCACCTGAGCCAAATCGGGCAGGATCACCTTGTCGGGGATGTGGGACAGGAAATACCCATCCTGGCAGACGAACTGGGGCAGCATGACGCGCTGGTCCTCGCCGATGCGGTAATTGATCAGGGTGTTGTCGAAGACCTCCTGCGGTGTCGAGGCCCATCCCATGAGCCATCCCTGGTCCCTTGCGGACATGGCATCCGTGTGTTCCGAACCGAAGTCGCCGGGGGGGTCGAGGGTCCGGTCGGCAATGGCCATCTGAAGGGGATACCTTCCGCCTGCCGCCGGGCTATATACTTCAAAGGCATAGGTGACACCCACGCCGGAGCTTCCGGTGTAGGCACGGGCGCCGGCCGCCGAGGCCCCCAGCACGACCGAAACCTGGGCGTGCTCGCCTTCGCCGTGTACGAATTCGGCATCGAGCTCCCCGTTGGCGACCATTCTCGAGAGCTCCATCATGATGGCCGTATAGGGTCGAATCGGATAGGAGCAGATAACCTCCACTTCCGCGAATTTCGCACCCTGAGCTGCCGCGGCGCAGCCGCTGAGCATTAATTCTTTCGCCATAATCGTTCCTCCTGCTTAAAATGGTTTTTCCAGACGAACCACCCCATCCTCGTAATCGAGCTCTGGAGAAGCGCTCAGGGCATCCGAGGGGCACTCATGGATACAGATCTGGCAGCCCTTGCAGAACCTCCAGTTCCATTCCATCTGATCTTCCTTTTCATTGTAGGACCAGCAGGCATCCGGGCAAGAAGCATAGCAGATGAAGCATCGGGTGCACTTCTCGTGATCGATGATCGGCCGGACGATCCGCCAGTTGGATGTGATAAAAAGCTCCTGCGCTCCGATTGGCGCAGGGGTGATCGCACCAAAGGGGACTTCTCTATCTTTAGGTACCTTGATGGCCATAGGGTTCTCCTTTCAAAAAATAGGATCAAGTCAAGAGCAGATCAGGTTCCCCAGAAATACTCTGCTCGAGCCTTGCGGAATTTCTTGATCTTGACTTCTTTGTAACCGCGCTCCATGGAGGCGACGTCGCTGACGACTTTGCCCATGGACTCCTTCTTCACCATGCCCGTCACCTTGGCAAGTGCGCCAAGAAGGGGAGCAGCGATACCCGCGCCGATGCCGGACTGGTCTACACCGCCTTCGGAACCGGAGAAATCGACGGTCTTGATTCCGGAGATGCCGTCGGCGTCCACCGTGGCGATGGCACCCAGCACGTCGGCGTTGGGAATGAATTTCAGCATGTAGTCGATGTCGCGGCTGGTGTTGATCAGCAGAAGCCCGCCCTCGGGCATCCCTTTCAGGATGTTGATCCCTTTGACGATGGTGGGCTCGACGATGACGACGATGTCGGGGTGATGATTAACATACTCATACTTCATGGGGATCTCTTCGTCGCTGATCCGGGTGTATTTCCGGGTCGTGACGAGGACGCGGTCGGGAAGGTCTTCGTAGTTGTCGAAGGCTTGCACGAATTTGCCTTCCAACTGGGCGGCATTGGCAAAGGCATTGGCCACATCGCGGGCCTCCTTGTCCATGACGACGCCCCTGGTCCATACGGTTAATTCGGTCACTTTAGCCATAAACACCTCCTTCAAATTGATCCGTCAAACGAATCGATGAAACAAACTTGTGTAACTGGGTTTGGATCTTCCATGAACACTCTTGTGCCTATGATTTCTTCCCACCCCCTCTCTTCTTGTTGAATACAATTTTCTCGACGTCTGCCAAGTGTTTGTGCATGGCCTTTCGCGCGGCGCTCCCGTTGTGCGCCTTGATCGCATCCAGGATTCGGTGATGGCCCTTCAACGACCCGCGCTTCCTCTCCTCCGACTGGAGGTACTCATCCCGTGTTTCGCTCAGCAGATCCACCAGGGCCAGTGACAGGCGCTCCAGGACCCGGTTCTTGGCCATGCGGGCCAGGAGATGATGAAAGGTCGTATCCTGATGCGCTTCCCGGACGCCAAGGGCCACTTCATCTTCCTGTTTCCTGAGGATCTTTTCCAGTTCCTCGATTTCTTCCGCCGTGGCGTTTTCCGCTGCAATCTGCGCCACCTCCGGTTCGATGATCGTGCGAAGGAAAAAGATGTCGATGAGATCGTCTTTCTCGCCGTAAAGAGTGGACGCCAGGGGCTGCACCAGGGCCTCTTCACTGGTGGCGATCACGTAGGTTCCATCGCCCTGGCGCCGCTCCACCAGCCTCATCGTCTCCAGCGACAGGATGGCCTCCCGCACCGTCGACCGGGACACCTTGAACGTCTCCGACAATTCCTTCTCGTTGGGGAGCTGGTCGTCCTGCTTCAATCTGCCTTTCTTGATCAGGTCATGGATCTGCACGACGATGTCTTCATAGGCCCGCTTCTTTCTGACTTCTTTCAGCATCCCGGGGTTCCCTCCCTTTCGCGGACGACCCGGACGGCCTCCTGAAAGTGGCCGGCCTGCATCGCAAATTTTTCCGATCGTCCATTCTTGGGTTCCTGAATCAATTCGGAGATCGCCAGCATCGCGGCGGTCCTGCAGACATAGGCGATCTCGGAGGCCACCATACCCTCCGTCGCCCGGACGAGTTCGCCAAGATCCACGTCACTTCCCAAGGGCTTGTCTTTCAGGTGGACCTGGAAGATCTCCCGGCGGTCCTGTTCATCGCCGATGAGGAAGTGAATGATGTAATCGAGCCGGCCCGCCCTCGTCAGCGCCGGGTCGAGGATGTCCTCGCGGTTCGTGGCTCCCAGGACGATGACCTGGGAGAGATCACTGAGGTTGTCCAGTTCGTTGAAGAACTGGCTCACGACACGCTCCACGGCCGCAGCTCCCTCGCTGGTGATGTTGCGCGTGACGCCGAGGGTGTCGATCTCGTCGAAAAAAAGGATGCAGGGCGCTGACTGCTTGGCCTTCTTGAAGATCTGGTGGAGGGCCTTCTCCGATTCGCCCAGCCACTTCGAAAAGAGGGTGGGCACGCTGATGGAGATGAAGTTCAGCCCCGTTTCTCCCGCGAGGGCTTTCGCCATGAGAGTTTTCCCCGTGCCGGAGGGACCCGAGAAGAGGATGCCCCTTGGGGGCATGACCTTTGCCTTTGAAAAGAGATCAGGGTATTTCGACGGCCATTCCACTATGGAGAGGAGCGTTTCCTTGATCTTGTGCAGACCGCCGATGTGGTGCCACCTCACTGTCGAGCGCTCGGTGAAGAACTCGCGCGTTGCCGTCGGCTCCACCTCGCGCAGGGCCTTGAGAAAATCGTCCATGTTGATCTGCAGCGAATCGGTTGACTCGAGCACCGTGTCGAGGTGATTCTCCCCCTCCAGGGACAGGTAGCGCCTCAGGGCCACCATACCCGCCTCCTTGCACAGGGCCTCGATGTCGGCCCCGACAAAGGCATGGGTGATGCTGGCGAGGCGGTCGAGATCCACGTCGGAAGCCAGGGGCATTCGGCTGCTGTGAATGTTCAGGATGGCCCTCCGTCCGACCACGTTGGGCACCGGAATGACGACCTCGCGGTCGAAACGCCCCGGTCTTCTGAGGGCGGGATCGATAACCTCGGGGATGTTGGTCGCGCCGATGACGATGACGTGCCCGCGGGAAACCACGCCGTCCATCAGAGCGAGGAGCTGGGCGACAACCCGTTTTTCCACATCACCCAGGACTTCAGCCCGCTTCGGGGCAATGGCGTCGATCTCATCGATGAAGATGACGCTCGGGGCCTTGAGGGTTGCTTCCTCGAAGATCTCCCGCAGCCTCGCTTCACTTTCGCCGTAAAACTTGTGGATAATTTCCGGTCCGTTGACGCGGATGAAATGCAGCTTCGTCTCACTGGCAATGGCGCGGGCAATCAACGTCTTGCCCGTACCGGGCGGGCCGTAGAGCAGGACCCCCTTCGGGGCCTCGATCCCCAGCTTTTCGAACACCTCGGAATACCGCAAGGGAAGCTCGACCATCTCCCGGACGAGCCGAAGCTCCTTCTCCAGGCCGCCGATGTGTTCGTAGGACACGCGGGCGGACGGCTCGAGGGTGAAATCGGGCTTTTTCAGGACGAATCTGGTCTGCTGATTGATGATGACCCCGCCCGAGGGGGAGGTCGCCTCGACCTGGAAGAGCCTCTCCTTGCCCCCCAGGAAGGGGATGTTGATCTTATCGCCGAGGATGACCGACAGCCCCTGAAGGACTCTCGGAAATTGATCGACTTCCTTTTCATCGGGCAGGATGTTGGTGAAATCCAGGGGGCTGATGACGACGGTGGCGGCCGTTTTCCGTGTGACCTTCTTGACTTTCACCTTGCCGCCCACGAAAGCCTTGGCGTTTTCGCGGGTGATGCCGTCGATCTGGATCAGCCGTTTTCCGCAATACTGCGGTAACGTCCCCGTGATGCGGGCTACGGTGACCTTCTCGCCCGCGATCTCGATCACGTCACCCAGGACGGCATTGATCGCCTTGATGTCGCTGGGATCGAGGCGGGCCAGCCCCTTGCCCACGTCATCGGAAAGGGCTTCGCTGACTTTGAGTTCCAGACTACCATCCATAAAGGAACCTTACACGGGTTGCGGCTTACAGGTATGATCATCTGATGATTGGGTCATTCAACAGTATCAGCGTTACCATAGTTGTCAAGGAAAAACTTTTCGGATTTTCCGATTGGGGGCCGCACTGATCTGCGGAGAATATATTTCCCTTTCTGTTCAAGAGCTTACCTTTTATCGGCATCGTTTGCCTCCGAGGAGAACCAGACCGATTCCCCCTGTCTGCACCGCTCATGGACCCTTGGCGGAGATGTGAAGGACAGGCTCCATTGTACCGCTTCGTGGCAAGAATTTTTTCCTGGCGTCTCTCCGGGGATTGACAGAATGAGGCCTTGCCCCTATGCTTCACAAGTTCGCGTCGAGTGGGATCCGCATTTGAAACAATCAGGGGAGTTCGATGAAAATTGAGATACCTTACGGAAACGGGATCGACACGGTGGAAGTGGCAGAGAAAAACATTGAACAGATCATCCTTCCCAACGCGGTCCAGTCCGCCGACGAGATGGAGACGATCAGGGGAGCCATTTTCAAGCCCCTGGGGACACCGGGACTGCAGGAATTCCTGAAAGGCCGAAAGAATATCCTCCTCATCGTCAATGATGCGACGCGCCCGACGCCGACGGAGCGGGTCCTCGAGATCATCTACCCCGAATTGAAGGGCAGGAATTTCAAGATTCTGATCGCCACGGGCAGTCACCGGGCCCCGACGCAGGAGGAGTACGACTTTATCTTCGGGATGCGCCACAGCGAGCTGAAGGATCGCATCCACGTCCATGATGCCAAGAAAAGCGAGTGCTATTCACTGGGAAAGACACGGCATGGCAACGCCCTGATGCTCAACACCCTCGTCCGCGAGGCCGATGCCATCATCCCGATCGGGAGCATCGAGCCGCACTACTTTGCCGGCTATACCGGCGGCCGCAAGTCCTTCATGCCCGGCGTTGCCAGCTACGACTGCATCACGGCCAACCACAGGCTGGCCATTTCCCGGGCCGCGCAGGCGATGGTTCTCAAGGGCAATCCCGTCGCAGAGGAGTTCGACGACGCGCAGAAGATCCTCGAGAAGCTCAACATCTTTGCGATCATGACCGTCCTGGACGGGGAGCACCGGGTGTATGCGGCGGCAGCGGGTGATCTGAAGGAATCCTTTTATTCCCTGCTCGCAAAGGCGGACGAGGTGTTTGTCGTCCCGATCAAAAAGCTGGCCGACATCGTGGTGACCGTCGCGCTGGAACCCAACGACATTGATCTCTACCAGTCGCAGAAAGCCCTCGACAACGGCAAGACCGCCCTGAAGGACGGCGGCATCATCATTCTGGTCTCCGCGTGCCGCAGCGGGATCGGCTCCCAGGCCTTCATGGACCTATTGTGCTCCGAAACAAGCTGCAAGGCCGTCATCGAGAAGCTGGACCGGGAATACAAGCTCGGCTACCACAAGGCGGGCAAGATGGCCGAAATCGGCGTCAAGGCGCAAATGTGGGCCGTCACCCCCCTCGACAAAAATCTGATCCGCAAAGCCCATATGCGCCCCTTCGATAGTGTATCCGCGGCCGTGGCGGAGGCGCTCCGGGAAAAAGGCCCCGACGCGAAGGTCACCTTCATCATGGACGGGGGGCTGACGATCCCGCGGCTTGCGGCGACCTAGACCCGGACACGATCCATTGACAGGGAAGATCCGTTCCCTTATAGTGCACGGGCTCAAAAGCAAACAGAGAATCACGCAAGAAAAGATCCTCACCGGAGGCAGGCTGTATGATTACGGAAGACATCAAGAAAAAAATCCGGGACATCGTCGGTACAGAAAACGCCATGGATTCCGATCTGGACCGTTTTGGCTACTCCTACGACGCATCCTTCGTGCCACTGCTGCCAGCCAAGAAGCCGGATCTCGTCGTGCGGCCCGCGACGACGGAGGAAGTCTCGAAGGTGATGGCCATCGCCTACGAGCAAGCCATTCCCGTCACACCCCGGGGCGCTGCAAGCGGCCGCACCGGCGGGAGCATCCCCCTGCAGGGCGGCATCTCCCTGTCCCTGGAGCGGATGACGAAGATCCTCGAGCTCGATGTCAACAACATGATGGTCTGGGCCGAGGCGGGGGTCCGCACGATTGACCTGTACAACGCCTGTGCCGACAAGGGCCTGTTCTACCCGCCCGATCCGGCCAGCTGGAAGTTCTCCACAATAGGCGGAAACGTGGCCGAGAATGCGGGCGGCATGCGAGCCGTCAAATACGGGGTGACGTCCAACTACGTCATGGGCCTCGAGGTCGTGCTCTCTGACGGCACGGTCCTCAAGACGGGCGGCAAGGCCATCAAGAACGTCACGGGCTACAACCTGACGAGCCTTTTCACGGGATCCGAAGGGACCCTGGGCATCGTCACCAAGGTTCTTGTCCGAGTCATCCCCATGCCGAAGAAACGCGGTACGCTGCAGCTCATGTTCCGCACCCTCGATGAGGGCTGCGAAACGATCCACCAGATGTTGCAGGCAGGCCTCGTGCCGGCGGCAGCCGAGATCATGGACCGGTTCTGCCTCGAGGCCGTAGCGAAGCATCGCAAGACGGACCTCGATCCGGCCGTCGGCGCCTGCATCATCATCGAGATCGACGGCGACGACGACGAGTCCCTCCAGGCGCAGACCAAGCGGATGGAAGCCGTGGCGCGGAAGTGCGGGGTCTATCAATTCCGGGTCGCCCAGTCGCAGCAGGAGTCCGACGATCTGTGGGCCATCCGGCGGGGCCTGAGCTCCGCTATCGCCAGCCTCGTTCCGAACCGCCTGGGAGAGGACATTTCGGTCCCGCGGGACGCCTTTCCCGAGGTGGTGCGCCGAATCCGGGCCATCGCCGAGAAGCACAAGATCATGATCGTCGTCTACGGCCATGCAGGCGACGGCAACATCCATCCCTCTGTCCTCTGCGACCTGAGCAAGCCCGGAGAGGAGGAGCGGGTCCATCATGCCGTCATCGATATCTTCGATGCGGCGCTGGCCGTCGGCGGCACCCTATCCGGGGAGCACGGCATCGGTATCACCAAGCGGCCCTACATCGCCAGCGCCCTCGGCGAAGCGGGAGTGAAGGCCCTCAAGGCCGTCAAGCAGGGCCTCGACCCGAAGGGCATTCTGAACCCGGGCAAGATCTGGTGAGAATCAAAGAAGAAACGAAGAACCCATGCAAAAAAACACAGACGATAAATTACTTCAGGATGCAAAGAAGATCGTCAGCCAGTGCGACCGGTGCGGCACCTGCCTGCCGGCGTGCCCGCTGTTCGAAGCCCGAAACATCGAAGCCGCCGGCGCCCGGGGCAAGAACGTCATCGCCAGGGCGCTGACCGAGGGCGGCATCGAACCTTCCGAGGAAATGCTCGCCAAGGTAAACTTCTGCCTCCTTTGCCGGGCATGCGTCGACATCTGCCCGAGCAAAATCGCAACCGACGAGGCGATGATCAATGTCCGCCAGTACCTTGTCAACAAGACCGGCGCGCCCAATGCCCGGTACAGGGCCATGGGCGGCATCCTGAAGAGCCGCGCCATGGTCAAGCTGACGGCGAAGAGCCTCGCCCTTATCCGCAAGCTCGGCCTCAGCAGCGTGTTTCCCCACGGGGTGGTGCCGGAGGAGTACACTCGCTCACACTTCCTTACCGCATTCTCGGGGCCGGCCGCCCTGGGACAGAAGGCGCCTCCCTCCGATGTAGCCGTCACGGCGGCAACGCGGGTGGCCTACTTCGAGGGCTGTGGCATGCGGATGATGTTTCCCGAGGCTGCAGAGGAGACGCTCAATCTCCTGAGGGCTGGGACGAAGCCCCTCGTGAAGGACAACGTCTGTTGCGGCCTGCCGCACCTGGCCCACGGGCTTCGCGACGAGTTCCTGGGGCTGGCACGGAAAAACATCCGGATCTACGAGGATGCCGATGCCGTCGTGTGCGACTGCGCAAGCTGCGGCGGCACTCTCAAGCACGTCGCCTCCTACTTCGCCGACGATCCGCAGTGGAAGGACCGGGCAGCCGCCTTCAGTCGCAAGGTGATGGACCTGACAGAGTACTTGGCCAAGGTCGGCTACACGCCGCGACAGAAGGTGGATGCAATCCTCACCTACCACGACCCCTGCCATCTCGGGCGGGGCCAGGGCATCAAGAAGCAGCCGCGCGATCTCCTCAAGGCCGCCGGCCATTTCGTCGAGATGAAAGAGGCCGATGTCTGCTGCGGCGGTGCGGGGTCCTTTCACATGGACTACCCCGACATTGCGTCGAAGATCCTTGACAGGAAACGTTCGAATATCGAAAAAACCGGCGCAGCCGTCGTCGTGACGGGATGTCCCGGATGCCTGATCCAGCTCGCCAAGGCGGCAAAAGCAAGCGGCGGCAAGTTCAAGGCCATGCACATCAGCCAGGTGATCTGAAAAGGGGAAACGGATCGGTTCCCTGTTCGCGGTCATTTCATGACCGTCTGGCCCCAAGGGGTCGCGAATCGATTCGCGGCCCCTTTTCCTTTTTGATCTCTGAACGACGAGACGATTTCTTCGGCGATGCTTCATTCGCGCCTGCCGCCCCCGTGAAAAAGATTACAGGATTTTTCCCTGCAAATCTTGGTATACTGCAACACGTGCGACGGCGCATCAGCAGGTGAGCAGGAAAAGACTGCGATGAATCCTCTCAAGATCCAGGACAACACGCTCCGCGACGGCCATCAGTCCATCTACGCCACCCGGATGACGACGGAGGACATGATCCCCATTGCCGAAAAAATGGACGAGGTCGGGTTCTGGGCCGTCGAGGTCTGGGGCGGCGCGACCTTCGACACGATGCATCGCTTTCTTAACGAAGACCCGTGGGAGCGCCCGCGCATTCTCAAGCGGTACATGAAGAAGACACCCTTCGCCATGCTGCTCAGGGGCCAGAACCTCGTCGGCTACCGGCATTACGCCGACGACGTCGTCCGGGCGTTTGTCGACAGGTCCTGCGAGGTGGGGATCGACGTTTTTCGCGTTTTCGATGCGCTCAACGATCTTCGCAACATCGAGACTTGCGCCGCCCGCATTCGGGCAAACGGGAAGCACTTCGAAGGTGCCGTCGTATACTCCCTCACGGAGAGGCATCTCGGCGGTGACGTGTTCAACCTGTCCTATTTCGTCGCAAAGGCCAAAGCCCTCGAGGAGATGGGTGCCGACTCGATCTGCATCAAGGACATGGCCGGCATCATGGCGCCCTATGATGCCTTCACTCTTTTCTCCGCGCTGAAGAAGGCCGTCGGGGTCCCCCTTCACCTCCACACCCACTACACGAGCGGCATGGCATCGATGTGCTGCCTGAAGGCCGTCGAGGCGGGGGTGGACATCGTGGATACCTGCATTGCCCCTTATGCCATGAGGACGTCGATGCCGCCGGTCGAGCCGCTCCTGCTGACCCTGGAAGGCACCGGGCGCGACCCGGGACTGGAGATGAGTTTGCTGCTGGAGATCGGCAAATACCTGGAAATGATCGCTCCGAGATACCAGAAGCACCTCGCCGCAAACACCCTTTCGCTTATCGACGAGAGTGTCATTGCACACCAGATCCCCGGCGGAATGACCTCCAATCTCGTCAGCCAGCTCAAGGAGATGAATGCCCTCGACCGCCTTCCCGAGGTTCAGCAGGAAATCCAAGAAGTCCGGAAAGAAGCGGGGATGCCGCCGCTCGTGACCCCGACATCGCAGATCATCGGCTCACAGGCCGTCATGAATGTGCTCACGGGGCGATACCAGACGGTGAGCAACCAGTTTCGAGACCTGCTGTTCGGTCTCTATGGAAAGACGCCTGCAGCCATCGATCCGAGGGTCCGTGAGATGGCCCTGCGCGGCTCCGGGCAGGGGATCTGGATCACGGACCGGCCGGCCAATCACCTCAAGCCGGAGATGGAATCGGCCCGCCAGAAGCTCGGCGCTCTGGCCAAAACGGAAGAGGACGTGTTGACGTACGTGCTCTATCACACGTCAGGCAAGCAATTTCTGAAGCAGAAGTACGGGTTGGAGCCTGCGCCCGGGAGTGCCAGGCCGGGAGATGCTCGATAGAAGACAGCGCAGAAGGAACGTCGTAGGTCTGTCAGCCGCCTCCCAATTTCTGTTGTAGCATCTTGTACCTCTCATAAAGTTTGTTGCGCCGAGCTTCGAACTTGCGGGTCTCCCGATCCTGCTCATCGATCCTCTTCTCTATGGCCGGTAACTCGACGAGCTGGAGATGTTCCCTGGCTTCCTTGCTTTCCTCCATCAGGATTCTTTTCCACTCTGCCGGGTCATCGCTGCGAAAGCTGCCCTTGGTCACCTTGTGCCGGATGAGAAGGTCCTCCAGGGCAAGGGACTGGGAAAAATCCTCGAGCTCTGTGTCGCCCACCGTCGTGTACACCACTTTCCCCTCGATCAGCAAAGGGAGACGATGGATTTTGGGATCATCAGCGGCCGCCCTCAATCTGGACTCGTGGCCCCTGAGCATCCGGATCAGCCTGTTGTTATCCTGGATCATCCTGTCCAGCGAGGCGATTTCGCTGTTGATCGCGTTCATCTCCTTTTTCATGTCTTCCGCTGTCTGCGTCAGGCCGGAAACGGGCATTACAAAAAGCAGGAAGACAGCCAGGATTGCGGCAAATCGATTCTTGTCCATCTGCATTCCCTCTCACGGATCTCCAATAGACCCTCTGATGTTCTCGAGGATCTTCATCCTTTTCATTTTCTTTTTTCCTGAGCCTTCTGGAACGTCTCCCAGTTGTGGATGGCCGCGTGGATTTCATCGGGCGAAGCGGCAGATCGGAGGCTCTCCATCAGTTTCCTGTCTTGGGCGGCCTTGCTCGCAAGCGCCAAGAGCTGAATTTGCTCGCCGGGTCCCTCGGCCGGTGAAAAAATAAGAAAAACGCATTCAATGGGCTTTTCGGTCATCACATCGGACACACCGCTACGGGTCATCCCCAAGGCGACGCAGGACCCCTTCAGGCCCGCAATGCGCGCATGCGGGAAGGCGACCCCTTCGTTGAAGAAGGTCGAACCCTGCTGCTCCCTGTCCAGGATAGCCTCGAGTTTCTTCAATCGTTGATCGGATGCCTGATCACACCAGGCCGCATCCGTGAGATGCGTGAGCAGCTCATCTCTCGTGACGGGTTCCTTCCAGATGACGATGCTTCTCGGCGACAGGAATTGACTCAACGTCGAATTCGACGCCCCTGCGGGGCCTGCCGGGGAGGTCGATTCCTCGCGGATTATTTCCTCCTCGATCGCCGACGGTGCATGGGACGCCGGCTCCCGGGTGTCCAGCACAACAACCGTGACGCCCTCGGCACTGCCGATCAACCGTTCGGCAACGCTTTGTTCACCGAGCAGCCGCTTCCATGCGGAGATTTTCCGCGGGCTGCCGATGACAATCTGGCCAACTCGATATTCCCTAGCAAATTGCATGAGGGTCTTCACGACGTCTTCCCCCTTGAAGGTAAAGACGATCGCACCGAGCTGCTTTGCCAGGGTTAACGTCCCGGACAGCAGCCGCTGGGTCTGCGCGTCGATCGCCGTCGGCGCTTCCGAGGGAGTCTGAACATAAACGGCATACCAGTTTCGGTTCATCCTGCCCGCCAGCCTCGAGGCGTAGCGGAGGAGTTTTTCGCTGTTGGGGCCACGGGAGCTGAGGCAGACCATGATCTGATCCGGCGTTGCCGCAACGTCCTCTTTCGTATCGTCCCGGGCCCGCAGGTCAATCTGCGAAGCCAGTTCCCGCAGGGTCAGCTCCCGCAGCTGCTCCAGATTCTGCTTGCGGAAAAAGTTTGCCAGCGCCGTCTCGATCCGATCCGGAGGATAGATCTTTCCTTCCTTCAGGCGCTCGCTGAGGTCCTCGGAGGTCAAATCGACATTTACGATCTGATCCGCCTCGGCAAGGACGGCATCGGGGATCCGTTCATGCACTTTGACGCCGGAGGCTCGCTCGACAACATCGTAGAGGCTCTCGAGGTGCTGAATGTTCAGGGTGCTGATCACATGGATCCCCTGGGCCAGGATGTCCTGTACATCCTCATATCTCTTTTCGTTGCGGCTCCCGGGGACGTTTGTGTGCGCCAGTTCGTCAACGAGGACGATCTGGGGTTTGCGGGCCAGGATGGCATCGAGGTCCATCTCCTCGATGATGATCCCTCGATATTCCTGCCTGCGCCTGGGGATGATCTCCAGTCCCTCCTGGAGCTTGGCAATGCCTTCGCGGCCGTGGGTCTCCACGAGCCCGACCACCACATCAATCCCCTCACCCCTGAGCCGGTGCGCCTCCTGGAGCATCTGCCAGGTCTTGCCCACGCCGGCGGCATAGCCGAGGTAGACTTTCAGCCGCCCCCGCTGGGCCCGCCGGATCAATCGCAGGAACGCATCGGCACGATTCTCAACGTTCATAACCATTACGGGCTCCCATCCAGATCCAGGTTCAGCAGAAGAACGTTCACCCGGGGCTCGCCGAAGATGCCCAGGGTGCGCCCCTCCGCGTGGGCTTTGATTTTGCCGATTATGGCTTCCTCGCTCAATCCCCGGGCGCGCGCAACGCGGGGCGCCTGCAGAAAGGCATTCTCGGGGCTGATGTGAGGATCGAGACCGCTGCCCGATGCGCTCACGGCATCGGCGGGGATCCTGACATCGGGGGCAAGGTTATTTTCGGTGCGGTAGTCACGTACACGCTGTGCCGTATCGTCTATGAGTTTTTTAGAAAGGGGACCCAGGTTGCTTCCCCCGGAGCTCGCGGCATCGTAGCCGGAGCCGGCAGCCGACGGGCGGGGATGAAAGTACTTCGCGCTCGCAAACCCCTGGGCCAGCAGGCTCGACCCCACCGTCCTGCCGCCCTTGACAACCAAAGACCCGTTGGCCTCCCGGTGGAAAATCCCCTGGGCGAGCCCCCAGACGACCATCGGGTAGACACCGCACAGAAGCACCGCCAGGCACAGGGTTGCAAGCAGGGAGATTCGAAGTTCCGTCAAAATGGATCTCATGTTCATGGGCTCACCCCTCACACGATATGCAGGGCATTGACAATAACATCGATCAACTTGATGCCGGGAAAAGGCGCCAGCAGACCGCCGAGGCCGTAGATCAGGACATTGCGCTTTAAGAGGCTCGCTGCGCCGACGGGCCGGAATCTCACCCCCCGGAGGGCCAGGGGGATCAACGCGATGATGATGAGGGCGTTGAAGATGACGGCGCTCAGGATCGCGCTGTCCGGCGACTGCAGTCTCATGATGTTGAGAGGATCGATGACCGGGAATGAACCAACGAGCAGGGCCGGTAGGATCGCAAAATACTTGGCCACGTCATTTGCGATGCTGAAGGTCGTCAGCGCCCCGCGCGTGATGAGTAGTTGTTTGCCGATCTCGACCACCTCGATGAGCTTTGTCGGGTTGGAGTCGAGATCCACCATGTTGCCGGCCTCCTTGGCCGCCTGCGTGCCCGTGTTCATGGCGACACCCACGTCGGCCTGGGCAAGGGCGGGGGCGTCATTGGTGCCGTCGCCGGTCATCGCCACCAGGTGTCCCTTCGCCTGCTCGCGTCGGATCAGCGCCAACTTGTCTTCGGGACGGGCCTCGGCGATGAAGTCATCCACGCCGGCCTCCCGGGCAATGGCGGCGGCCGTGAGGGGGTTGTCCCCGGTGATCATCACGGTCCGGATCCCCATGGCGCGAAATCGCTCGAAACGGTCCTTCAGGCCCCCTTTAACAATATCCTTCAATTGCACAACCCCCAGGACCCGCGCATCGGCCGCAACAACGAGAGGGGTCCCGCCGGATTGAGAGATCCCGTCGATGGTCCCCTGAACGCCCAGTTGGAAGCTGCCGCCGACAAAGCCTCTCACTGCATCAGAGGCGCCCTTGCGGATCCGGCGGCCGTCGACGTCGACGCCGCTCATGCGGGTCTGGGCCGTGAACCGGATAAAGCGGGCATTGGGCATATCGGAAATCGAGCGGCCTCGCAGGCCGTATTTCTTGGCCAGAACGACGATGCTCCTCCCCTCGGGCGTCTCATCGGCAAGCGAGGCCAGCTGGGCCGCATCGGCCAGCTCTGCCATCGTCACACCCGGCGCGGGGTGGAACTCCGTAGCCTGGCGATCGCCCAACGTGATGGTTCCCGTCTTGTCGAGGAGCAGCACATCTACGTCTCCTGCCGCCTCGACGGCCCGCCCGCTCATGGCCAGGACGTTTTTCTGTACCATCCGGTCGATGCCCGCAATCCCGATGGCCGACAGCAGGCCGCCGATGGTCGTCGGGATGAGGCAGACCAGAAGCGCCACCAGCACGGTGACCGAGAAGGACAGTCCGGAGTAGAGACCGAAGAACTTCAGCGTCATGATGACGACAAGGAAGATGATGGTGAGTGCCGCCAGAAGTATCGTGAGGGCAATCTCGTTGGGTGTCTTCTGGCGCCTGGCCCCCTCGACGAGGCTGATCATCCGGTCCAGAAAACTCTCGCCGGGGTTTGCCGTCACCCGGACCTTGATCCAGTCCGACAGGACCCTTGTTCCGCCCGTCACGGCGCTCCGGTCGCCGCCGGCCTCCCGGATGACCGGGGCCGACTCTCCCGTGATGGCCGACTCGTCCACAGTCGCGACACCTTCGGTTATTTCCCCGTCTGCCGGAATGACCTCACCGGCGGCAACATGGAATAGATCCCCTTTCCTCAACTGCTCGGCAGGAACCTTTTCCGTCGAGCCGTCGGGACGGAAGCGATTGGCCATCGTCCGGGTCCGGGTCTTTCTCAGGGCGTTAGCCTGGGCCCTGCCACGCCCTTCGGCCATTGCTTCAGCGAAGTTGGCAAAGTATACCGTAAACCAGAGCCAGAGCGCGATCTGCAGGCCGAATCCGATGCTCTCACCCTGCGACCTGAAGAACAGGCCCGCCGTCACGATGAATGCCCCCGCCTCGGTGACGAACATGACGGGGTTCTTCAGCATATACGTGGGGTTCATCTTCTTTCCGGCCTCGATGAGCGCCGGCAGAAGGATCTCTCGATCGAATAGAGTTTGTTTCCTTGCGGACATCCGTCAGGGCTCCTCAAAAGAGATTCGTGGAACCAATCATCAGAAAGTGCTCGACAACGGGGCCCAGCGCAATGGCGGGCAGGAAGGTCAGGGCCCCAACGATCACAACGGTTCCCAGCAGCAGAGCCGCGAAGAGGACCCCGGAAACGGGAAAGCTCCCGCCGCTTGCGGCAATCTGCTTTTTCTGCGCCAGGCTCCCGGCCAGGACGAGCACCGGGACAATCATGAAGAAGCGGCCCAGAAGCATGGCAACTCCCATCGTCATGTCGTACCAGGCCGTGTTGGTCGTAAGCCCCGCGAAGGCGCTGCCGTTGTTGCCGACCGCCGATGAGAACGCATAGAGCATCTCGCTGAATCCATGGGGACCTGCGTTATTGAGACCGGCAGTACCCCAGGCACTCACCGCCGCCCAGGCTGTAAACCCCAGAATGGCGAACACCGGCACCATCACGAAGAACACGCTGACTTTTACATCGTAGGCCTCGATCTTCTTGCCCAGGTACTCGGGCGTACGCCCGACCATCAGCCCTGCCAGAAAGACCGTCAACAGGACAAAAACGAGCATCCCATAGAGCCCCGCGCCCACGCCGCCGAAGACGACCTCCCCCAGCTGGATATTGAAGAGGGGAACGAGGCCGCCCAGTGGCATGAAGGAGTCGTGCATGGCATTGACGGCTCCGCAAGAGGCATCTGTCGTCACGACAGCAAACAGGGTGGACCCGAAAATCCCGAAACGGACCTCTTTGCCTTCCATATTTCCGCTGTTCGCTTCCACGCCAAGCGCCTGGAGCCTGGGGTTGCCTGCTGCTTCGGCCCACCAGCAGGTTAGGACCCCGGCCAGGAAAAGAGCGAGCATCACGCCCCAGACGGTCCATCCATGACCCTGATTTTTCACCATCCGTCCGAGGTAGTAAGTCAGGCCGCTGGGGATGAGGAAGATAGAGAGGATCTGCAGGAAGTTAGAGAGAGGTGTCGGGTTCTCATACGGATGGGAGGCATTTGCATTGAAAAAGCCGCCGCCGTTTGTCCCCAGCATCTTGATGGCTATCTGCGATGCAGCGGGACCCTGGGCGATCGTCTGGGAAACGATGGTCTGATTCTCCATGATCGGTTTTCCCCGGGCATCCAGAAGATCCTGGCCGGCGGCATCCTTCTTGGCGACCTGAACGACGGCCGGTTCCACGAGCGGGGCCGTATCGTAGGGGCGGAAATTCTGAATCGTTCCCTGGGAAACGAGAAAGACGGCGTAGAGTATACAGATGGGCAGCAGCAGATAAAGATTCACACGAACCAGGTCGACCCAGAAATTACCGATCGTCCGGGTCGAATGACGTGCGATTCCCCGGACGAAAGCGGCGGCCACCGCAATTCCCACGGCAGCAGAGGTAAAGTTATGGATAACCAGGCCGACCATCTGCGAAAGATAGGACAGGGTCGATTCCCCGGCGTAGCTCTGCCAGTTGGTGTTGGTGGTGAAGCTGACGGCTGTGTTGAAGGCCAGGTGCTCACTGACTGCCCCGAAGCCCTGCGGATTCAGAGGAAGAAGGTTCTGCATGCGCAGGATGGCGTAAGTGGACAAAAGGCTGACAAGGCTGAAGCTCATGAGAGACAGCGTGTACTCCTGCCAGGCCTGTTCCTTTTTGGGGTCCAGGCCGAAGAGCCTGTAAAACAGTCTTTCTAGGGGACGCAGCGCCGCGTCCAGAAAGGTCTTGCCCTCCGGGTCCAGCACTCGGGCGAGGTAGATGCCGACGGGTTTTGTTAACAGGAAGAGAAGAACGATGAAGAGAGCCAGTTGAACCCAGCCGAACATATTCATGATCCAGTACTCCTTGAAGTACACGGAGAAGCATGCCCAATCCTGCAATCAGGCCACGGTCAAAACTTCTCGGGGCGAATGATAACGAAAAAAAGATAGCCCACCAGGGCGATACCGGTGGCAAGGACGATGATTTCAGCCATCCCTCACAGCCTCCCGCAGAGATGTGCGTATGCCAGGCAAATCGAAAAAAAGACGACGATCGTAACTGCGCAGGCCAGGTCAGCCATGAGCAATCGACTCCTTTGCAATTTTATCGGCCCTGGGAAGAGTGAAACGGAAGGTGCTGCCCTCCTTTTCGTGGCTCTCCACGCTTACCGATCCGCCGTGGGCCTCGATGATCTCCTTGACAATGGCAAGGCCCAGCCCGATACCGGACTCCGTCTCCTGCCCCGGCACCCGGAAGAATCGATCGAAAATTCTGGGAAGATAGCGCTCGGGGATCCCTCTGCCTGTATCCGAGATGGAGAATTGCACCCGCTCCTCTTCCGTCTTTGCCGACAGGGTCACCGTACCGCCGGAATCGGTATATCTCAGAGCATTGGACAGCAGGTTGGCAAACACATGGCCGATCTGCTGCGTATCCGCCCAGACATCGGCGGTATCGCCGGGCAGCTCCGTCACCAGTTCCACGCCGCGGTCGCGGGCTGCCGCCCGGAACGCCTCGACCGATTCAAGGACCATCTGGTTTGGCTGAGCCACGTGGATTTCCATGGCCACCTTCCCGGAGACGATTCGGCTGATGTCCAGCAGGTTTTCCAGGATTCGATGCAGACGATCGCTGTCTTCGCGTGCGGCAATCAGCAGCTCCGTCTGCTTGGGGGTCAGGGAGCCGACTTTCTCCTCCAGCAGAAGATGAAGGGCCATGCGGATGGAAGTCAACGGCGTCTTCAGCTGATGAGAGACCGTCGAGATGACGCCTCTTTTCAGCTCGTCGTGCTCCAGCTGTTCCGTGACGTCTTTCAGGATCAGGATGACCCCCGTCACTTCCTGCCGATTGTTCATGATGGGTGCGGCTGCCGGCCGGAAGTAGTGCTCTTCGGTGTGGATGAAATGCTGCACGAGTGAAATGTTCTCCTCATTCCTTGTCGTCTCTTCTCCCCTCAGGGCCGCCATGAAATAATCGGCCATCCATTTGAAGGGCAGATCCTGTATCTGCACTTTGCTTTTCAACCCGAAAATATCTCGAGCCGTCGCCGTTGCCACTTCCACCTTTCCTTCCGGGTCGAGAATCGCAACGGCATCTGGCAGATTATTGAATGTCTGCTGTGCCGCGTACTGGCTGCGGACGACTTTTGCCTCGTCGCTGCGACGCAGTTCCCGCAAGCTTGCCGTCATTTCATTGAATGCCTCCGAGAGGTGCCCGATCTCGTCGCGGCTGTCGCTTGCGACCACGAGATCGAGATTGCCCTGCTTGATCTCATCGACCGACTGGGTGAGGCGCTTGATCGGCCGAAGAATCCATCGGCCGATGAGCAGCACGTACAGGGCCGCCAAGGCGGCTCCAAGCAACAGCAGGACGTACATTTGCTCGCGCGCCTTCGCGGCTTTGCTGCGCGCCAGCTGGTTTGCGTCGTACATGTTCTGCTGATTCATTTTCAAGATTTCGTCTTCCGTGTCTTTGATCCCCCGGAACAGCGGCAGAAGATCATTAAAATAAATCTGATTCCGAGACTCCAGCGGCGCGCTTTCGTCTTCTACGCTGCGGATCATGACTTTGTAACGCGCGAACAGCTCTTGAACGCGGGCTGCCCTTTCTCCTTCTCCCGGGATCGTGATATTGTTCATTTCGACCTGGAGCGCTTTCTCGAACTCCACTTCGTTCTTTTCGATCGCTTCCGTGCCTTCTTTCACCTTCCCGAGAAGAATAAACTGCGCGCCGCTGTCCATCCGCTCCAGGGATTCCTTCATCGCCTGGCAGGCTATGACACTCTGGTAGTTTTCCCGCAGGATCACATCGATGGCATCGCCCAGATCAGTGACTTTGGTAACCCCCTGGATGCCGATCAATGCGATAACCAGAAAAAGGCCGCCGAATCCCAAGAGAAGTTTCTGTCTTAAAGCGAACATGGCTTACCTCCCCATGCGATGGACAAGGCAACTCACGTGCCAGTTATAAAATGTAACAATTTCATATAGATATGCGTTTGATGGGGCTTGTTCGTCTTGCAATGGGCAAGAAGACAGATTTGAGTTTATTGCATTTTGCAATGCATGGCAGCGGTTGGGGGACGGATGTTGACTATCTCAGATATTGTATCGTTTGCGGCGCCGCCAGAGTGTCGCCTGATCGATGCCGAGAATGTCGGCGGCCTCCTGAAGAGACTTTGTTGAAGCCAGCACATGACGGATGTGCATCTCTTCGATCTGATCGAGGGAAACGAGACCGCCTTTCATCGGGCGCTCCTCCGATGTCAGGAGCTTCTCGGGCAGGTATTCTGTCCCGACCGATTCGGAATGGCAGAGGATGGAGGCCCGCTCGACGACGTTTCGCAGTTCACGAACGTTTCCGGGCCAGGAGTACCGGCCGAGCACGCGAAGCGCCTCATCGGTGAAGTGCTGAGAGGCGCAATGATGATTTTTCCCAAAAAAGGCAAGAAGTCTCTCTGCAAGATGGACGACATCGTCAGGTCTCTCACGGAGAGGCGGAATCTCGATCTGGATCACGTTCAATCGGTAGTACAGATCCTCCCGAAACCTGTGGTTCTTGACGGCCTCCTCTACATTCATGTTCGTTGCGGCGATCAGTCGGACATCGGCCTTTCGGGTTACGTGATCGCCGAGGCGCTCGTATTCTCTTTCCTGGATGAACCTCAGGAGCTTGGGTTGGACGGACAGGGGCAGCTCCCCGATCTCGTCGAGGAACAGGGTTCCTCCCTCGCACATGGCGATCCGGCCGGAATGATCCCGCACAGCGCCGGTAAAGGCCCCTTTCACGTGTCCGAAAAGTTCGCTTTCCAGCAGCTCTCCCGACAGCGACGGGCATGAGATCTCGGCAAAGGGTTTATTCGCCCGCTTGCTCCACCCGTGAATGGCCCGCGCCAGAACGCTTTTCCCGGTTCCATTTTCGCCCGTCAGAAGTACAATGGCCTCTGTAGGGGCCACCTGCCTGGCAAGCTCAAGGGCCCTTTGCATGGCGGGGCTTTCCGAGGTCAGGTCCACCTCTGGAGTGAGACGCCTCAAATCGGCCTGGAGTGTCGCAACGCGCTGCTCAAGCGACCGCATTTCCGCGATCCTCTGTACAACGAGCTTGACCTGTGCAGGCGTGAAGGGCTTTGGGATATAATCTGTTGCACCTCTTTTAATGGCTTCCACGGCCGTATCGATCGATGCATAGGCTGTAATGACAATGACCTTCAGCCAAGGCGATGCGGCAAGCAGCGCCGGGATGAGGTCGAGGCCGCTGGCGGTGCCCAGACGCAGATCCACAAAGGCCACATCGAAGGAGCGGCGGGCATTTTCGGAAAGGGCATCCTCGAAATTGCTGACGGCAACAATGCGGTGGCCTTCCGTCTCCAGACAGACGGACAGGGTCTTGCGGATGTTGATCTCGTCATCGACGATAATAATATTCAAGGGAACTCCTTGCACTTTCATCATTTTAATTATAGCAGGATCATCAGGAAATGAGATATGATAATATTCGAAACGCTAAAACCCCTTGAAAGGAGGAATATATGAACAAAGCAGAACTGATCAATGAAGTGGCAAAGGTCGTGTGCGTAAAGAAAGAGGCCGCGGAAGCCGTCGATGCCGTATTCGGAGCCATCGAGAAGGCCCTGAAGAAAGGTGGCAAGGTTGCCATCGCCGGCTTCGGGACGTTCTCCGTGGCAAAGCGTGCAGCACGGACGGCCCGCAACCCCCAGACAGGAGAAATGATCAAGGTCAAAGCGAAGAAGGTGCCGAAATTCACGGCCGGCAAGGGGCTGAAGGATGCCGTGAAGTAGACGACAGCGTTTTGAGAAAACGGCAAAAGAAGGGACCTCGCTCGGGGTCCCTTCTTTTTTCCAGCGCATGACAGGTGAAAATGCGAGGCTTTGTTCTGGCCATCGGGACAAGCTATAATATAAACTTGTCATTTGACAGTCGAGACAGCATATTACTATTATTCCGGGCAGTGACCGCTCCGTTTCTTGCCAGGCACAAAATGGATCTGCATTCAAGAGACCCGAGGCGAGAGTAGCAATGGGAATTCAAAGGGAACAACCTGATCTCCTGGAATCCTCCGGCGGAAGGATCCATCTGGATCCCCTGTGCTCCCGCCGCCAAACACTGAAGTGGGGCGGCTTGTCGATCATCGGGCTGTCCATGCTCGGTCCCGTCCTAGCGCGGGGGGAGACGGCTCCCCTGATCATCATGGAGAAGGCCGGGGGCCTTGTGGTGGCTGACACGGCGTTATGCGTCGGGTGCGGACGCTGCGAGCTGGCCTGTACGGAATTCAATGACGGCAGGGCCTCTCCCTCCCTGTCGAGGATCAAGGTGGACCGCAATCTGAACTTCGGACCGGCGGGCGCGCCGGCCTGGCGGGAAGGAGAAGGCAACTGGGGCGACGGGCTCATCGTGCAGGATCTCTGCAAGCAGTGCCCGCATCCCGTTCCTTGCGCCGACATGTGCCCGGAGGATGCGATCGTCCTGGCTCCCGGAACGGGGGCGCGCGTCGTCAACCTGGAGAAGTGCACGGGCTGCAAGGATTGCCTGAAGGCCTGTCCCTGGGAGATGATTTCCTTTGACACGGAGGCGAACAAGGCGACCAAATGCCACCTCTGCGGCGGCAAGCCGAAATGCGTCGAGGCCTGTCCGGCGGGCGCGCTGAGCTATGTCGTCTGGCAGGACTTGACGGAGAAGGTGCCCGCGCGCATCGACGCGGCGGCGCTGCCGCTGGAACGCTCCCGCTCCTGCACTTCCTGCCATGTTCCCGGTCAACGGGCGACCCTGCGCGAAGGCTTCCGGGCGGCTTCCGGCGTGAAATGGATCGATCTTGCCGGATCCATCCTGATCCCTGTCGCAGCGATCTTTGTCGTCATCCATGGCATGCTGCACAGGGCGGTGAAACGATGAAACGGGTTTACCTTCACCCCCTTCCCCTGCGGATATGGCACTGGCTAAACGCCCTGATCGTGATCTTTCTGTTGGCCACGGGAATTCAGTTCCGCATGCCGGGAATCGCGGCCCTGTGGTCCCACAACCCGCTGCTGGCCTGGCACAAGTGGGCCGGTCTCGCGATGACGGCATCCTGGATCTTCTGGGTCATCTACGGCCTTGCAACCCGGCATTTTGTTCGGCATTACACATTCCGCAGGCGCGATTTCGAGCGGATGGTCGAACAGGCGCGCTTTTATCTGTTTCTGATTTTTCGCGGGGAAAAGAACCCCTTTCACCCATCTCCCGAGGAAAAGCTCAACGCGCTCCAGAAGCTTGCCTACGGCTCTGTCATGGGCATCGTCACGCCCGTCATGGTGGCAACGGGGCTTATCTACACCAGCGGATTCCGCATCGGCGGAACGCTCCTGCCCTTCGACACCATCAAGACGATTGACGCCCTCCACGTGGCTGGGTTTTACCTGTTTGCCCTTTTTCTGATGGTCCACGTCTACATGGCCACGCTCAGCCCGACCCTGTTTACACACATCAAGGGCATGATCGTGGGCTACGAGGAACATCCCGAAGAAGAACCCGGGGAAGCAGTTCCGGAGGCCGCTGCGACCAGCGAGGCAAAAAACACAAATCAGTAGGGACGTGTATCCCTGGTGATCAAGAGGATGATTTGACATGGCCAGATACGGGGGATGGTCCGGGAAAGTGCTCCACGTCGATCTGTCGGCGGGGCGGACCTGGACCGAGGATACCATCGAAAAATATAAAGACGACCTCGGCGGCACGGGAATCGGCTATCGGGTGATGTGGGATGAAGTCCCCGCTGGGACGGGACCGTACGATCCGGAAAACCGCGTCGTATTCGCCGTCGGGCCTCTCGCCGGCACAGGCGCTCCCTGCAACGGCCGGACGGCAATCACCACTCTGTGGCCGACCTGCTCGCCCAACCCTTTGGTGGCGTCGGGTCACATGGGTGGGCAGTTTGCCGCGAAGCTCAAGTACGCAGGGTACGACGCCATCGTGATCAAAGGAAACGCGGAGCACCCCGTCTGGCTTTCCATCGTCGACAGCAAGGTCGAGATCCGCGATGCCCGGAATCTATGGGGAACGGGCATCCGCAAAACAACGATGGCGATCACGCGCATCATGGGAGCCGAGGCGGTCGTGGCCGCCATCGGTCAGGCCGGGGAAAACCTTGTCCCCATGTCCGTGGTGATCAACTCCATTTCCCACTCCGCCGGCGGGATCGGATCGGTCATGGGCGCAAAGAACCTCAAGGCGATCGGTGTGGCGGGCACCGGCAGCGTCCGGATCGCCGGAGACAGGGAAGAGTGGGAGAAGCTCGTCAAGTACCACCTCTCCCTTCTCGGTGCGAACAACCAGCATGTCGTGCCGAGCTCCCCCCAGCCCTGGGCGGAGTACCACGACCCCGCCAGCCGTTGGCGGGCAGCGGCGGGACATGCATGGGGAGCCGCTCCCCGGCCCCTCGAGACGGGAGCGTGCGAGCCACACGATTTGAACCGCATCGCCTACCGGACGAACAATGCAGCCTATTTTCTGGGAGACATCGCCTGGCAGCACACCATCCGGGGCAACGGGTGCACAAGCTGCCCCATCCGATGTCACACGATGCTCAAGGTCCCTTCCGTTTCAGCAAAATACGGCATTGCTGAGATCCAGCAGAACACCTGTGCCGGCCTCAATTTCGGCCGGACCTTTTTCAAGGAGTTCCCCGACGGTCCCAAAGGTGCAACGAGCCTGGAGGCCTGCATGGTGGGCATGCATCTGGCCGACGACCTCGGTGTATGGTGCAACTACGGACAGATGCAGAGGGACTTCAAGAGGCTCTACTACGACGGCACCCTCCGGAAGAAGCTGGGGAACAAGGAATTCAGCAGCTACTCCTGGGACAAGTACGAAAAAGGGGACCCGTCGTTTCTCCTCGAGCTGTTTCCGCGCATCGCCGCCAGGGAAGGCGAGTTGGGCACTGTCCTGGGACTCGGGACAGGCTATCTCCTGAAGCGCTGGTCCATACCCGAAGAATCCTGGATGGAAGATAAAGAACTGATGTACTGGAAGATGGGCCACCCCAAGCACCACTCCAACGAGGATGCAGGACAGTGCGGCGTCCTGATCAACCTGCCCTACAACCGCGACGCCCAGTGCCACTCCCACTCCAATTTCACACGCAACGGTCTGCCGATCGCGGTGCAAAAAAAACTGGCCTCCGAGCTATGGGGCTCACCTGATGCCGTCGACGCCGTCGGAGCCTACACGCCGATGAACCCGTTCAAGGCGAAGATGGCCAAGTGGTCCCTGCTGCGCAAGGAGCTCCACGATTCCCTGTCCCTTTGCAACTGGATGGGGCCCTGGGTGGCTTCCCCACTCAAGGAGAGAGGTTACAGCGGCGATGACTCCGTTGAATCGATGCTCTACAGCCTGGCCACGGGAGACAAAAAGGACCGGCAGGAACTTGACCTCTTGGCCGAGCGCATCTTCGTCCTGCATCGGGCCCTGACGATCCGCGATATGGGCACGAAGGAAATGCGAACCCGGCACGACACGATCCCGGACTGGGTCTTCACGGACAAATCGGGAAAGCCTCCTTTTACAAAAGGGACGATTCACATGGATCGCAACGACATCAAGCTCGCCGCGGATATGTTCTACAGCGAGCTGGGCTGGGACCGAGCCACCGGGGCTCCGACCGAGCAGACGTATCGCAAACTCGGCCTCAGTCAGGTTGCCGGGGAGCTG
>DATJPI010000057.1:0-5538 GCA_035506495.1 Syntrophales bacterium
GATAACAATGAACTCGTGGATTCTTTCTTCGCCGAGGACCGGCAGGTCATCCCCATCGCCGAGGTCCCCGACGTGGTCATCAAGGCCTTCGTGGCCGGTGAGGATGCCCGCTTCTTCCAACACGAAGGGCTTGATCTCATCGGGATCCTGAGGGCTTCCGTCAAGAACATGATCGCAGGCGAAATCGTCCAGGGCGGCAGCACCATCACGCAGCAGGTGGCCCGCTCGCTCTATCTCTCGCCGGAGCGGACCTTCACACGCAAGATCCGGGAAGCCATCCTCGCCTGGAAGATAGACCGCTATCTGAAAAAACACGAGATCCTCGAGCTCTACCTCAACCACATTTATCTCGGTCACGGCGCCTACGGGATCGAGGCAGCCTCGCAGAGCTACTTCGGCAAATCGGCACGGAATCTGACGCTCTCCGAGGCCGCCATCCTGGCCGGGCTTCCCAAGGCGCCTAGCCGCTTCTCCCCGTACGTAAACATGGAACGGGCACGCCAGCGACAGGCCTACGTCCTCACCCGGATGCAGGAAGACGGCTACATCACGCAGGCAAACCGGGACCGTGCCTTGAAGGAGCCCATCAAACTCGCTTCGTCGAAGCCCCGCGAGAAGATCGCCCCCTACTTCACAGAGAACGTGCGGCGCTACATCCTGGAAAAGTACGGCGCCGACGCCCTCTATCGGGAGGGTCTCGAGGTCTATACGACGATCAATGTGGCGATGCAGAAGGCCGCAAACGAAGCTGTCGAAAGGGGTCTCAAGGAGATGGAGACGCGCGAGAAATTCCAGGCGGGCGAGCTCCAGGGGGCCCTATTGTGCATGGATGTCCGGACGGGCGAGATCAAAGCCATGGTCGGGGGGCGGGACTACAAGAAAAGTGAATTCAACCGGGCCACCCAGGCCAGACGCCGGTCGGGTTCCTCTTTCAAGCCCTTCGTCTACACGGCCGCCTTCGACAAGGGGATGACGCCGGCCACGGTGATCGTCGACTCGCCCCTCATCTTCAACGATGCCGTCCGCGGCGAGTGGAAGCCTCAGAATTTCGAGCATAAATTTTTCGGTCCCACGACGCTCCGGACGGCCCTGACCCTCTCGCGCAACGTGGTGACCGTGAAGGTTCTTCAGGAGATCGGGCTGGCCTACGCTATTGACTACGCCCACAATATGGGGATCAACTCGCCTCTGACGCGAGATCTCACGCTCGCACTGGGAACCTCGACGGTCACGCTGCAGGAGATGATCCGGGGCTACGGCGTGCTCGCCAATGGGGGCAAGCGGGTGGAGCCCTACTTCATCAGGAAGATCGTCGACCGGCAGGGCCACGTTCTCGAGGAGCAGGCGCCCCAGGTGGAGCAGGCCATCGACCCGCGCATCGCTTTTCTCACGACATCGGTTCTGCAAAACGTCGTCCAGGAGGGAACGGGAGAGCGCGTCAAGGCCATCGGGAGGCCCGTGGCCGGTAAAACAGGGACAACGGACGACTACTTCGACGCGTGGTTCATCGGCTATACGCCATCGCTTGTGGCTGGCGTGTGGGTCGGGTTCGACGCGGAAAAAACCATGGGGCGCTCCGGCGTGGGCGGCAGGGCCGCAGCCCCGATTTGGCTCTACTTTATGGAACAGGCCCTGGCGGGAAAACCTGTGGAGGCCTTCACGGCTCCCGAGGGCGTCATCTTCGCCCGGATCGACCCAAAGACGGGTCTGCTTGCCAGCCCCGGGGCGAAGGACTCCGTCTTCGAGAGCTTCCTGGACGGCACGGCGCCTAAGGAGTATGCACCGGCAACGGGTGAAGAGCCCGGCGAGGCGGTCAGGCCCTAGCCCGCCGCAAACCGGCAACCGCGAGCCTCAAGCGGCAAGCCAGAAAGCAAAAAAAGAAAAAATGCTTGACAAAGATGCGGTTTTATTGCATAAGGAGCTTCGTTTTTAAATCCGGAGAGTACTCATGATCCGTCAGATTATCGCGAGCATCCTGGTCGTCGTTGTTGTCGTCATCGTACAGGCGGGGACCGCAGCTCGCACTCTCTGATGGAAACATAGAGCAAAACGAGCCGCGGCCCCCGAAAGACCGCGGCTTTTTCTTGTAGAAAAGCCGCAACGGAAAAACGTTCGCGGCTTTTTTTCAGCACCGTAATCATTATGATCCATCATCGGAGGAGGTAGTCCCGTGAAAATGAAAGGAACCCAGATCTTGATCGAGTGCCTGAAGGCGGAGGGAGTGGACGTCATGTTCGGATACCCGGGTGGCTCTGTCATCGACATCTATGACGAGCTCTACCGCAGCAACTTCAAGCACATTCTCGTCCGCCACGAACAGGCCGCAGTTCACGCCGCTGACGGCTATGCCCGCGCAACGGGAAAGGTCGGCGTGGCACTTGCCACCTCCGGCCCAGGGGCCACAAACACTGTGACGGGGATCGCCACGGCGAACATGGACTCCATTCCCATCGTCGTTTTCACGGGTCAAGTTCCCACGCACCTTATCGGCAACGATGCCTTCCAGGAGTGCGACATCACCGGTATCACCCGCCCCTGCACCAAGCACAACTATCTCGTTCGCAATCCCGACGAGCTGGCCAGCACCATCCACGAGGCCTTCCACATCGCCCGCACGGGCCGACCCGGACCGGTGCTCGTCGATCTGCCGAAAAACGTCATCGCCGCAGAGATCGACTACGACCCCACAAAGATCAAGATCAACGCCACGAAACTTTCGTTGCCGCCCAAACCATCCTCCAAGAAATACGTCCAGCTCCTGGAGATGCTGAGGGCTTCGAAGCGGCCCATGCTGATGACCGGCGGAGGCATCCTTCTGGGCAAGGCATCGGATGAGCTGCGGGCCTTCGCACGAAGGGCGAAACTACCCGTCACATCGACCCTGATGGGTCTCGGCGCCTTCCCGGGCTCGGACCCTCTCTTTCTGGGCATGCCGGGCATGCACGGCACCTATTTCGCCAATATGGCCATCAGCCACTGCGATCTGCTCATCTGCATCGGTGCCCGTTTCGACGACCGCGTGACGGGAAAGATCGACACCTTTGCGGCCAACGCCCAGATCATCCACATCGACGTGGACCCTTCTTCGATCAACAAGAACATTGTCGTGGACCTGCCCATCGTGAGCGACGCGAAGAGCGCGCTGGAGAACATCAACCGTCTCCTCAAAGACAACAACTACACGCCAACCGATGCAGAGCGCAAGGACTGGCTCGGAGAGATCGAGTCCTGGAAGAAAAAAGCCCCGCTCAGTTATTGCCAGGACGGCAAGGTCATCAAGCCCCAGTGCGTCATCGAGACGCTCTACGAGGTGACGAAGGGCAAAGCCATCATCACGACCGAGGTGGGCCAGAACCAGATGTGGGCGGCCCAGTTCTACAAATATGACGACCCCAACACGTTCATCTCCTCGGGCGGCCTCGGGACGATGGGCTACGGTTTTCCGGCGGCGCTCGGCGTGAAGCTTGCCTTTCCCGACCGGATCGTCGTGGACATCGCCGGCGACGGGAGCATCCAGATGAACATCCAGGAGATGGCCACGGCCATGCAGTACAACATCCCCGTGAAGATCGTGCTTCTGAACAACGGCTACCTCGGCATGGTCCGCCAGTGGCAGGAGCTCTTCTACGAGAAGCGCTACTCCAATACGGACATGACCTTCCAGCCCGACTTCGTGAAGGTGGCCGAGGCCTACGGCTGGGAAGCCTTTCGGGCAAAGACGCCCGACGAGATCCGGCCCGTCCTCGAGAAGGGGCTCTTCAGCAACCGACCCTGCATCATGGACTTCCAGGTGGCCCGCGAAGAGTGCGTCTACCCCATGGTGAGGCCGGGGGCCTCCATCAGCGAGATGACGCTGGGAACGAGGGAGATGACCAACTAAGGCAGGCACAAGCCTCAAGGCTCAAGCCGCAAGGCAACCAAGCTGGGGATCCGCTGAGCGGATCCCCAGCGAATCATAATCTCTAGAAAGGCGCGGAATCATGGACAAAAAAGAAAACGTCATATCCCTTCTCGTCAACAACAAGCCCGACGTCCTGGCCCGAGTGGCAGGAACCCTCGGCGGCAAAGGGTACAACATCGAGACGCTCTGCGTGGACGTCACGATCAACCCCGATGTCTCCAAGATCATACTGACCACGATCGGAACGAAGGCCACTGTACAGAAGATCGAAGCGCAACTCGCGCGGCTCATCGACGTCATCAAGGTGGAGAACCTCACCGACGTGGAGACGGTCAAGCGGGAACTCGTGCTGATCCGTATGAGCCTCACGGCGGACAACAAGAACGAGCTGATCCGCAAGATCAACCAACTCAACTGCAAAATCCTGACATTCAACTCCGATCACTGCGTCCTGGAGTACAGGGGAAGCAAGGCCGAGGTTGACAAGGTCCTTGAGACTTTAAAGCCCCTCGGGATCGACGACATCGCCCGCACGGGCATTGCCGCGCTGGAACGCAAAAACTAAAAATCAGCGGCTAGCGGCTGGTGTTTTTATGAAGCAAAGGGAAAACTTGCCTCTTTTGCGGGGGTATCGCATCACATTTGACACTGGCCACTGATCACGCGTCGCGAATCCAAAGTTACTAATCACAAAGGAAGGAGGAATCCATGTCAAAGCTCAACATCGGCGGGGTGGTCGAAGAGGTCATCACCTCTGAAGAGTTTACCCTGGAGAAGGCCCGCAAGGTTCTCAAGGATGAGGTCGTGGCCATCATCGGCTACGGAGTTCAGGGGCGCGGCCAGGCCCTGAACCTTCGCGACAACGGAATCAACGTCATCGTCGGCGAGGAGTACAACACGAAGAAGGCAATTGAGGAAGGGTGGGTCCCCGGCAAGAACCTCTTTTCGCTCATGGAGGCCGCCAAGCGCGGTACGATCCTCCAATACCTCATGTCCGATGCCCAGCAGAAGTCCCTGTGGCCCGAGCTGAAGCCGAATCTCACCAAGGGGAAGGCTCTCTACTTCTCCCACGGGTTCTCCATCGTCTACAAGGAGCAGACGGGGGTCATCCCGCCTGCCGATATCGACGTCATCCTCGTGGCCCCCAAGGGCGCCGGTCGCACGGTGCGTGACAATTACCTTGCAGGCAGCGGCATCAACTCGAGCTATGCCGTCTTCCAGGATGCAACAGGGCGGGCCATGGATAGGACCCTTGCCGTGGGCGTTGCCATCGGGTCCGGTTATCTCTTCCCGACGAGCTTCGAGCACGAAGTGTGGAGCGACCTGACAGGCGAGCGCGGAGTCTTGATGGGGTGCCTGGCCGGCGTTCTCGAGGCCCAGTACAACGAGCTGCGCAAGCACGGCCACAGTCCCAGCGAGGCCTTCAACGAAACCGTGGAGGAGCTCACCCAGAGCCTTATGCCGCTGGTCGCCCAGAATGGGATGGACTGGATGTACGCCAACTGCAGCACCACGGCCCAGCGCGGGGCCCTGGACTGGAAAGACCGCTTCCGCGATGCCGTGGCGCCCGTCTTCAGCGAACTCTACGAGCGCGTGAAGACCGGCAAGGAGACGGAGATCGTGCTCAGAGTCAACAG
>DATJPI010000058.1:0-6252 GCA_035506495.1 Syntrophales bacterium
GCCCCGGATGATCCCCGCCTGCCTGAAAAAGTGGACCTCATCATCATGGTAGACACGTTCCATCACATTGAGGGTCGCGACCGTTACTTTCGCAAGCTTCACGATTATCTGAAGCCAGGAGGTCGTGTCGCGATCATCGATTTTCGCATGGATTCGCCGGACGGCCCTCCCAAGAGTGCACGCAGCACTCCGGAGGCCATCAAAGCGGAGTTAACTGCATCCGGTTACGTACTCGTGCAAATGCACGATTTTCTGCCCAAGCAGTATTTTTTGGTTTTTCAATCCTCGAAAAACTAATCTTTGATCACCTCTGCCTGGAAGAGTGACACATGAAAGGTCAGCGACTGTCTTTCAAGAGTTGACCTTCCAGAGCGGAAAAGGGTGGTGCTATGAAGAAGGCATTCATGTTCGTCGCAAAAGCGGTGCTTGTCGGCCTGATCATCGTCGTTCCGATATACCTCGCCGTCTTGCTGTTGCTCAAGGGAATGAAATCGGTCGCGGGCCTGGTGCGACCGTTCGCTCATCTCCTGCCCGACACGCTTCCCGCTGATATGATTCTGTCCCTTCTCCTCGTGCTTACGATCTGCTTCTTGATCGGTGTTGCCGTGCGCACTCGGGCAGGGCAGGGGGTACGGGAGCGGATCGAGAAAACGTTCCTTGAGAGAATCCCGGGCTATACACTCATCCGGAGCCTCACCCATCAGGTGGCGGGGGAAAGCCGGGAGAACATCTGGAAACCCGCCTTGTTCGAGAGCGATGAAGCCCTCATCCCCGCATTCATCATTGAGGAGTTCGAGGACGGGCGCTACACGGTATTTGTGCCATCGATTCCCACCCCATTTGCCGGCGCCGTTTACATTCTCGATCGGAAACGGGTTCATCCCGTGGACGTGCCCTTCACGGAAGCCATAAAAACCGTCTCCCGGTGGGGCTTGGGTTCGAAGAACCTTGTTGCGGCCATGGAAAGAGAAGGGAACGTATCGAGGTGACGCAGGAGTGTGGTGGGCGGTGATGGGATAGAATGCTCAGCACCTTCCGAGCGATTTCCTTCCTGAAAGCGGTGAAATGGAGTTCCGCATCCTTTTAAAGAGAATCATCGGCAATCGTTTGTGGCAAAAGAAAGAACGATGAACTCAGCTTTCCCTCCTTCGGGAGAGAAGACGGGAAGTGAGCTCATCTACGCCTACAGATGCTGACGCGTATCACTTTGCAGCTCTCGATGATCTTCAAAAAAAATAGAACTGTCCTCGCTAATCGAATTGACATCCATGTTCAAGTTGATATTATCTTATTGTAAAACCTCAATGAGGAGGGAGGCAAATGAAGACTTATAAAGTCGAGGGTATCGCAGACGTAGGGGCCGTTATCTATGAAATCGTGGTAAAATATGAAAAAGCCGGATTTGCCGAGGCCCGGATGATTCCTGAGGATCTGAAGACTGCTCGTCATATTGTCGATGGCTTCTTAAATTATGTGAGAGGACGGCATAAACGGAGTAAAGCCGTATTCAACCGCCTGAGTCTCGTCTTTGAAAGAGGCCGGGGTGATCAGATCGGGTCGTTCATGCTTGGCATGGGGAAGCCACAGGCCAAGCCCCGCAAGAAATCGTCCCGGAAGACAGCATCGACCTAGAAAAAGCTCATCGCGCGCAGAATGTAAAGTGTCGTCGGAAGAGTTCTTTTTCTTTCTTTGCTTCCAGATACAGGGAAAGGGGAATTGCATGGCAAATATATGGGGAAGGACGTTCATCGTTATCCTCTGCGCCGCTTTTTTTACTGGCTGTGCTTCAGCTCCTGTCAAAGAGGCAGACACGCCAAAGCCGAAACCCCTTCTGGTAGGAATCACCCCCAATTATCCTCCCATCATCTTCAAGCAGAACAAAGAAATCAAAGGAGTCGAGGCGGATCTTGCCATCCGGCTCGCAAGGGACCTTGGTCGACCCTGCCAGTTTGTTGAGGTGGATTGGGACGAGTTGATTCCTGCCCTGATGGAAGGAAAGTTCGATATCATCATGTCGGGCATGACGATTAACGAGGCGAGAAAAGTCCGGATCAACTTCACGGAGCCCTATCTCAAAGTCGGTCTCATGACCCTGATGCGCGCTGAAGATGTCTCCAAGTACAATTCGTTGAGCAGCATCAAGGAAAGCGGTGCGACCGTGGGAGTCGTCAAAGGCACAACCGCAGAAGTTTACGTACGCAACCAGTTTTCGAAAACAGCAACCATCCGGCTCCTTCTCTCGGCAGGGGATGCGGTATATCCTCTGGAGAACAGAAGGATCGATCTGTTTGTGAATGATTCCCCTTCCGTGATCTGGCTCGCCTCGCAAAATGAAGGAAAGCTCCGGGCCTTTCTGACACCCTTTAACGAGGACTATCTCGGCTGGGGTATCAGAAGAGATGATCAGGATCTTTTCCTGCAGGCAAATGCGATCCTTGGCAGCTGGAAGGCAGACGGGACATTGAAAGAAGTCATCACCCGATGGCTTCCCTATTGGAAAGATTCCAATTAGAAAAACGCATTGTCCTGAACCCGCCGGCTGCGGTGACAGGCCAGTGGTAAAGGCGATTGAAGGAAACAACCATCCATCGCCTGTCGTCACGGTACGGAGGTACTCATTGAAAAGATACACCACCAGAAAGGAGAGATCATGAGAAAGAATGGTTTTGCAGGACCGTTGGCCTTCACGCTTTCGCTCCTGCTTGTGCTGGCCGCTTTGCCCGCATGGAGTGCATCGAAGGCAGACAAGCAGAAGGAAGTGCAGAAAATGTCGCGGGAAACTCTGGCAAGACTTTACAAGGCCCAGCCTTCCGCGCAGAAAGCCATTGCCAATGCCGCAGGATACGCCACGTTCAGCAATTTTGGCATGAAGATCTTCGTAGCCGGGGGAGGCAGCGGCAGCGGCCTGGCCTTCGACAACAAGACGAAGCAAACGACCTATATGAAGATGGTCGAGGTCCAGGCCGGTCTGGGAATGGGGGTCAAGAAGTTCCGGGTGGTCTTTGTGTTCGACACGCAGAAGGCCTTGAATGATTTTGTGAATTCAGGCTGGGAGTTCGGCGGGCAGACCACGGCCGCGGCAAAGGCCGGCGATCAGGGAGCCGCGCTGGCCGGGGCTGTCTCTGTTGCGCCCGGTGTCTGGATGTATCAGCTTACCGACACGGGCCTCGCCGCGGAGATCACGGGGAAAGGGACGAAATACTACAAGGACAGCGATCTGAATTAGGCACGCGATTCAGCAGACCCATCGACCTGCAGAAAAGAGAAGGGGAATCAGCCGTTTTGGCTGATTCCCCTTCTCTTTGTGAAAAAAGGATGATGGGCTGCAATGAGCAGGCAGAAAACAGGATGCAGATTTAAGATATTGCTTCCATCGTCACCGTTGCGGCTCTCGCCACCGATTCGATGGCGATGGCCGCCACGGCGGCCCCGTAGTCGAGATCGATGTTGGACATGTTGTCGTGGGTGTCGTGGTAACCAACGCGGTTGATGTCGTAATTTTCCATGAAGAGCACCGCCGGGATCCCCGCATCGGAGAAAATCTGGCCGTCCGTATTGAACAGCGAGCTGCGCATGTCGCCCGGCAGACGAATCTCGCCGCGCAGCCGGGGATGACGAGCGATCGGCGGGATCGTGATACCGTCGGAGCTGCGTCGGCCCTCTCTGCGATGGCGTCGCGCCGGTTTGCGGTTCCACTTCTCTGCCTGGGCGTTCCAGATCATGTTGGCCAGGTGCGCCTGGTAGGCCAGCCAGGCTGACTGCCGGTTCAGTGCCGGCGAGATCTGGAACTCGTCGCGGTCGCGGTCGCGGTTGTGGGCGATCATGTCGAGGACGTAAACGCCTTCGATCCTGACCTTAGAGAGGTCATGTATCTTTTTGCCGGGGGTATGCAGTTTCAGGGTGCCCTCCACGAGTGACTGGGCGAGGTGACGGGCGCCCATGCAGTCCGATGGGAACTCCTCGCCGGTCAGGTGCACGAGCCAGACATCGCAGTTGAGCTTGCCGGCGCGGCTGAGCTTTAGAAAGACGGGTGCTGCCAGCATGAGCGCGGCCGTTGCGGAGTGATTGTCATCGGCGCCGGCCGCGGCCACGCGCGCTAGCTTCCCGCCCTTCTCTTTGTAGTAGAGGTCCTCCATGTAGGCGGTGTCGTAGTGATCGGCCATGATCACCGCCCTGCTGCGATCTTTTCCCGGTATCACCACGAGCAGGTTGCGCTCTCTCAGCGTCCCCCGTTGATTGGCCAGCCAGCCGTCCATCCAGGGATAATCAAAATCGGTCTGCCACCGAAAGGGCAGCTCGCCCGCAAAGGCCTTGCCGCGCATTCCATGCCGGGCGATCAGCTTTTGGTAGTGAGCGAGCAGCCAGTCCCCCAGGGCATCGAGGTCGCGTTTCTTGTGCTTCAGGAGTTTTTGCGTGGCCGGGTCGCGCACGCAATCGGCGTTGTCCTTGTTGATGAAGCGGCCCGTAGCCAGCCGGGCGATGGTCTTCCAGTACTCGACTTCAAAGGTACGGGTGGCCGTGTAGGGATACGTGATCGGCTCAGGAAGGGGGTCCAGCGCAAGGTCATTCCGGGGTGAGATGATCAGACGCAGGGTGTGATACAGCAGGAACCCGTAGGACGTGGGGCTGTTCTGACGGGCGACCTGATCGAGCCACTGTTCAAGGGTCTGGCCCTTCGGGATCACGGTGATATGTCGGGCGAAATCCCAGGGCAGGATCCTCTTGCCGAGGGAATCCCAGACCGTCATGAGCTTGAATGCATTGAGCGCGATCTGATGGTCGCGGTGCCCAAAGGCCTTCTTGTAGCCCCACACGCTCGCGATGAATTCGGGTCGCCTCCGCAGTTCAGGCCAGAGCTCGACAGGCCGCGCCAGGTCCGGCTCATCCGCGCGACAGGCAGTCAGGTAACCCAGCGGCGCGTCATCGAGCAGTTTTGGGTTGCCCGTCTCCGGATCGAGAAAGGAAACCAGGGGCAGATGCCAGAAGACCTCGTATTTCCCGACCCGCATCGGCGGATAGTAGATCCGGTATCCGAAACGGCCGCCTTTGGAAAGTGCCAGGGCGGCGCGGCGCAGTTCCTCGCGGCCGGCGCGCGGCCCGTCAAGAAGGAGTCTGTACTGATCCGTCCAGATCTGGGAGTTTCGCGCCATCGGCTTGCCGTAGAGCCCGACAACGTCCGGGTCGGTGCTGAACAGCACATGCGCCAGGCGGGCTTCGTCGCCCACGACAGCGAGCTCGTCCTGGAATTGTTCGATTCGTTCCCAGCGGTGGGTCCGCCGGTAGGTGTTGCGCAGCTTGTCACGGATCTTTTCCTGCTCCGGCCTGTCCGCGCGGGGCTCGTCCAGCCAGCCCGACTGCAGGATGCGCAGCCCCAGCGGCGCTTCATGGCGGTCGCACACGTTGAGCAGGGGGATTTGCGCCGCCAGGGGGAATTCGGACTGCATCTTCAGGAAGGGCGGCGCACCCCAGAAGATCAGGCTCCCGGGGAAGGGCAGCAGGTGAAGCTTCCCGGCCAGGTAGGCCCTCCGTATGGCCTGCGGCAACGTGCCGAAGGGACGGAAGGTGAGCAGGTATTTGACCCCCTGTAGGGACTCCCGTTCCTCGAGAAGAAATGGTTTTGTCCAACTCGGCAGGGGATCCTGCCTCCATGATTTACAGACAGTCTCCCCAGAACCGGGGAGGATGCGGAAACCGGCATGCCGCAGATCGGTCAATTGCTCCGGTTTCTCGCCGTAAGCCGATCGCAGCAGCCGGCGGATGAAATCGACGGCGTACTCGGGAGGCCGTTCCCGGCCCGGCGCATGGTAAAAACTCTTCCAGAACGCCCGGTCGGGTCCCTGCTCACTGCTCCCGTAAAACATCCAGCGCACGCGCCCCTTGTCATCCTGAGCTTTCGAAAGGGCCAGGGGCATGAAGGTCACGTATCGCTCGTGCGGGATGGCGCCCGGCAGCTCGGCCAGCTCTTTCGGCCAATAGGCATTCCCTTCGAGCTTCGCTCGGTTGATGCCCTGGGCCGGCTGCTCCCTGTCGAGGCGTATCAGTGCCGGCAGGACCTGACGGACGATGAGCTGAAGGCCCGGGCCCAGCTCCATGGCCTGTTCCCGCTCGTTTACGAGCCAGGTAAAGGGATCCTCAGGGTTTCGCGGGGCAAGGTGGTCTTTGCCGTAGGGGCGCCACCCGATCCACGGCGATGGCATCATCTCGGAATAGGCCAGGATCCGGTAAGGGTCCTTTTTCCCAAATCTCGGAGTG
>DATJPI010000059.1:0-2864 GCA_035506495.1 Syntrophales bacterium
CGCGAGCTGATCCACATGGGCCAGATCATCCAGTCGCACGGGATGCACTTCTTCCATCTCGCGGCTCCCGATCTACTCCTGGGATTCGATGCCGACCCGAAAGATCGTAACGTCTTCGGGATCATCAAGGCCAACCCCGAACTGGCGGTCAAAGCCGTGCATCTGCGCCGCTACGGCCAGCAGATCATCTCGCGGCTGGGCGGGGGCAAGCGCGTACACCCCAACCTCTGCGTACCCGGCGGGGTCAACGCACCCCTTACCTCCGCGGATCGCGACGCTATTGCCGCCGAGCTCGACGGCATGACCGAGATCGGCAAAGTGGCCCTCAGCATTGCGCGGGGCTGGCTGGAATCCAACAAGGCCCTGGCCGATACGTTCGCGTCGTTCCCCTCCAACTACATGGGGCTTGTTGACGAGGAAGGGGGCCTTCAGCTCTACGACGGCGAGATCCGCGTGAAGGACGCCGAGGGAAAATACCTCGCCCAGTTCAAATCAGAGGCCTACCTGTCCCACATCGGGGAGCACGTGGAGCCCTGGTCATTCCTCAAGCACCCCTACTATCGCAAGCAGGGCTTCCCGCGGGGATTCTACCGGGTGGGACCCCTGGGGCGCATGAACGTGATCGACAAGATCGGCACGCCCGTGGCAAACGAGGAATTCAAGCAGTTCCGGACGATCAACGGCGGCAAACCCGTCGAAGGGTCCCTCTATTACCACTACGCTCGCATGATCGAGCTCGTCTACGGCCTCGAGCGCGTGGGCCAACTCCTGGACGACCCGGACATCCTCTCCAAAGATGTCCGCAATGATCCGAAGCTCCAGCTCCCCGGCCAAGGCGTCGGTGTCATCGAAGCGCCCCGCGGGACGCTGATCCACGACTACAGCACCGACGAGAACGGCGTTCTGACGAGGGTCAACCTCATCGTCGCCACGGGCAACAACAACTGGGCCATGCACACGGCCTCGGGTGCTGTGGCGAAGGCCTTCGTGAACGGCAACAAACTCACCGAGGGCATGCTCAACCGGGTCGAGGCGGCCATCCGCTGCTATGACCCGTGCCTGTCCTGCGCGACCCACGCCATCGGCAAGATGCCCCTGGAGATCACGCTGATGGCCGCCGACGGGACCGTGCTGGACCGCATCGCGCGCTGATTCATCGATTCTCTACGAATGGCAAACGAAAGCGGGTGGGCGCTAGGCGCTCACCCGCTTCTCCGTTCCGACGCAGAGGGATAGAGCAATGACCCGAACTCTGGTGATAGGCTTTGGCAACCTGGACCGCGCCGACGACGGCGTGGCCTTCCATGTGGTCAATGCCCTGAGGCGGCGCCTCGGGAAAACGGCACTGGAGGAGGACAACACGGGGCTCGAAGATCTTGGCTCCGAGGCGGATTCCGTTTTCATCGGCCAGCTGGTGCCGGAGATGATGGACCTGCTTGAGGGCTACGACCGGGTCGTCTTCGTGGACGCTCATGTCGATCCGGCCTTGGAGGACCTCTACTGTGCGGCCGTCTCACCCGACGAGGCCGGCCTGACCTTCACTCACCACATGAGCCCGGCCACGCTCCTTGCCTTCTTCAAGGCGATTCACGGCCGGGACCTCGAGGGATACCTCGTCTCGATCCGCGGCCGCGACTTCGACTTCCACCGCAACCTATCGCCCGAAACGATCGCACTCGTGGAATCCGCCGTCGACCGGATCACGACCCTGTTCGACTGAGCCTACGTACCACCATCCTGCCATCTATGATCCATTAGTACTTGTGGCTTTCACCCACAAGTCCTCAGGCCAGACGAAAGAAACGGATAGCGGATTGGCAGTGGAGGGGAATCAAAGAGCGGGGCCATTTCCGCCCCGGCGCTTGATCCTTCTCAGGGTCAGTCGGAGATTACGATCCCTCAACAGGGTCATTGCGCTTTTACCGGCGCAGGCTCTTCAGTCGATGTAATAAAAAGGTTAACGGCCTTAGCCAGACCTGAACAAGCATCGCGCTCCGTGCTTGAAAATATTGACAGGTTCGATCCAACCCTACCGACAGAATCTGAATATATCTCACCTGATTTCATCCGGTGCTTTGCATCGAGGACGGTGGCATGGAATATTGAACTGCGTGTAGAAGAACCCAGAAGGGGTGTCATGGTCTTATCCGACGAATACGTCCGAATATCGACAATGATAAAATATCGAACGCTCATCGCTAATATTCGGTTTTGTACATCATCGTTTTTTAACAAATCCAGCAGGGCTTCGGACGACCTCGGCGCGTTTTCAAATTTTATTCCAGGAAATAATGTTGCTCTAAAATCGATCCCCGTTACAGTGGTCTGTATCAGCTGACCGTCAGATATCGCCTGTCTCATGCAGTCGGTGAGCTCTTGTTCCTTCTCTTCAGAATCTTTTCTCTTGTTGTCGTCAACATAACTTTCGAGCAAAATGACCGCCGTTTCCTGCGATTCCATTCCGGTTCGAGAGAAGCGTTCCTGCTTCACATGAACGGTTCCCGGCCCGCATGAAAATAGAATTATCAAAAAGACGGAACCCCAAAATACGGGAAGCAACAGTTTTTTCATATCGTGTCATCCCTGTTGATCATCGGTTGAAATCTACATCTTTCTAGGGAATATCTCAAATCCAGATTTCGGGAATCACCTTTCCCATTAGATCAGGGGATAGCAATCCCCGCTTCTTATCGATTTTCGCTCTAACGATTGCCAGTGGTAATCTGCTATCGAGAGCCGTATTAGCTCTCTGCGCATTTCAGGAAGCTATACGTACCATAATCTGTTTTTCTTATGGATCTCGGTTTGTTAAGTGCTGCTTACCTTGACATCATTTTTCCTGTTCATCAAGTGCTATCCGGACT
>DATJPI010000060.1:0-2963 GCA_035506495.1 Syntrophales bacterium
CTGCAGGAACACTCCGCTGTGGTGATCGAGGAGAAACTCGAGGGCGAGGAGTTTTCGCTGCAGTGCATCTCCGACGGCATGACCGTCGTTGCCACACCGCCCGTCCAGGATCACAAGCGGCGCTTCGTGGGCGACAGGGGACCCAACACGGGGGGAATGGGCTCATACTCCGACGGGGATCACAGCCTGCCCTTCATGCGACCCGGGGACGTCCAGGCCGGGCTTACCATCACGCAGAAAGTTGCAGAGGCCATCTATAAGGAGACGGGCGATTACTACAAGGGCATCATGTACGGCGGTTTCATCATCACGCGAGACGGCGTCCGGCTCGTGGAGTACAACGCCCGCTTCGGTGACCCCGAAGCCATGAACATCCTGCCGCTTCTCAAGACGGACTTCGTCGAGATCTGCCGCGCCGTCGTCAATGGAACCCTGGACAGGCTCCCCGTGGAGTTCGAAAAGAAGGCAACTGTTTGCAAGTACATCGTGCCCAGGGCCTACGGCCTCCCCAAAGACCACCCCGACGCGAAGTCGACCTCGGCCAAAATCGACGTGGGCGACGTGGGCTCCGCGAGACTCTACTATGCCTCGGTGGACAAGAAGGCCGACGGGCTTTACATGACGACATCACGGGCCATCGGGGTCGTCGGCATCGCCGAGAGCCTGGACGAAGCGGAAAAGATCGCCGAGAGCGCCATTTCGGCCGTGAAGGGCCCCGTCGATCACAGGCCCGACATCGGGACGAAGGAGCTTATCCAACGGCGCATCGACCACATGAAAAAAATACTCGGGTGATTAAAGTATTGGGATATAGGCATCTGGGATACAGATCTTTTCGAAACCCATTACTCCATCATTCCATATTTCATTTACTTAAAAGCAGAGGAGCAACGAATGGGCAACAAGGTGAGGCGCGCGCTGATCAGCGTCACGGACAAGAAGAGCATCGTGGAGTTTGCGAAAGGCTTGAAGGCCTTCGGCGTCGAGATCCTCTCGACCGGAGGCACGGCGGCCCAGATCAAGGCGGCGGGGATTGATGTCACCGACGTATCCGCCTACACGGGGTTCCCTGAGATGATGGACGGCAGGCTCAAGACATTGCACCCGAAGGTTCACGGGGGATTGCTCGCGCTGCGAGATCACGAAGAGCACATGTCGGCAGCCAAGGCGCACGAGATCGAGATGATCGACATGGCCGTCATCAACCTTTACCGCTTCGAGGACACCGTGGCAAGGGAAGGCTGCACCCTCGAGGAAGCCATCGAAAACATCGATATCGGCGGGCCCACCATGGTCCGCTCTGCGGCAAAGAACTATCGTTTCGTAAGTATTGTCACCGACCCTGACGATTACCCGAAAATCCTCGAAGAGATGAAAAAAACAGGAGGTGAGGTCTCGGAGGAAACGAACTTCGTGCTCTCGACCAAGGCCTTCCAGCTTACGGCCCGCTACGATGCCGCCATCTCCAACTGGCTGGGAACGATCCTGCCCGGCGGCGGGAAGAAGGACTTCCCCGATGTCTATACCCTGCAGTTCCTGAAAGCCCAGGACCTGCGGTACGGAGAGAACCCTCACCAGAAGGCCGTCTTCTACCGCGAGGGGGCGCAGCTGTTGCCCGGTATCGCAGGCGGCAGGCAGATCCAGGGGAAGGAGCTCTCCTACAACAACATCATGGACAGCGATGCTGCCTGGCAGATGGCCTGCGATTTCGAGCTGCCCACAGCGGTCATCATGAAACATGCCAACCCCTGCGGGGCCGCCACATCGAAGGGAGATCTGCTCGATGCGTACAAGAAAGCTCTCGAGACGGATCCCCTATCCGCCTTCGGAGGCATCGTTGCCGTAAACCGGCCCGTCGATAAGAAAGCCGCTGAGGAAATCGCCAAGCTCTTCCTGGAGGTCGTGATCGCGCCGAAATTCGAGCCTGAGGCCCTGAAGGCCTTCGAATCGAAGAAAAACCTCCGTCTCATCGAGATTGGGGAGTCCTGCGCCGCCGGCAAAAAGGGCTTCGATTTCCGTCGCGTCGTGGGCGGGCTTCTCGTCCAGGAAAGGGACGCCGATGACATGGATGTCCGCACGGCGAAGGTCGTCACGAAGCGTAGCCCCTCCGAGGAAGAATTCCAGGCCCTCGACTTTGCCTGGAGGGTGGTCAAGCACGTGAAGTCAAACGCCATCGTGCTTGCGAAGAAGGACAAGCTTGTGGGCGTCGGCGCAGGTCAGATGAGCCGTGTGGATTCGGTGAAGATCGCCATTATGAAAGCAACAAGCTCCACGAAGGGTACCGTCATGGGCTCCGATGCCTTCTTCCCGTTCCGCGACGTTGTCGACACGGCGGCAAAGGCCGGGGTCACGGCCATTGTCCAGCCCGGTGGATCGATCCGGGATGAAGAATCGATCCAGGCTGCCGACGAGCATGGGATTGCAATGATCTTCACAGGCGTGAGGCATTTCAAACATTAGACGAGGTCAAAGGAAAAAGGACAAAGGATAAAGGTAGAACGAGATAAAACGGGAAAAACCTTTTTCCTTTAACCTTGAACCTTTTTCCTGCCGACCACCTTCAGGAGTGAAAATATGAAGAAAAAAGTCGGCCCAGTGGTGAGCGTGTTGATGGGGAGCGATTCGGACCTTCCAATCATGAAGGAGGCCCTGGAGACGCTCAAGAAGTTCGGCATACCCTATGAGCTCTTTATCACTTCGGCCCACCGCGCCCCTGAGCGGACGAGCCAATTCACACGGATGGCAGAAGAGCGAGGGGTTAAGGTCATCATCGCCGGGGCCGGCGCGGCAGCACACCTTTCAGGGGTGATCGCCTCTCAGACACGGCTTCCCGTCATCGGGGTGCCCATCGATTCTACCTCCATCGGGGGGCTCGATGCGCTTCTCTCCACTGTCCAGATGCCAGGAGGTATACCTGTAGCGACCATGGCCATCGGGAAGGCGGGCGCGCGCAACGCCGCTCT
>DATJPI010000061.1:0-2427 GCA_035506495.1 Syntrophales bacterium
TGCAGTCAACGGGGCAGACCACGGCACACAGATAGCAGGCCACGCAGCGCTCCCCGCCGTCGGGGTCCCGGGAGAGGATGATCCGCCCGCGCCACCTCGGCGGGATGGGAGGCTTGACCTCGGGGTACAGCACCGTCTCCCGCTTCCGGAGAGCGTGTAGGAAAACGAGCCACATGGATCGGAGATGACTCCACATGAGTTCCTTACCCCCACGTCACAATGACGGCGCCCGTGACAAGGATGTTGGCCAGCACCAGCGGCAGCATGATCTTCCAGCCCCAGGCCATGAGCTGGTCGTAGCGCGGTCTCGGCAGGGACGCCCGGAGCAGGATGAAAAAGCAGATGAAGAAAAAGGTCTTCAGGGCAAACCAGGCCAGGGGCGGAAGCCAGGGCCCCAGCCAGCCGCCGAAGAAGAGGGTCGTGATCATGGCGGAAATGAGCGTGATGCCCAGATATTCGCCGAAGAAGAACAGGGCGAATTTCATCCCCGAGTACTCCGAGTGATACCCGGCCACCAACTCGCTTTCCGCCTCGGGGAGATCGAAGGGCAGCCGGTGCGCCTCGGCAACCCCCGCGATGAAGAAAATCACAAGGCCGAGAAACTGCGGGATGCAGAACCAGAGGCTGCGCTGCGCCTCCACGATCAGGCGCAGGTTGAAGGATCCCGCCAGCATCACGACCCCCATGAGGGAAAGGCCCAGGTACATCTCGTAACCCAGCATCTGCGCCACCGCGCGCAGCCCCCCGATGAGGGCGTACTTGCTGTCCGACGCCCAGCCCGCCAGGACGACGCTGTAGACCCCCAGTGCTATCATGGCCAGGAAGAACAGCACGCCGATGCCGAGGCCTGACACCTGTACTCCCGGCGCGAAGGGGATCACGGCAAAGGCGACGAGTGTTGTGGCGACGACAATCCCCGGGGCGATGACGAAGACGGGCCTGTCCGCAAAGGGCGGGATCCAGTCCTCTTTGGTGAAGATCTTGATCATGTCGGCCAGGACCTGCAGAAGGCCGAAGGGACCGACCCGGTTGGGGCCGTAGCGGTCCTGCCAGAGGGCAAGCAGGCGCCGCTCGAGCCAGATGTTCCACCCGGCGACAGCAAGGGCCGCAACCAGTACAGCGGCGATGAGGATCAGGGTTTTCGTCGCGCTCATTTCATTCGTTCCCCTCGTCAGCCGGCAATCGGATGACACACCATTCGGGGAGAGTGATCCCCGTGAACCCTTTCAGGCCCGCAGGCAGTCCGACAACGCCGCGAGGCAGCGATGGTTCGTATTTCAGCGGGACCCGCAATTCCCGGCCTCCCAGGGCGATGCAGACGATCCGCCCCTCGCCGAAGCGGGCCTTCTCGTCCGTGCCGGGATTCACGGCCACATAAGGCTGCGGGCTCACCGCGGCGATGCCCGGGGCAAGATGGCTCAACTCCTCGGAGCCGAAGACATGCCAGAGCGGCACCGCCAACCACTCCCCCTCGCGGGCTTCGAAGGCGGATGGAATGTCACGTCTGTAGGCGGACTCATCCATCCCGGCCGGCGCAAAAAGCCTCAGACCGGGGTCGTCACCCCGGAGCGCTCCCCCGACTTCGTTCTGGAACTTATTGACGGACTGCACCGAGTTCCACCCCGGCGCCCAAAACCGGGGAAGAAGGGCAGGCGGCGGGGCTGTCTCGCACCCTTCCATGGAAAAGGCCAACGGCGAGTCGGGGTCATCGGGCGGCTTCGGTTCGCGTACATCCAGGTTTGCTGTCATGGCCGTGCGGCCGCTGTACCGGATGGGCTGTCTCGGAATCTTTTTCCCCGTCATCCGGAAATCAGAGGCGGGCGCCACGTAGCGGAGGATCTTCAGGGCAGGAACGGCATCGATCATGGCGGCGGTGACATCGTCGAGATTCCGCCAGTCGGGGATATGGGGGCGCCCACCGGCGCGCATGATGTCCACAAGCCAGCGCCAGCTCTCACGGACGTCCCCCGCGGGGGGCATGGCGGCGAAGTATCGCTGGGCCCGCCCTTCGAGGCTGATGAGGGTGCCGCTCTGCTCGGCAAAGGTTGCCGCCGGCAGGACTGCATCCGCCCTGGAAGAGGTTTCACTGCTGGTGTGATCGATGACGATGACGCGGCGGGCCGCACCGAGGAGCCGGTCCACAAGAGACGAGCCCGCGCGGCGGTAAAGGTCGTTCTCGACAATGAGCACTGTCTGCGCCTCCCCCGTCTCCAGAGCGCCGGCGGCCTCCTCCAGAGGCTTTCCGCACAGGAGGCCCGACCCGAGGCTGTTGCACTCCGGCGTGATGAGGCACAGAAGGGCCTCTTTCCCGGCATCACAAAGGGCACGGGCCACCTGCGCCGCAGCCCGTATTATGGCCTCACTCGAAAGGGAGCTGCCGGAGAGGACAAGGGGCCTTTCGGCATTGCGCAGGGACGCGGCAATGGT
>DATJPI010000062.1:0-11316 GCA_035506495.1 Syntrophales bacterium
ATACGGCGTGGCGACCCAGGCTATTCGGCGGGCTCGAGGCCCCAGACCAAAACGGTCTGCCACGCCGAGATCAAACCATGAAAGACCTTTTATCTAACTGAAACGGATTTTGGAAGACTGAAGTAAACATACAAGACCAGAAAGACCCGATAGACCCGAATGGATTTCATTTTCAGCTACATCGACTTCCTCATCCACTTTGACCGGCATCTCGGCGGGATCCTCCAGCAGTACGGGACCTACACCTACGCGATTTTGTTTCTCATCATATTCTGCGAAACGGGACTCGTCGTCACTCCTTTTCTCCCGGGGGATTCCCTCCTGTTCGTTGTGGGGACCTTCGCTGCCCGGAAAGACCTGGATCGAAACACGCTCCTCATGCTTCTGCCGCTTGCGGCCATCATCGGCGACAACGTGAATTACTGGGTGGGGCACTTCTTCGGTCCGAGGATGGCCGAAAAAAAGAAGAGTCGCTGGATCCGCCAGGAGTATCTGGACCGGACCCGGCATTTCTATGAGAAATACGGCGGCAAGACGGTCTTTCTGGGAAAGTTCCTGCCGATCATCCGGACCTTTGCTCCGTTCGTGGCAGGCATCGGGAGCATGACCTATCCCCGCTTTCTGTTCTTCAATATCACGGGGGCCCTCTCCTGGGTCTTTGTCTTTGTGCTGGGGGGCTTCTTCTTCGGGAATCTTCCCTTCGTGAAAACGAATTTCACCATGGTCATCCTTGCCATCATCGTCCTGTCCGTTCTGCCCAGTGTTGTCGAGGTGATCCGGGCCAGACGGCAGGCAAGGAATCGAAGCTGAGGAGGCAAAGGCATGGATCTGCAGACCGCGGTCATCCTGGGTATCGTCGAGGGTATCTCCGAGTTTCTGCCCATCTCGTCAACGGGGCACATGATCCTGGCATCTCATCTTATGGGGCTTGAGCACACGGAGTTTCTCAAGAGCTTCGAGATCTCGATCCAGGTCGGGGCCATCCTGTCTGTCGTCGCTCTGTACTGGCGTCTTCTGCTGGTGAACCTGGAGGTCATCAAACGGGTGATCGTGGCGTTCATCCCCACGGGTATCCTGGGCCTGACTTTTTACAAGGTCGTCAAGGGCTATCTGCTGGGGTTACCGAATCTCGTTCTGTGGTCTTTGTTTCTCGGAGGGGTGTTCCTGATTGTTTTCGAGCTCTGGCACCGGGAAAAGGAGGATGACACGGGGGGCATCACCCAGATTTCATACAAGCATGCCGTTATCATCGGGCTCTTCCAATCCATCGCCATGGTCCCGGGGGTGTCCCGCTCGGCTTCCACGATCATCGGCGGGCTCATGCTGGGGATGAAGCGGAAGACCATCGTGGAGTTTTCCTTTCTGCTCGCCGTGCCCACCATGCTGGCCGCAACGGTCTACGATCTGATGAAGTCGGCCTCCCAGATGTCGCTTCCCCAGATCGATTTTTTGATCGCGGGCTTTGTCACCGCTTTCATCGTGGCCCTGCTGAGCATCAAATTCCTGCTTCGATTCATCCAGACGCACACCTTCATTCCCTTCGGTATTTACCGGATTCTTGTCGCCTTTTTTCTGTTTGGATTCATGAAGTAATCGCTTTCGCGGCCCTGCTTCATGGAGTCTCACCTAGAGCACTTTTTTCTCTGGCAAATCGCATTTGCAGGGATTATCCTAATACTAAAGAGTTCTGTCAGGTTTTCATGCCAAAAGGTGAGATTATGGAAAGCAAGTACTATTTTCACAGGGTTCAGTGGATGGGGGTCATCGGGATGGCTCTGTTGTGCCTCATCTGCGGTTGCTGGATGCCCCAGGTCTATTCCACGGCAAGCAGCAAATCGATATCGCTCGGTCCCGACGATCTTGAGAGATATGGTGTGGCCTTCATTACGCCGTCCACCGTCACCGGCCAGGAGGAAGAAAAACAATCGGTCGCGCTGGTTTTTGCCGATGTGCTCGTCAAAGAGAGGCCGGCCGTGCGTTGCATCACCCTGCCCGAGACGCTCAACGCCGTCAACAAGGCCGGTCTGTCGGAGAAATACAAGCTCATGTATGTGGAATACAGCAACACGGGAATATTCAGCCGCGACGTCCTGCAGCAGCTGGGCAACGTGACGACAGCGCGTTACGTGGCGCAGCTCAAGCTCTCGGGATTTCAGCAGGGGACTGACGGCCGCTTCAGTGCTTTCGGGCTTCGCGTGATAGGAACGAAATCTGCCAGCCTCCGGCTTTTCTTCCAGATCTGGGATACAAACGAGGGGAGCATCGCCTGGGAAGGCGTCGAGGAGCTGCAATACTCAACCGATGATGTGCTGGAAAAGTCGATTACCCTGCGCAAGGTGATGGAAGTGGCGGCCAAGAATATGATATCCCGTCTGCCCAAGGATATGGCTGTCCGTCCCTGATACGTTTACGGATTGCTCCGCCGACGATGGAGTTGAAGCCGATCTGGATTTCCTCAAATAGTTACTGTGGTTTGTCGGCTTCCAGAAATTGAATAACCGTTTCAACGCAAGGCATGCAGACCTTTTTGAGCAGACCGGTGGCTTTGAATTGCAGCAGCCCCGTGACCGTGGAAAGGTCGCAGTCCTTCAGCAGGTCCTTGCAGGAACAAGAGCCGTGTTTGCCCGCAAAGAATTCCATCAATTCCCTTGTTTTGGTGTATGCCGAATCCTGGGCCGTGCGTTCTTCCTTGCTGCCCCGGCCGTGCCGCATTCCTAGAACCAGGATGCCTCCTGTCACAGCTCCGCAGACTTCCTGCTTCCGTCCCATACCTGCACCCAGGCCGCAGGCCACCTTCAGCGCTGTGTCTTCCGGAATACCAAGCTCTTCGTGGAACACATAAAAAACGGCTTGAGCGCAATTGTACCCGCTCTTGAACTTTTCCATCGCGGCATCGGAGCGATTTGTCATTATACTCTCCTCTCGTAATCAAATTAGTGGACAGCGGCAGTGTGCCTTTAACTGATGCACACGTTCATTCCCTTCGGCATCTGCCGCATCATCGTTGTCCTTTTTTTTGCGTTTCTGAAATAGCGGCGGTAACGCGAAAACGACACTGCGGGGCGCCGAAACCCATCCGGGCGATCGTCTCCTGGCTGACTTCATGGTCGGGCATCAGGGCTGAAAACCAAACCTGCCATAGGTTCTCGCAAGTCAGGCAGGCCTGGACATCCTTCTTCAGCCTTGCCCTCTTTGCCCCTTCCCAGGCAGCGCACTTGTTCACCGTTACAATGAGGGTGTCACCCTCGATGGCGTAATCCCCTGCAAAGACTCCTCGATCGGCCCCAAACATCCGGAAGTAGGCCTGCCAGACCTCGAGGGCGTCCTGTAGGTCATCGGCCTTTTTCTTCCCCAGGGCCAGCAGTGTATTGCGCATCTCGATCCGCCCGAAGGCATGGCGCGTCCGGATGTTGATCTCGGCGGCGGCATTCCATCCGTACTTGTCGTTCACCTTCAGAAACCACTGGCCGTCCCAGGCGAGTGCCAGTCCCGCCATGACCTGCGCCCGTAACTCGGAAGATATCTCGTATGGTTTCCTGCCGGCCATTCTGTCTCTTTCTCGGTCTGATTTCGCCGTGGGGATATTACAAACGACCGGCTGCGGGGTCAAGGCAAAAAGCAGGGAAAGAGGTAACAGGTAAGAATCCCCTCCTGTGATGTGACACCTGTCACCTGTCGTCTGTTACCTAGAAGTGTACCGTTCGGGAAGGGAGGCGGTGGCAGAAACTCTGAGGATCTTCGATAAAAGTGTCAGATGCTCTTGCGCCAGGCGAGGCGCCTCTCCAGCCAGCGCGAAAGCTCCGTGAAGGCGAAGCAGATGATGAAGTAGATCACTGCGATGAACAGGAAGATCTCCGTGGGATAGATCATGGTGCGGTTGTTGATCTGGGTTCCAACGTGGGTGAGTTCCGACACACCGACGATGAAGGCAAGCGATGTATCCTTGATGAGGGAGACAAACTGGTTCACGAAGGAGGGGATCATGTTCCGCAGGGCCTGCGGCAGAATAATGAAAATCATGGCCGTGGTGTGCGGAAGACCGGTAGACAATCCCGCCTCCAGCTGTCCCCTGGGGATTCCCTCGATTCCCGCCTGGACGATCTGGGACATGTAGGCCGACGTGAACAGCGTCAATGCCGTGATCACTGTCCAGCTCTCCGGGGTGACACGTCCCATGACCCAGGGAAGCAGGAAATACATCCAGAAGATCACCATGAGAAGGGGGATGCCCCGGATGGCATTCACCACAGTGAGAGTAGCGTAACGGATGATCCGGTTGCGGGAGACACAGAGAAGCCCCATGATGAGGCCTCCGAAGAAGGACAGGATACAGGAGACCACGGCCAGGTACATGGTCAGGGCCAGACCGCCGATCGGACCGCTGGGGTAGCGACCGATCATAAAATGCGCTATGTTATCCCAGATAACCTGGAAGCTCATCCCTGTGTCCATCGTTATTTCATCCCCATGGGGCTCAACACTTTTCTGTCGTACCACGTGACCAGTGCCGTGATCACGATCGAAAGAATCAGATAAACCAGCGTTGCCGCCGTGAAGGCCTCGAAACCCTTGAACGTATAGCTTTCTACCTGCCGGGCCTGATACGTGAGCTCCGCCACCCCGATTGTCATGGCAAGCGACGAGTTCTTCGTGAGATTCAGAAACTGGCTGATCAGCGGCGGGATGGTGAGCCGCACTGCCTGGGGCAGTACGATGTACTGCATGGAGCGGATGTAGGAAAAGCCGGAACTCCGCGCGGCCTCCATCTGCTCTTTCGGGATAGAGCGCACCCCCGATCGGATATCCTCGGCGATGAAGGCCGAGGTGTAGATCGTCAGCCCGATGACGGCGGCCGCAAACTCGTAGTTCTGGGAGTTCAGCCAGTTGTTGACCGCCTCGGGAAGGATCTTGTAGGAGCCGAAATACCAGAAGAAAAGCTGGATTAGTAGAGGTGTGTTCCGGAAGAACTCCAGGTAGCCTACGGCAAACCAACGGACGGGTGCGACCGTGGTCATCCGCATCATGGCGATGATAAGGCCCAGCAGAAAGGACAGCCCGATCGATACCAGCGAGAGCTGGAGCGTCACATAAAGCCCGGAAACGAGCCATTCATGGTACTGTCCCGTCAGGATGACGGACCAGTCAAACTGGTAGCTGCCCATGGATGATTGCCTCTGGAAATGCCCGAGGAAAAAACCCTGCCCCTGTGTTTCCAGGGGCAGGGTCCTTGACAATTGTGCCTGTGCCTGCCGCGAGAGCAGGCTTCAAAGAGTTACGGGTTCAGACTCTCGTTCGGAACTCTCGATAATCGTTACTTGCCCGCCGTAATCTTGAAATTCCTCTTCATGGGAACGTCCGAATTGGGGCCGAACCATTTCTCGAAGAGCTTCCTGGCTTCGCCGTTCCGTTCCATCTCGAGGAGCGCGTCGTTGACGAGCTTCAGGAACTTGGGGTTCCCTTTCTTCACCCCCAGGCCATAGGGCTCGTCGGAGATAGCAAAATCGGTCAGTTCGAACTGATCCTTGTTGGGGGCCTTGGCAAGCAGGTTAGCCAGGATCGACTCGTCCGTCGTCACGGCGACGACTTTGTTCTGCTGGAGGGCCAGGAATGCCTGGGGATAGTCGTCAAAGGACAAAACCGTTGCTTTTGGCAGGGCCTTCGCGGCATTCTGCTCGGAGGTCGAGCCCTTGGCCGTCCCGATTCTCTTTCCCTCGAGGTCGGCGAGGCTCTTCACCGTGCCCTTTCTGACGAGAAATTTCTGTCCGGTCAGGAAGTACGTATAGCTGAAATCGATCTGCTTGGCCCGCTCGGACGTGATCGTCATGGTGGCGGCGACGATATCAACATTGCCCGCCATGAGCTGAGGAATCCGGGTGGCCGAGGTCACGGACTTGAGCTCGAGCTTCACGCCCATCTTCTTGGCGATGTAAGCGAGAAAGTCCACATCGTAGCCGACGATCTCGCGGGTCTTCGGGTCAATGTAGCCGAAGCCGGGTGTCGAGTCCTTCACGCCGCCGATGAGAGTACCTCTTTTTTTCACAACGTCGAAGGTGTCTTCCTGTGCCAGGGCGACCCCTACCAGGCCGATTACAAACGTCAGAGCGATCAAGGTTGCCAGAACTTTCTTCATCAGAGTCCTCCTTATTGTTAGTATCAGTGCATGGGCGACAGGATTTCCTTAAGGAACTGCTGTGCCCTCTCATGCTTCGGGTTTTTGAAAAATTCCTCGGGGTGGGCCTCCTCGAGGATCTTGCCGTAATCCATGAAGACCACCCGGTTGGCCACTTCCCGGGCAAATCCCATCTCGTGCGTGACGACAACGAGCGTCATCCCCGTATTGGCAAGGCCCAGCATGACCTGGAGCACCTCGCCGATCATCTCGGGATCCAGGGCCGACGTGGGTTCGTCGAAGAGCATGATCTTGGGCTTCATAGCGAGGGCCCGGGCAATGGCAACGCGCTGCTGCTGGCCGCCGGACAATTGAGCCGGGAAGGAGTCCTTCTTTTCCACCAGGCCCACTCGCTCCAGGAGAGATACGGCCAGGTCTTCAGCCTCCCTCGAGTTCATCTTCCTTACCTTAATGGGGGCAAGGGTGATGTTCTTTAATGCCGAAAGGTGGGGGTAGAGATTGAACTGCTGGAAGACGAAACCGATCTCGGCGCGAAGTTTTGTGATGTTCGTTTTTTTGTCGCTGAGGTCCATTCCATCGACGATGAGCTGTCCCTTCTGAATAGGCTCGAGCTTGTTGATGCAGCGGATGAGCGTTGACTTCCCGGAGCCGGAAGGGCCGCAGACAACCACGACTTCCCCCTTCTTGACGTGGAAGTCGACGTCATTCAATACGTGAAGGTCCTTGAACCACTTGTGGACCTTGACAAACTTGATCATTGTTTGCTCTCCCTTGGCATACCGACCGGCGGGCTCTCCTCCGTGACAGCGAGTACGATCGGTAGACACCCGGAACGGGTAACGGATTGAACGACATTTCTTATTATCTCGATCTAAAAAAATCAAGATATTTTTCCCGGACGTTTTCGGATTAATGTCGAGAAGTTACAGAGTAGTAACGGCATTTTGTGTTGCAGCCGCAATCGAACCAATCGCGAAGTGCTTGACAAATGAAGGACAATAATCTAAGCATTTCCATCGGGTTAGATGCGATCAGGCCTCGTGGTGTCATGCCATGGAGGCTGCTTCTCGGCCCACCATCCTGAACGATCAAAGCAGACCATAATTTTAAGGAGGGTTTACGGATGAAGAAGAGAGCATTCCTCGTCGTATCCGTCGTACTGGCGCTGACCCTCGTCCTTGCGGGGACGTCGGTCGCCCAGCAAAAGAAATTCTTCGTTATTTCCACCGGCGGCACGGGCGGCACCTACTATCCCCTCGGCGGCATCCTGGCACAGGCCCTGACCGAGAGGGTGCCCAACGTGGTCGCCACGGCCCAGGCATCGGGCGCCTCGGTCGCAAATTGTAACCTGATCAAGGATCACCAGGCGGAATCGGCTTTCGTCCAGAGTAACGTGGCTTACAATGCATACTTCGGAAAGGCGGGATTTGAGGGAAAAGCCGTCCAGAACTTGAGGGGCATCGCTTCCCTCTACCCGGAGACCATCCAGATCGTCGCCAGGGCAGACTCGGGAATCAAGACTCTCAAGGACGTCAAGGGCAAGAGGCTCGTTCCGGGTGACCGCGGTAGTGGAACCGAGATTGACGCGCAAAATGTGCTGTCTGCCTACGGAATGTGGGACGGCAAGGCGGGGAAATACGTTGGTTTTAAGAGTGTGGATTGGCTTGGTTTCTCCGGGGCTGCCCAGCGTCTTCAGGACAAGCAGGCCGACGTGACCTTCACCACGGCCGGGTGGCCGACCTCCGCCATCCAGGAACTGGCCTTCGGCACGCCGATCATCCTGGTTCCCATCGAAGAGCCGATGATCAAAAAACTGACCACGGAATTCCCCTTCTATTCAAGGATCGTGATCCCCAAGGATGTCTATAAGACGGCGAAGGATGTCCCCACCATCACCACGATGGCCCAGTGGGTCGTGGATGCTTCTGTCCCCGAGGAAACGGTCTACCTGATGACCAAGGCCCTCTTTGAGGGTACACCGGAAAAACCGAGTGCGGCCGAGTTGATGGCCAAGGCCCATGCACAGGGGAAAAACGTCCAGTTGAAGACAGCGCTCGCGGGAATGGCAATCCCGCTGCACCCCGGCGCGGAGAAGTATTACAAGGAGAAGGGTCTGATCAAGGCGGAGCCCGCCAAGAAGGCCGCACCGAAGAAGAAATAGGGACCTATTTCGGAACGAGAGGAGAACCGGGCACCCTCTCACGGGTGCCCGGTTTTTATGAAAAAGGGGATAATCCTTGTCATCGTGTCGGCTGCCCTGATTGTGGCCCTCGGTGCTGTGCCCGTTCACGTCCTGCAGATCGATGCACTGAGGGAGGGAAGCCCGGTCTTTGTCCAGATCGTTCATCCGGGGAGTGAATTTGCCCTGGGTTTTATCCATTCCGTTGAACTGTCTCCGGTGTGGGATTATTTCAGGGTTGACGATTTATACCGGATTGTTTTATACGAGACGGCAATCCGGTCTTTCAATACGGGCTTGCCCAGTACGTTGACCGGGGAGGAAAGGCTGCACAGGGAGAGGGACGGGTTTCGAATATCCGGGGTGAACCGTGTGCTGCCTTCCATCGATCTCTGGGTCCACGAGAGGACCGACAATACACTGAAAGTCAAGGACGACTCTCTGAAGCTTTATTCCCTGGCGGGGAATACGCTCTTGAGGATCAGCATCAGAAAAACCCGTCTGGGGGAATATCTCTATCTGAAGGTGTATGCGACCCGATCGTAATCAATAAGAGCGGTATTGAGGGGCTATGGCAACAGAAGAGATCAAGGTCATTGAGGCGGAAATCAAGGAAGACGCGGAGGAGCTCGCAAAATACGACCCGGAAATGCGTTTCCGGAAGATTGCCGGCCTGACGGCAAAGCTCGTTTTCGCGATGACGATCACCCTCTCCATTTTCCATATCTACACGGCCGGCTTCGGCGTTCTCCAGGAGTTGAGGCACAGGGCCTTTCACCTTTCCTTCGTGCTTCCCCTGGTCTTTTTCGTCTATTCCATGAAGAAGGGCGAGTCGAAAGGCACAAAGCGCCTCATCTTTGACGTCATCTATGCGATGACCGGGAGCGCCTTTGCGACGGCCATTTTCAGGGAACTGCTCAGCCTTTCCTTTTATCCCGCGGCTGCCCTTGCCGCGGCTTCCTTTGCCCTCATCTTCTATTTCAAGAGACGTGAAGAGCTGCCGGACCGGCTGGCCGCCTACATCGATTTCCCTCTATTTACCGCCATGCTCGCGGGGCTTTTCTACGTGGGCTATCGCGAGTTTAGCGATCTTCACTTTCTGAGCTGGTTTGAGGATCTGACCCCGACCCTCGTCTTCTGGGGGATTCTCCTGCTGGGCAACTTCGCAAGCATGATCTTTCTTTTCGTCATTCAGTGGGTCTGCTCTCTTCTTGCCATCACCCACGGGTCCGCCATGGATTACAAGACCGACGGCGTCCCCTACTTTGATGTCTTCTGCGCAGTCATTTCCTCGGCGATCTCCATCTACATCTTCCTGGAGTTCAACAACATCGGCGCAAGGGCCGGCAGCCCGGCTTCGACCGATCTGCTCATGGGAGGGTTTGCCATCCTTCTCGTTCTCGAAGCGGCAAGGCGCAGCATCGGCGCGCCGCTGCCGATCGTTGCCGTCCTGGTGCTGATCAACTGCTATCTCGGGCCGTATTTCCTTGACATCCCCGGGCTGGACATCTTTGCACACCGGGGTTACCCCATCTCGAGGATCGTCGATTACATGTATCTCGGCACCGAAGGCCTCTTCGGAATTCCCCTCGGTGTCGTGGCCACCTTCGTGTTCCACTTTGTCCTCTTCGGGCTCTTTATCTCGCGGACGGGGCTGGGCCAGCTCTTCATCGACATCGCCATGGCGCTGGCCGGCTGGTCGGCGGGCGGGCCGGCCAAGGTCGCCGTCATCAGCAGCGGGTTTTTCGGGTCCATCAGCGGCTCATCCGTTGCGAATGCCGTGACAGTGGGATCCTTCACTATCCCGCTCATGAAGAGGGTGGGTTACTCGCCCACTTTCGCCGCCGGCGTCGAGGCGGCGGCCGGCACAGGCGGCCAGCTTATGCCGCCCGTCATGGGGGCGGCGGCCTTCATCATGGCCGAGTTTCTCGGGATTCCCTACGTGAAGATCGCACTGTGTGCAGTGCTCCCGTCGTTCCTTCATTTTTTCGCCGTGGGCTTCATGGTCCATCTCGAGGCGAAGAAGAACGGGCTCCTGGGTCTTCCGAGGAAGATGCTCCCGAACCTCTGGCACGTCATCCGGGACAGATGGATGCTCTTGGGGCCGCTGGTTATCATCATCTATCTCCTCGTGACGGGAAGCAGCCCCTTCCTAGCCGCCTTCTGGGGGATCATCTATGCCACCGCCACGGGTGGGGTCCACAAGCGGACAACACCGCTCCTGCTTCCACTCATGCTTTCCATTCTTCCGGTCCTCATCGGCATGAACCCCTTCGAGACGATGGAGACGACGGTGGGATGGTTTGGCCTTTCCGCCGTGGCTCTCTACTACTTCTACCGGACCTCGGAGCTTCTGGCCTTTGGGCTGGGACTCGCTGGGGCGGCCCTGCTGACGGGGCTTCTCTATGTGGATGTTGAGCCGTCCTTTGCCGCCTTCTGGACCAACATGCTCATCATCTTCATCGGCCTTTTCTACCACGAGAGCAAGATGCGGTTGCACGACATCCTCACCTGCCTCCAGGAGGGGACGAAGAATGCCATCGCCATCGGCGCCGCCTGTGCCTGCGTGGGATTCATTGTCGGGGCCACGACGCTCACCGGAATTGGGCTCAAGTTCGCCGCGGCCGTCATCACCATCGCCCACGGAATCGCCGAGATCCTCAACCCGATCTTCCTGGGGCTCACCACCGTGAGCGACATCACCCTTTTCTTCACGCTCGTCAACACGGCGCTTGCCTGTTTCGTCCTCGGCATGGGCATCCCCACGACGGCCCAGTACATCATCGCCGCCATGATTGCCGCGCCGGCTCTCCTGCAGTGGGGCATCCATCCCCTGCTGTCCCACATGTTCGTCTTCTTCTACGCGGTGCTCGCTGACGTGACGCCCCCCGTGGCGCTGGCGGCCTACGCGGCCGCAGGGGTCGCAGGGAGCGATCCCTTCAAGTCGGGATTCCGCGCCTTCAGCCTGTCGCTGGCGAAAACCTTCGTGCCCTTTGCCTTCATTTAC
>DATJPI010000063.1:0-11743 GCA_035506495.1 Syntrophales bacterium
TACGGTGCATCTCAAGGTGGAAAAGAACACGCGGAAGGCCATCGAGAGCAACCACTCGGCCACGCACCTGCTCAATGCGGCCCTGCATGCCGTGCTGGGCGATCACGTCAAGCAGGCGGGCTCGCTCGTCAACCCCGAGCGCCTGCGCTTTGACTTCACGCACTTCTCGCGCATCGAAGACCACGAGCTCGACCGCATCGAGACGATCGCCAACGATTTCATCCAGGCCAACCTCCCCGTCAAGACGAGCGTCCTCGACAAGGATCAGGCCATGAAGACGGGGGCGCATGCCGTCTTCGACGAAAAATACGGAGACAAGGTCCGCGTCGTACAGATGGGAAAGGTGAGCGCCGAGCTGTGCGGCGGCACCCACGTGACGCGGACGGGAAACATCGGCGTCCTGAAGGTCCTCAGCGAGTCGGCTGTGGCGGCAGGCGTGCGCCGCATCGAGGCCGTGACGGGCGCCGAGGCCGTGAAGTTCATCAAGAAGGAAGACCACGAGCTCAAGAAGGTCGCAAACATGATGCGTGCCAACCCCTTCGAGGTGGCCGATCGCGTCGACAAGATGATGAAGCATCAGCGCGACCTCGAGCGTGAGATAGAAGGCCTCAAGGGAAAGCTTGCGGCGAAGGAATCCGGCGACATCATCAAGAAGGCCAAGAAGGTGGGCGAGGTGAAATTGCTCGCCGAGAAGGTCGAGGTCTCCGACGTGAAGGCCCTGCGCGATTTCGGCGACAAGCTGCGAGACAAGATGGGCTCTGGGATCATCTGCCTTGGAAGCCAGGTGGGCGAGAAGGCAATGCTTCTGTGCATGGTCACGAAGGACCTTGCGGATAAGTTCAATGCAGGCGACATCGTGAAGGAGATCGCGCCCATCGTGGGCGGCAGCGGAGGCGGGCGGCCCGACATGGCCCAGGCCGGCGGCACCCAGCCAGAGAATATCGACAAGGCCCTCAAGAAAGTGAAGGACATTCTAAAAGGCGAAAAAAAAGTAGCCAAGAAGGCGAAAAAAGGTTAGATTACTGCCAACCTATCATGAAAATGAAGGTTCAAGGCAGCGGGTTCTTTCTCGTACCTAGGTCCTCGCTCCTCGAACCTTATTAACGGACCCAATTCCCCAACTCCATCTCTCCCTTTCATCTTTACCTTCGGGGAGCCCGAAAGGGCTCCCCGGGGGAGAGACGGCCCATAACGTCCACTACCTTAATCCCCCTCTCCCTTGAGGGGAAAGGGCCGGGGTGAGGGGGAATACTCCTCTACCCTATTTGTCCTCTCAACCCCTCCCCGACCTTGATTTGGACTCAACTCCTCAATGTCAGCTTTTCCCCGATAATGCTAAAAAAGCATTCAGGGATACCGCATCAGCAGCCCTCTTCTGTTCTGTTTTCATTTTGATATATCGATTGCGCAGTTCCTTCAGGCTTTCCTGTTTACCTTCTCTTGCCGACGGAGTAAGAAAAGAGGATAGTCTTCTTTCCAGTTTATAGAGATTCTGCTCCCTTCCAATTTCGATGACGCCATCCGTCATAATGCTCTGCATGAAAAGTTCCTTCTGCGTCTTTGAATGGATATTCTCTGCGATGGGAACCAAAACATAATAGCACAAGACGGTTCCGTAGAGGGTCGACGTCAATGCCATCGGTATCGTCTTCAGAATGACCCCGGTATCCCCCACGCCGTACAGCATCCCGATAAGACCGATGATGCTCCCCGCTACCCCGAAACCCGGAGCGACCAGTGCCGCGGTCCTGAACACCCGTTCCGAATGCTGCCGTCTGGTTTTGAAGTAGTGCATCTCGTTATGAAGGACACTTCGAATTTCATCTTCCCTGTATCCGTCTATCAACAAGCTGAGGGCATTTTTCAAAAAAGTGATTTGCGTTGTTTTTTCCAGTTTATCAAGCGACAAGACTCCTTCCGACCTTGACCGGACGGAGATGTCAAGAAGGAGATTGACGATTTGATCTGCTGAATTCACCAAATCTTTTTTGTATGAATTAACAGCTACCTTATATGCATTACGAAGTCTTTCATATGGGAAGCTTAGAAAAGCTGCGCCAATGGTGCCCGATAACACGACCAGAAAACTTATGATGTTGAAATAGAAGACCATCCCCCCCTCGCCGTAGAAGAAACAGCTCAGAAAGATTATTGTGCAAATGCCGCCGCCAATCAAATTTTGTTTTATCACGGGATCATCCTCCGGTCTTATTCGTCAATGATTCGTTATCTATGAAAATCTCGACCCGTCTGTTTTTTGCTTTATTTTCGGAGGTCGAGTTCGGGACGGCGGGCCTGTACAAGGAATGGCCGACTACCGTAAATCTCTCGGGCTCCAGGCCCGTCTCTTCAATCAGAAATCTTGCAATATTTACCGCCCTGATCGCTGAAAGCTCCCAGTTGGTCGGAAAGGCCGGGGAATGGATCGGGAAGGAATCCGTGTGTCCCTCAATCTGGATATTGGATTTCGTATCCTTGACGACGTCGGCAAAATTTTTCAGGAACTCAATGCCATCCGGTTTTATGTCTGCCTTCCCGAGATCGAAAAACAGGGAATCACTGGCACTGACTCTGATCGGCTGATTCTTCTCAGCGGTGACCGTTACTTCGTCAGCTCTGGTCCCCTTCGTCAAGCGCCCGCTCAATTCGCGGATCCGTTCGGGATCCATTTCATGCGCGCTCTCCTGCTTTGAAGCGATCGCTTTCGTTGCGGCGGGAGCCTTGAATGCATCCGCGATATCCCGCTTTGCCGTTGAATAAAGAAATAAGACTGCGAACATGACAAAGACAACCATCATGATGTCGGACCATGGAACAGCCCAATGGGGCGGCATCATTTCTTCTTCATGTTCAATGATTTTATTGTCGAAGGGATCGAAGGATGGCTGTCCTAAAGATAGGAATGACTTTCTCGGCCCGATTGCTTTCTCGATATCGATAATGACAGCATCTTTGGAAGGTTCAGAATCCGCCTTCCGTTTTTCTTTTGTCGGGTCTTTTTCTTTATTCATGGATGTTCTATCCGGGAGAATGCCTACCATTATTTGCTGCCGAGTCGATTGGCGCATCGATTTCAGAGAGCAAACCACATGCCAGGCCAGCCTGTGCAGCCACCCTGGCCAATTTGCTGATATTACAACGTTTTCCGGAAGAATACAGGACGTGGCCATCTCTGCCAAAAGACGATCAGGCAATAAGTATCGACCCACCGCTCATGACCCGGTAAACTATTCCTGTCAGACTGACTGATTTGAAGTGTAAGAGGTAAGAAAAGACTGCGAAGTTTTTGTGAACCAGACAAGACGAAATAAGGGATAACACCGGCTAAGAAGTTACCCTTTTTTGTGAAGTACTTCTGTAATGCGCGACATAGTATTTTAGTCTTGAATGAAAGATTATAATCCGCAATCCTTAAAGCAAAAAAGACAGGATCGAATGACCCTGCCCTTTCTTCATAGACGGCTGTAATCAAGATGAGTTCCCGCCCTCAGGAGGATCGGATTAACTCCGAGTATTACTAACACTAGATTGTAGACTTGGTAATCTGTTTTATACTGCTACGATCAAAATGCCGATCCGCAGGTAAAGTGAATCAATCATGCCCTTCCAACAATTCAGTGACTCTCACATTGATTGCCGTAAGCCCGTATTGACTCTTCAGGACGTCTAAGCATACCCTCGCACCGCTGTGAATCGAACACGGATCGGAATCCTGAATGGCACCGTTAAGGAAAAGCACATTCTCGCCGTCATCGGTCCTGATAAATCCAGCTCCCGTCTTCGTATTGAACCACCTCACGGTACCGTATGGCATAGTCCTTACCTCCTCGTCATTGATTTGTTCCGAGCGAATGCCTTTAGAGAAAGGGGCGCGATGATTCTGGCCGGCATCAGAAATAGAAAAAGCAGAGTCGATCGACTCTGCCTCAGTTGCTTCCGGGAAAGACTTCATCATGTTTGCCATGAACGCAACCACCGGCAGCGTCGCCTCTATCAGGATTAGCTGCCAGACGATTAAGCCTTGATGCCATAAACCTACTTCCAACATTTCTTAATTCCTCGAATACGGGCAAGTCCAAATCCAAATATCGGTAAGGTCATGGCTATCCGATATTTGGAGTCAGCCTGCGGTAACTACTTTTTGACGAAATACCTGTGAAGGGCATTGATGATGGACGATTCCGTATCGCCCGCTGGTGACGTCAGCTTGGAAGGGGCCGTCTCGAAATACCTGACGACCGCGCTGACGATGGCTCTTTCTTCTTTTAGCGTCTCTTGCTTTGTCGGAGTGGCAAACAATTCTTGGATGGGCATATCTTACTCCTGTTCTGGATCAGATTAGCCCCATCTTCTCTCGGGCAATAGATTGCACCTTCTCGCGGATGGAAGCAATCCGGCGAAAGTATGATTTTTGCCTACGAATAAAGTATTAGAGTATTGGACATTTCTAATGGTAATCAACACTGGCAGGATATCGTGAGTTCAGCGATTGGTATGCGAAAGGCGGGATCAGCCATGGGGAAGGTGGCCTGCCAGGGCCTTGAATAACCTCGACCAGGGCCGTTGTTCTGACGGGCGGAGCCTATATAAATCTAATTCGCTTGTGGGGGTTATGCTGGCGGGAGGGGTGGTATTGACGATTATCTGAGCCTCACAATTCTTCGGATGACTTTGTACATTTCTTCGAAATCATCTCCCTTAACAAGGCATCCCATACAGCCGGCACTCATCATGCCTGCATTGATGAAGTTGTCGGAATACATGGAAAGAGAAATGATCTTCATGCCGGGACTTTCGGCAAGGATTCGGCGCGTTGCTTCCATTCCGTCCATGACCGGCATTTTTACATCCATGAGGATCAAATCGGGTTGAAGTTCGCGGGCCAATATGACCGCCTTCTGACCATTTTCAGCCTCCCCGACAACCAGCGTATCAGGTTTACTCTCGATCAGCTGCCTGAGCCCCTCTCGGAACTTCTCGTGATCGTCAACAATCAGTATTTTTGTCTTTCGAATATTTTCCACGTCAGTAAAATATCAAGTTCAGAAAGGAATTCTAGTTAGTCAAAACCCTAGATGTTCCTAATGATTCGGAGTACCTGGATGAGACACCCGCCGTTTTGCTCCGTAATCGACAGATGTTCCAGCATACTGTCACATTCTGACAGATTAAGATTGACGTTCATCCTTTTGGGTATATGATTTTGCCTGCATTACATCGGGCAATTATCATGCAGCTCCGCCCGGAGAGTTACATCCAAGGGCAGAATACGGGCCACATCGTCATTACAGATGATGGCGTTAATGTTAAGTCAAACCTTTAGCATCCATTCGCACTATCCAGCCTCAAACCCCATCTTGTTTTTCATGCAACCCAGCGAGTGACAGGCGTCTTCCCCGCTCATCCGGGCCAGACATGGCTCGCACACCTGAAAGGCGATCCGGGCCGTCTGGCGGACGGGGCCTCTATTCCTGAGGAAAAGCAGCAGCAACTGTTGAGATTCATTACTTTTCCAGGGTGTTTGAAGGATTCAAGGTTACGGTCGGACAGCGCGAAACATTCGCAGCTAATTGATTTGACAATGGAATAAGAAATAACATAAAAATATCTCTTGAGGCATGCCGTTTGCTCAATAAAGGTAAAAGCGAATAAATCACGACAAGAGCCAAAACAGGCGAGGCTGGGTGAAGGCAACCCCTTCACCCGGAATACTTCATTTCAGTGGCAAATCTTCACTTTTGTCTGTCTTGGCCTGAGGGGGGTAGACTATGAGTGCGAAGAAGATGATCAAATTACTGTTGTTGGTTCTGATGATGATCCCGGCTGCGGCATACAGTCATTCAACACCGGGAGTCCCTGTGATCATAAGTGCGGAAGCCGATTTCAATCAAATGAAAATCACCATCAATGGGAATCATTTTGGGACGCATCCCGGCACGGTCCGGTTGGGGCAGACGAGCCTTCACGTGGCATTGCAGCACTGGAAAGCACAGCAAATCATCGCAGACCTTCCAGCCGGCATTGAACCGGGCAGTTACCTGTTGGAGGTCACGGTCCCGAACAAACCGTTTCCGCACCCCGCGTTATTTGACGTCACGTTCGGTGCCACAGGACCCATTGGGCCGAAAGGTGATACAGGGGCAACGGGCGGACCAGGACCACAGGGACCAGCGGGGCCCAGCGGGCCGGCAGGCCCTGCAGGAGCCACGGGCGAAAGAGGTCCTCAAGGTCCCCAGGGACTTAGAGGTGATACAGGACCCCAGGGCCCTCCCGGGCCAGATGGATTCATTGATTTGAGTAAGAGTTACATGGTGCATTGTGAAGCCTATTGCAAATGCAATAGCCCATCTGACATACCCATTACCGTGGGGGGTTTTTGCATGAGTGAAGGAGGATTTTACCATCCCGTATCTTACCCTCTCGATTGTGGCGGTGAAGATAACGGGATATGCAATTCCAGTTCTGTTAATGCCCCCAATTACAAATACGTCTGGTATTCGCGGTGTAATCCTTCTTGGGATCGGCTATACATGAGACTATTGTGTGTAACGCCTTAAAAGCAAATTTTACGGGGCCAGAAATGGCCCCGTTTTTTTATTGAGTTACTGTAGAGAGGATCAGGATTCTGCTCAAAAGAAACTGCAGCTAGATTCTTCAAATCTTGATTCGTTGATGAATGCCGTATTACACTCGTTAATCGATACAGGACTTCGCTCAGGTATCAAATCAATCTTCTTCGATGATATCCTGTTTCACATCTTTGCAAGAGTATTCGAGAGCATTCGCAGGTCGGTGACCATTTGTCGGATCTCCTCGGTCCGTCCCCGGGCTCCAGACAGCAACGACTCGATCGTCGCCGTCTCGTCCTTTACGTATTGCAACGCCTGTTTGTGCATCCCGTCGATGGCCACGTTGATCCTCTCCTCCCACTGGGCCGCCAGGCGGTTGATGTTCGTCTCCACCTCCCAGGGGATCTTCTCGACGAACCGTTTCTCGAAGGCCCGACGGAACAGGAGCATGGGAATCAGAAACCAGATCAGGTCGAGATTGTAGTTGGAAGCGCGAAACGTCCGGATGTCTGGGTGCTCGGGCTCGGCAATCTTGATGTCCCACTCGGCCTCGGCAAGGCTCACGCCCAGGACCTTCTGGACGTTGCCGTTCAGCAGCATCCGGAATGCCTCCAGGGACCGGGCGAAGCTCGCATGGGCCTTCTTGAGCGCCCCGTAGAAGTGGCGGTGCTCCTGCTTGGAGATCCGTCGCATCTCTTCCGTCATGGTATCGGCAACCCACTGCTCGTAGCGGCGCGTGAGCTGCCACAGGTTTCCCCGCCAGGTCTTCATGTCCATCTCCAGCCGCTGAATAAGCTCGCACCAGAGGGGCTTCATGAAGCCCTGCAGGATGTTCATGATGAAGATCCGTGTCTGTTTCTGATTTTCACGGGCGATGAAGAATAGCTCCTCCCGCATGGAATCGAAGTTCACTTTCTCGTCGAGGATCTGACACCGCAGGCTCTCCCGGTCCTCGTCGGCCTGGAGGGAGGTCTTCAGAGCGACCTCCAGGTAGCTGAGGCATCCCCGAATGACCGAATTGGTCTTGTGCTGGAGGATCTTGCGGAACTCGAAGTCGCGGTTGACGGCCAGCTTGAAAAAGAGCTCCACCTCGAGCCGATGCCGGAACTTCTCTGTGTCCATTTTCGTGGAATAAAGAAAGATTGGGAACTCTCGGTTCAGTTCACGCTTTACGGTGTCCTCGAAAAACTTCACCACCTCTTCTTGCTGTAACGGTGACAACAGGTCTGCCTTCGTCAGCAGGAGGATGATCCTCGGCGTGTACTGCGTGAGCTCGCGGATGAGCTGCAGGTCATTTTCCGACAGGGGTCGGTCTGCGCTCACCGCCAGGACTGCGGCTCCCACTTCGGGTAGCCAGTTGGCCGACACCTCCATGTGGGCCTTGAAGACGCTCCCCAGGCCGGGGGTGTCTACGAGGCGCAGCCCCGCATAATCAGCAAGGGCCGGTAATTCGACATCGACCATCTCCACGTTTTTTTGATTCGAGGGGTTCTTCGCCTCGGCGGTGTACTCGTCCAGATCGACAATCGGGATCTCTTTGCAGGTGCCGTCGAAAAAGGAAACGGTGGCCCGTTCCTGTTCGCCGAATTGCAGGCGGCTGATAACCGTGGTGACGGGGATGACGCCCACGGGCAGGATGGGCTCTCCGATGAGGCTGTTAATGAAAGAACTCTTTCCGGCCTTGAACTGGCCGAGGACAGCCACGTCGATGGGGGGATTTTCGACGAGAAGGCCCTGGCAGGCATCGATCTGACGATCCAGGGACAGGATCTGCATCCGGTCGCTGATCGATCGGACCTTCTGCAGGCCCTCTTGAGCGAGTCGGTGGATCGGGTGTGACGACATAGGTCTTGAACCCTGTTCCATAAAAAAACTCCTCCGGGGTAGGAACCACAGAGGAGTTATCAGCCTTAAAGGCGGTTAATGGTGAACTCCATCACCTGCCCGATCAATATAAAGTAACCCCGTTATTGTCAAGTAAATACCCTTTGTGTAGGATGCGGACGTGGCGTGCTTCGCGGCATGCGCATGAAGACTCACGGGTGTAGCGCAGATTTAACCGTTGGAACGGCGGCCTGGGCTTTGAATGACCATCGTTAGAAAATGCAGAGTCAATTGACTCTGGAAGCAAAATAGATCAGGATCTTCTTATTAGCTTGTTTAGTACCCCTCTATTCGACGGACGCGACAAACGATTCCGAGCTCGGCTGACACGGGCAGGGGTAGAAAGGAGTTACACGAAATGAAAGCACTTGTCCTGGGATCGGTCCTGATGACGTTTTTCCTCGCGGGATGCGCTACGGTGGGTGGTTCGGCATCGGGGGGAAACAACGCGACCGTGCTGGAGCTTCGTCAGATTGACGGATCGGTCATCGGCCGCGAGAGTCTCAACGCCGTACGCATTGAGACACTCGGGCCCAATTCGCAGCAGCTCTACGGGTACTTTCTTTATCGAGATGGTTTGACGGTCCACGTCACCGGCCCGATGACCGGAAAAACGCTCGGCAAGATCTCCCTGAAAGAAGTACAGGCCGATTATCAGCGCGTCATCAAGGAACGCAAGCTCGACGGCGGAGACCTGGTGATCCAGGAAGCCCTCCACGGCAAAGCGGTCTGCGGATATACCGCGAACATGCCCATGATGAATTACACAGTCCGGGGCACGACCGATGCAGTGGGCGGGACAACCGTCCTGCAGTTGACGCTCCCCTGAAAAGCCTTGCTTCGTTCAGCTTTTTATGCCGGTGATCGGCCGGGTCGTCAATTTCCTTCCTATGCACGTTAAAATCAAAGTCAGCTTGCGGCAGCAGGCTGCAATCGGAAATCGCAACAAATGAAATAGGCGGGAAAACCGACTGTGCCTTTTCATTCTCGGCTGTCATCAACCCGATTTTCCATAAACCCTGATTTCTGATAGTATAAGAATCGGCAAACAATGAGGACCTGGAAATAAAGCAGTATGACAAGAAAGACTAGACGGATTTGGGGTTGGATTCTTATTTCAACAGGCATCGTGGTTGCGCTTTTTTTCTATTTCAGAGAATCCAGCCTCCGAACAGCACCTTCAGTCGGCGTTGCGGCACGAGGGGGCTTTCCCTTTGAGCCGGGGGAAAGACTGGTTTACAAGGGGACATGGTTTTTCATCCCGGCTGGCGAAGCCGTGCTCGAGGTATTGCCCGATGCTTCCTTCAATGGCCATTCGGCTCATCACTTTGTAATGTCGATCAGCACGAATTCACTGATTGATCTTATCTATAGAATACACGAGCGGCAGGATTCTTATACCGATCTCGAGGTAACCCGGACACTGCAGTACCGGATAAAAAACACGGGGGATTATCCTCGGGATTCGGTCGTATTTTTCGACTGGCGCCGTATGATGGCCACGTACGTCAATTTCGACAAACCTGAAAGGCCAGTTGCCATTCAGCCCGGCACATTCGATCCTTTGTCCCTTGTGTTTGCTATCCGCATGCATCGACTTATTCCCGGCGACGTTCTCGAATTCCCGGTATGCGACGGAACAAGCGTTATCCATACCACGGCGATTGTAGCAAGTCGGGAGACCGTAACAATCGGCAGGGATGCCTATGACACTTTGCTAGTCATCCCCGACTTAAGCCGGGTGGAAAACATTTGGAGCGGCCGCGGCGAGCCATCGCTCAAAATCTGGTTAACAAGTGACGAACGTCATCTTCCCGTGAAGGTCGAAAGCCGCATTGCGGTCGGCAGTTTTGTCTTTGAACTCGTCTCCGCAAACTTCTAAGCTCTTAATTACGGGGATACGCGGTACCGATTTACACGGGGCTTCGGGCGGTCTACGAAGGCGCTTCTTCCCGGCTCTCCGTATCTGTGATATATTCAGTGGCAATTAACGGCCACGCCCACCTCGAAGGTACGCATGCGAAGAGGCGCTCCCTTCTCTTTTTTTGCATTCCTCGCCATTGGCATTGCCTTTATGAACGGTTGCGCGTCAATGCCCAAGGGAATTTCCCCAAGTCTCCTGAAGGAAATCGAGGCGCGGCGGCCTCCGGCCGTTCGTGTCGGGCCGCAACTGAATCTGCAGGATTCCGTCAAACTCTCCTGGCATTCTCAGATGGCAGGCATAATCAGCAATGACGGCAGCGCCCACGTGTTTTTCACCGATGAGAAGAAGCAGGTTTACCATGTTGAGGTGTCCGGAAACGAGGTCGTCAGCCGGGAGATCCTGGGGACTCTGGAGAGTCCGCGCGAATTCTTCACGGTGGATGCCGTCGAGCACCCCGCGGAGACGATCCGCATCGCGGCGGGCGATAAGATGTTCACCCGTACCGGAAAAGAACCCTGGCGGGAGATGGAGGGAAACCGCTGTGACCGGTTCATTCCGGCCGGAAACGATCTGCTGTGCTCCTTCGTCATCAAGGGGGAAGACATAGGCGCCCCAGAGCGGAGGGACTGGGTCGTGGGCTTCGTCGTCCTGTTTCCCGTCTTCTGGTGGTCCGATGTTCGCGCGGATAAACTGGTCATCGCGCAGGAAACGGAGGCGGGCTGGACGATCCGAGCGGTGGTCGATCCGAAGACGGAACTCAGCGCAAGGGATTACGTCATTGGGACCGATCGGGACGGTTTTCTCCATGTCCTCTACCGCTCATCGGGCGGAAACTACGGATTCATTGCTGTCGGTGCCGCCGGCAAAGGAATTATCGATGGCGGTGATATCAGCGAAAAAGAAATCCGATACTCCCGAGTCCCTCTCGACCGACTTGTTTCCCCTGCGGCGGATTCAGCGGGAGCGGATACGATGGCCTGGCTGCCCGTGGAAGGCTCCCCGTTGTCCCCCATGCCGTATGTGGGCGAAACGTTCGGGGCAAATCAGAAACAAGTGGCTCTTTCTTACATAGGCCCGCTGCACCGGCATTTTACCGTGACTGCCCTGAACGGTGCCGTGCATGGCCTTTTCTGGCCGTCACTCTTCAGCTTGGACGACGGGCAAAAGAAGATCGAAGCCATCACCTGGTCCGATGACAATTCCAAATGGGTTCAGGTCAGGATCGAAAACGGCCAATGGGCTCCGGAATACGACATCGTGTCGGTCGATAAGCTGCCCGATTCCGATTGGGTTTGGGGAGATTACCCGGCGAGAAGGGAAAACGACCGCATGGCCCGGATCGCGACGGATTCCCGTGGAGGCGTGC
>DATJPI010000064.1:0-17793 GCA_035506495.1 Syntrophales bacterium
CCGGCGGAGGGCCGGCTCCAGGGTCTCAAAGTCTCCGTTCTTGTCGCGGCCGCCCATCAGCAGGATGACGGGGGCCTCGAAGGCCTCCAGGGCCCTCACGACGGCGCTCACGTTCGTCCCTTTCGAATCGTCGTAGAAGGCTACCCCACCTTTCTTGCCGGCAAACTCAATGCGGTGGGCGAGCCCCTTGAAACCGGCCACTCCCTCCACAATCGCGCCGGGCGTGCAGCCGGCATAACGGGCGGCCATGATGGCGGCCATGACGTTCTCCACGTTGTGCCGCCCGGGGATGCGGATCATGGATGTCGGATAGGTTTCGACGTCACTTCCGCCGGTGCGGTACGTGAGCGTATCCTTCCTGAGGCTCATGCCTTCGGCAGGCTCTGCCCGGGTGCTGAAAAAGACAACGCGGGCCCTAAGCCGCCTGGCCAGCGCCGCCGAGGCCGCCTCATCGGCATTGAGCACGGCAAGATCTCCCGGCAGCTGGTTTTCGAAGATCCGTTCTTTGGCCCATCGGTACTCCGCGTAATCCGCATGATAGTCGAGATGATCCGGCGCCACGTTGAGCAGCACCGCCACCCGTGCCCGGAAGGTTTCAATGCGCTGGAGCTGGAAACTGCTCATTTCGATGACGGCCCAGTCTTCATCCTGGGGCCCCCCGACATAGCCGATTAAGGGGTTACCGATGTTGCCCCCGACAAAAACCTTCTTTCCCGCCTTGGCGAGAAGGTGCCCCACAAGGGTTGTCACCGTCGTCTTGCCGTTGGTTCCCGTGATCGCGATGACGGGCACCCGAAGAAACCGGAAGGCCAGCTCGATTTCGCTCATCACAGGGATGCCGCGTCTCTGCGCCTCCCGGATTAATGCGTTGAAAGGCGGCACCCCGGGAGAGGGGACGACCAGGTCCATTCCGTCGAGGGCGGCCGGATCGGTTCCCCCGGCAAAGACGCGAATCGAAAGCCCCGCCAGGGCATCAAGGGCTTCGGTGAGCTGCGCCCGGGGCTTCTCGTCGGAAACGCTCACGGCGGCTCCCCGGGCGGCCGCAAACTGCGCCGTGGCGATCCCCGTCTTGCCGAGACCGATGACGAGAACTTTTTTATCTTTCAGCTCCAACGTTTGCCGTTACCTCAGCTTCAGTGTGCTGATGGCCACCAGGGCCAGGATGATCGAGATGATCCAGAAGCGCACGATGACCTTCGGCTCCGCCCATCCCTTGAGTTCGAAGTGATGGTGGATGGGAGCCATGCGGAAGATGCGTTTGCCGTTTGAGATCTTGAACCACCCGACCTGGAAAATGACCGAGATCGTTTCCAGGACGAAAATTCCCCCCACGATGGCGAGCAGCAGCTCCTGTTTTGTCACGATCGCCAGAGTGCCCAACGCGCCTCCCAGGGCAAGGGAGCCCACATCACCCATGAAGACCTGTGCCGGGTAGGTGTTGTACCAGAGGAAACCCAGGCAGGCCCCCACCATGGCACCGCAGTAAATTGCCAGCTCGCCCGTTCCCGGCACGTAAGGAATCTGCAGATACCCGGAGATCCTGGCATTGCCGGCAAAATAGGCAAACAGCAGATAGGTGATGAAACAGATCAGCGCCGGCCCGATAGCGAGCCCGTCGAGTCCATCGGTGAGGTTTACGGCATTGGCCGTTCCCACGATCACAAGGACCGTAAAGAGAATGTAGCCCCATCCCAGATCGGGCAGCATGGTCTTGAAGAAGGGGATCGTGATCGCCTCGCTGAAGTTCGGCTTGAGGTAGAGGATCACGCCGATGAACAGGGCGATTCCGATTTCGAGCAAGAGCCGCACCCTGCCGGAGATCCCCTTGCTGTTCTGTTTCGTGAGCTTGTTGAAATCATCGACGAATCCGATCATGCCGAAGCCGACGGTGACCAGGATGAGCATCCATACGAAATCGTTGGCCAGATTGGCCCACAGGAGCGTCGAGATCACCACGGAAAATATGATCATGATGCCGCCCATCGTCGGCGTGCCCGACTTGGTGAGGTGCGTGCCGGGCCCATCTTCACGAATGGTCTGGCCGATCCGCAGGGACTCGAGCTTTCGGATGAGCCAGGGCCCGAAGACAAAGCAGATCACCAGTGCCGTGATGGCGGCGTAGATCGTCCGGAACGTGATGTACCGGAACACGTTGAAGTAGGAAATGGTCTCGTGTAACGGATACAACAGGTGATAGATCAAATCCGCAGACCTCCCAAATACAAAACCCCAACCCAGGATACAAGCAGTTGGGGATACCGTGGGGTTATACCCCAACATGTTGAGATCTTATCCCTATCACAGGTCTTTTTCACTTTGCAACCCCGATTGCACCGAGGATCGCCTGGACGATCTCTTCCATTTTCATCTTCCTCGAGCCCTTGACGAGGACCCAGTCGCCTGTCTTCATGCAGGCCTTCAGTTGAGCCGCTGTCTCCTCCGTGTTCAGGTCGACGATGACCTGGCTCGCCTTCATTCCGCGCTTCACGGCCCCCTTGGCGAGGGCAGTCGCGAAGCTGCCCCGGAAATAGGCCTTGCTGACCCCCGTGTCGGCCACGGCACGTCCGATCTCCTCGTGGTACTTTTCCGCCTCGGGGCCCAGTTCGAGCATGTCCCCGAGGATTACGGTGCTCTTGCACTCCCCCTTGAGGCTCTGCAGCGTTTTGAGGGCCATAGCCGTCGAGGCGGGGTTTGCATTGTAGGTGTCATCGATGATGTAACCGCCGTTTTTGAGGCGCCAGACCTCCATGCGCCCCCCCACGGGCTTGAAGGCCATGAGTCCCTGGCAGATCGCGTCGAAGCCGGACCCCGCTGCCCGTGAGGCCGCCGCTGCGGCCAGAGCATTCAAAACATTGTGAACGCCCAGGACGGGAAGCAGGATTTCCCGTGACATTCCCTCCAGGAGGATCGTGAAGATGGTGCCCTTCTCGCCTTCATGGACGATGCGGGAGGCGGTCACGTCGGCGTCCGCCTGGATCGCGAAGGTGATTTTTTCCCCCTTCCAGCGCTTCGCCCAGGGGGCCAGGGCCTCGTCATCGAGGTTGATGACGGCCGTGCCCCGGCCGTCCATGACACCAAAGAGGTCGCCTTTCTCCTCACGGATTGCCTCCAGGGACTGCAGTCCCTCCAGGTGGGCAGGCCCCACATTGGTGATGACCCCCACGGTGGGCACGGCAATCTCCGTCAAGCGCGCGATTTCGCCGCGCCGGTTCGTCCCCATTTCGAGGATGGCCGCCTCGTGGGTTTCGTCCAGTTGCAGCAGTGTCAGCGGGAGCCCCACGAGGTTGTTGAGGTTCCCTTCGTTTTTCAGCAGATGCCTCTCCCGGCTCAGGATCGCAGCCGCCATCTCTTTCGTCGTTGTCTTGCCGGAGCTTCCCGTGATGGCCACGACGGGAATCGCGAATCGGGCGCGCCAGAAACGGGTCAGATCCCCCAGGGCCGTGAGCGGGTTCGTTACGGAAACCACGGCGATCCCGGAGCCGATCGTTTCGAGCAGACCCTCCCGGCCTTTCTGGATCAGGACTCCCGCGGCCCCGCCACCCACGGCCTGGCCGATATAATCGTGGCCGTCGAAGCGTGGGCCCGTAAGCGGCACGAAGAGGTTTCCGGCCGCAATCGTCCGAGAATCCGTGGAGACCCCGACGAAGGCAGCCGACCGGCCGGACCTCAGGAGAGTCCCTCCTGTAGCCTTCAGCACGTCCTGCGTCGAGAATCGGGGCGCCTCGATCTTCGTCACCTTGAACTCCCCCGCACCCGGTCAAGGGCCTCACGACCCACCGTCCGGTCATCGAAGTGGATCGTCTTTGCTCCGAGGATCTGGTAGTCCTCGTGGCCCTTGCCAGCGATGAGGACGATGTCGTCGGGGGTTGCCAGATCGATGGCAAGACCGATGGCTTCCCGCCGGTCGGCAACCACGGTGTAGTACTTCCCTGCGCCTGCAGTGCGAAACTCAGCCGCACTGAGCTTTTTCATCAGATCGGGATCGATGCCGCTCTCGATGGCGCCGATGATGGCCAGCGGCTCTTCGGAGCGGGGATTGTCGGAGGTGACGATGACGAGATCGCTCAGCTCGGCTGCCGCCCGGCCCATGAGGGGACGCTTTCCCCGGTCGCGGTCGCCTCCGCAGCCGAAGACGGTGATGATCCGGCCTTTGCGGAAGCAGACCAGGTTCTGAAGTACGCGTCTTAGCGCGTCTTCCGAGTGGGCGTAATCGACGAAGACGGCCGGCTCGCCGGACTCGCTGATCATCTCGAGGCGCCCGGGCACCGGCTTGGCGCCTTCGATTCCCCTCTGAACCGCCGAAAGCGGGATTCCCAGATGAAAGGCCGCGGCCGTAGCGGCCAGGATGTTGTACAGATTGAACTTTCCGATAAGAGGCGCCCTCAACGGGAAGGCGCCCGCAGGGGTTTCGATCTCCGTGCGGATCTCGCCGAGGCTGAATTCCGTCTCCTTTGCCTGGATGAAGGCGATCGAGTCGATGCCGAAGGTCACGAGCCCCATTGCCGGCGTCAACTCCTCGGCAAGCCTCCGGCCCCAGGGATCGTCGACGTTGATGATCCTTCCCTGCTTGCGGCCGTGCTTCTCCCCTTCCAGCAGGTCCGTGAAGAAGCGCTTCTTGGAGGCGTAGTAGTCCTCCATGGTGCCGTGGAAGTCGAGGTGGTCCTGGGTGAGGTTCATGAAGATGCCCAGGTCGAACTCGCAGTCCTCCACACGCCTCAACTCCAAGGCGTGGGAGGACACTTCCATGACCACGTGGGTGACTCCCGCCCTGTGCATCTCGGCGAGCAGGCGCTGCAATTCGAAGGACTCGGGGGTTGTGCGCGAGGCGGGCAGCTGCGTTGCGCCCCAGTGGTAGTTGATGGTCCCGATGACGCCGGGCTCGTGGCCCGCCTCCCGCAGGATCGATTCGAGGAGGTAGGTGACCGTCGTCTTGCCGTTTGTGCCCGTCACACCGATCAGACTGAGCCTGCCGGAGGGGTTCTCGAAGAAGTTCTTTCCCAGCACCCCCATCGCTCTGCGGCTGTCGCGGACCCGGATCGAAGTGTAGCTTGCGTGGCGGGCGATCTCCTTCTCGTAGACGATGGCTTTCGCCCCGCGCCGGACCGCTTCGGGGACAAAGAGGTGACCGTCGAATTTCATCCCCGCGACGGCGACGAAGAGGTAATCCGCCTCGCAGCGCCGTGAGTCGAAGCAGATACCCGCGATCTCACGGGCCCGTGTCCCATGAACCTCCAGGATATCCACATGCTCAAGCAGGTCAAGCAGATCCACGTCGACCTCTCAGTCTCCGGTGCTGAAGGATACGGTGCACAGCCGCATCTCCTTGATCGGGGTGCCTGGCGCGGGCTTCTGGCTTGCAGCCCAGCCGCTTCCCACGACTTTCATCTCCAGACCTTTCTCCTGGGCCGCCTTCAAGGCCTGCCGCACCGTCATTCCGTGGAAGTCCGGCATGACGGCGTTTTCTTCCGCATCAGCGGCCGCCGCCGGGATGGCCGAAGGGGTCGACACGAGCTGGATGCGGGTGCCCGTGTTGATCTCCTGCTCCCATACGGGGGGGGTTTCTCCGATGTCGGGCTCAAAGCAGCGGATGATCTGCTGCGAGATGGACTTGAAGACGGGCGCTGCCGCTTCGCCGCCCCACTTGTGGAGTTGCGGTTCATCGATGGAGATGAGCATCACGAAGCGCGGGCTCTCGGCGGGGAAGAATCCCATGAAGGAGGTACGGACCCGTTCGCTGGAGAAGCGCTTGTGCGCAAAGTCGAACTTCTGGGCGGTGCCGGTCTTCCCGGCGACGTCGACGTTGACGAGCGCCGCGTTCTTGCCGGTGCCGCCTTGTTCCCCCACGACGTTGGTCAGCATGGTCGTCATCCTCCGCGCCGTGTCGGTCGAGACGACCCGGCGCACGACCGTGGGGGAGAATTCGCGGACGGTCTGCCCGTTGACGTCGACGAATCTTTTCACGATGTGGGGCTGCATGAGGACACCGTCGTTGGCGATAGCCGAGAGAGCCGAGACCAGCTGGATGGCCGTCACCGAGATCCCCTGGCCGAAGGCGACCGTGGAGGTGTCGACCTGCGTCCAGTTCTGCCAGGGTCGCAGCAGACCTGGGATCTCGCCGGGCAGCTCGATGTTCGTCTTCTGGCCGAAACCGAAATCCCTGATGTAGCGGTGAAACCTTTCGCGGCCCAGCTTCTCGGAGACCTTCACCGCACCGATGTTGCTCGAGTATTTGAGGATTTCCGCCACCGTAAGGATCCCGTGCCGCTTGCGGTTTGCCTCGTGGAAGGTCGCGTTGGACACGCGGTAGGCGCCGTTTTCGCAGTAGAATCGGTCGGTCTCCTTCACGACGGCCTCCTCGATAGCGGCGGCCACCAAGAAGGGCTTGAAGGTGGAACCGGGGTCGAAGCAGTCCGTAATCGTTCTGTTGCGCTTTTGGTCCGCTGTGGCGTTCGCGTAGGTATTGGGGTTGAAAACGGGGTTGTTGGCCATGGCGAGGATCTCTCCTGTCCGGGGGTCCATGACGATGATGAACCCGCCACGGGCTCGGGTCCGGGCAACGGCCTCCTTCAGGTTCGACTCCGCGACATGCTGGATGCGGCTGTCGAGGGTGAGGACCATGCTCAACTGCTCGTCCTTCTTGCCCGCTACGGAGCGCTCGGGCAGGTAAAGTTTCTTCCCCCGAGCGTCACGGCCCCAGAGGATATTTTCCGGCTCCCCCCTCAGATAGCTGTCGTAGCGCATCTCGAGGCCCTCGAGTCCGTTGGAGTCCATGCCCACGAAGCCGATCAACTGGCCAGCCAACTCCCGGTTCGGGTAGAAGCGCTTGGGTTCCTGGATCAGGTAGACCCCCTCCATCTTCAGATTCTTGATCTGATCGGCCTGGGCGGGGGTGATCATGCGGGCGATCCAGCAGAAGTTTTTCGCTTTCGTGATCTGTTGGGCGATGGCCTTCGGGGGCTGACCCGTTACGGCGGCCAGCTGTACTGCCGTCTCGTCGGTGTTTTCGATCTTGGAGGGATCGGCGAAGACGGAGTCGGCCAGGATGCTTGCGGCGAGCTTCTCGCCGTTACGGTCGAAGATGATGCCGCGCTCGGGGTAAAGCTGAAGGGCCTTGTTGTGCTGCTTTTCGGCGAGGTTCTTGTAGGTCTTCCCCGTCATGATCTGGAGATGGAAGGCACGGAAGACGAGCACGCAGAACAGCACCAGGAAAAACACCAGCGCGGTGGCGATGCGGAAACGGAACCACTTTCTCGGCTTCGCGCTCATTTGATCAGAACCAACTGCTCCCGTTCAGGATATTGAAGCTTCAGCTTTTCGCGGGCGATGGATTCAATCCGCTGGGGCGATTTCAGCGTCGCGATCTCCATCTTGAGCCGCCGGTTTTCCTCCACGAGGCTGTCCCGGACGGTCATCTCTTCGGCGATTCGGTACTTGAGTTGCGTGTTGTGTAGATGAGACCACACGTAGACGAGCGCCACGGCGACCATCACGAGAAGCGATAGGATAAAGGTGGAGACGCGCAGTCCCTTCGTCTCCCTCATCTCCATTGCCGTTCTGGGCCGTGCCACTTTTGCTACGGGCATGATCCAGTCCTCTCTGCCGTTCGAAGTTTCGCGCTGCGCGCCCTGAGGTTGCGCTCGACCTCGTCCTGACCGGGTCGGACGGGCTTGCGGGTGATGATGCGCAGCTTGGGTTTGCCCCCGCAGGCGCAAACGGGAAGATCGGCTGGGCAGATGCATCCCCGCGAGGCGTCGCGGAAGAGATCTTTGACCATCCGGTCTTCCAGCGAGTGGAAGGAGATGACGGTAAACCGCCCGCCTTCCTTCAAACTGTCAATTCCCGAGGCAATGCCCCGGTTAAGGCTTGCCAACTCGTCGTTGACGGCAATCCTGAGCGCCTGGAAGGTCCTTGTGGCGGCGTGGATCCTTCCGTGGCTCATCCGTGCCGGCAGGGCGGAGACGATGAGGCCGGCAAGTTCGTTCGTGGTCTCTATGGGTGACGCCTTTCTGCCTTTGACGATGGCCCGCACGATGCGTTTGGCCTGCGGCTCCTCACCATAGAGACGCAGGATCCGCTCGAGTTCCCTCGGGTCTGCCGTGTTCACAAGATCCCGCGCCGTTCGTGGGGCATCCCGGTCCATCCGCATGTCGAGCGGTGCGGGTTTTGTGAAACTGAACCCACGCGCCGCCGTCTCGAGCTGGTGCGAGGACACCCCGAGATCGAGCACGATGCCATCGACGCTCTCCACACCGAGCCGGGACAGGATTTCCTTCATGTCGGCGTAATTCCCTTTGACGAGAATCTTGCGCGAGCCGAAGGGCTCGAGGATCCTTGCCGATTCCGACAGGGCATCATCGTCCCGGTCGATGCCGATCACGATGCCGCCGGGCGCCGTGGCAGCCAGTATGGCCTGAGCGTGACCTCCGCCGCCCACGGTGCCGTCCACGTAGATGCCGCCGGGCTTCAGATCAAGCGAGTCGAGCACTTCCCGGATCAGCACGGGTTCGTGGTACGGCGTCATCCCGAATACACTTTCTTTTCAAGGATACTGAGTGGCAGCAAACGAGGGAATCCGGCGGGGCCGCGGCCCGTCAGATTCCCAGGTCGGCCATGTAATCGCTGAAGCTCTCTATCTGTTCGCCGGACTTCCGGATCTCTTCCTCGAAGCGTTCCTTGCTCCAGATTTCGATGACCCGGACCATGCCGGCCAGGACGATGTCTTTCTCCAGCTTGGCGTATTCGCGCAGCGGCGGGGGGACCAGAATCCGGCCCTGGCTGTCGAAGGTGCAGTCCACCGCTCCGGACATGAAAAAGCGCTGAAATGCGCGGACCTCTTTTTTCAGGACGGATTGATGGGAGATTTTCTCCTCGAGGATCTGCCACTCGTCGAAGGGGAAGACCATGAGATAGCCATCCCAGTTTGTGATGACCATCCGGTTGTCGTACTTCTCTGCGAAAACCTCGCGGAGCTTGGCGGGGAAGATGATTCTTCCTTTGTCGTCTATGGTATGATAGTATCTTCCGCGGAACACAGACATACTACGGACCCCTCCACAATCATCCACTTTGCTCCACTTGGATGCAATACTAGGGCCGTCCTTCTTTCCTGTCAAGAAAAATCTTTAATTTCCGCTGGAATTTCTTATGATTTGATACTTCCGGACGGCGCGGTTGTGCTCGGCGAGGTTCACGGAGAACTGGTGGGACCCGTCATTGCGGGAAACGAAGTAGAAATAGTGGACCGGGGCGGGGTTCAGAGCCGCCGAGAGGGCGTCCAGCCCGGGGTTGCAGATGGGGCCCGGCGGAAGCCCTCTGTTGAGGTAGCTGTTGTAGGGATTTTGGCGTTCCAAGTGCTTGCGCGTCAAATTTCCGTCAAAATTCTCGATGCCGTAGATGACCGTCGGATCGCTCTGCAGCGGCATCTTGATTCTCAACCGATTGTGGAAGACGGCCGACACGAGCGGCATTTCATCCTTCCGGCCCGTCTCCTTCTCGATGATCGAGGCAAGCGTCACCCAATCCTTGAGGCTGAGCTTCTGTGCGTTGGCCTTTGCGATCATCTCGCTTGTCACCTTCGTCCAGAACTGGCCCGCCATCATTTTCATGATCGTCCGGGCATCCATTGTCCGGTCAATATTATATGTGTCGGGGAAGAGAAACCCTTCGGCGCTTGCCGTCGGGATCTGCAGGGTGGCCAGGAACTCCCTGTCCCTCGCGAGGCGCAGAAACTCTTTCTCGTTGACCAGCCCCTGCCCGCCGAGCCGATCGGCGATCAGCCGCACCGTGAAACCCTCCGGGACGACGATCCGATAGAACTTCACGTCTCCATGGATGAGTTTCTGCAAGATGTCTGCGGCCGTCATGGCCCTGGGGAATTCATATTCGCCGGCCTTGATCTGCTGGGGGGCATTGGTAAACCAAGCCATGGCACGGAAAGCAAGCCGGCTCCGGATGAGGCCCTTTTCATCGAGGAGGTTCACGACACGGGGGAAACTCGTGCCGCGGGGAATGAACACCGTGACGATGTCGTCTTTCTGGGTGACGGGATAGGGGAGGGCGCCGAGCAGCCACAATGCCGAAAGGATTCCCGCTGCTGCGAAGATCGTGAAAACGGGGAGCCGGTACCGTCGGAAAAAGGCGAGGGGTTTCACGGACGGACACCCCCTTGACGGGCTTTCCTGTTCAGGTAGTCCTGCAGGATGAAGGCGGCGGCGATCCGGTCCACCACGCCCCGCCTCTTTCTGCGTGCCACGCCTGTTTCGCGCAGCAGCCCCTCGGCCTCTTTCGTCGAGAGGGCTTCATCGCAGGCGATCACCGGCACAGCGATGATTTCTTTGAGGGAGGCGATGAAGCGGTCCACCTTCTCGCACTGGATGCCCGCGGAGCCGTCCAGTCTCAGGGGATAGCCGACGACGATGGCGCCGACGCCGTACTCTGAAACGGCTGCGGCAATGGCGGCCAGGTCCGCCTTTTTCGATTTGCGCTCGATGACGGAGATCCCGCGCGCCGTGATCTCCAGCTCATCCGAGACGGCCAAACCGATGCGTTTCTCACCGTAATCGATCCCGAGGATTCTCATGGGGGCTATTTATAAAGGATAGGGCAGCCGCGTGCAAGAGTAGAATGGCAAGCGGCAGACGATAACAGGTAACAGGTAACAGGTAACAGGTAACAGAATCCCGTTGCCCATTGTATTTCCTGCCACCTGTCACCTGATACCTGGCACCTCCGGCCCGAGGGCTGGGTTGCGGAACCTCGGGTTTTCTGTTATCTCATAACGTACCTGCGCGGGATGCGCGCACTCGGAGCGTCCGTTCATGAAGCACATCATTCTCGGTACAGCAGGTCATGTCGATCACGGGAAGACCTCGCTTGTCAAGGCCCTTACCGGTGTGGACACGGACCGGCTGAAGGAGGAGAAGGAGCGAGGGATCACGATCGAGCTGGGCTTTGCTTCGCTTCCCCTCAAAAACGGGGATGCCCTCGGGGTCGTCGACGTGCCGGGTCACGAGAAATTCGTCAAGAACATGGTGGCCGGCGCCACCGGCATCGACATGGTTCTCCTCGTTATCGCCGCCGACGAGGGGATCATGCCTCAGACCGCCGAGCATCTCGACATCTGTGCCCTGCTGGGAATCAAGAGCGGCATCATCGCACTTACCAAGATCGACCTGGTTGACCCCGATTGGCTTGCGCTCGTACAGGACGACATCCGCGGGTTCATGAAGTCAAGCTTTCTCGATGGAGCTCCGATCCTCCCGGTGTCCGTTGTCACGGGGCAGGGGATTGCGGAGCTGACCGCCGCCATCGAGGAGATGGCCCTGCGGATCGGGGCACGCCGCGACAGCGGCCTTTTCCGGATTCCCGTCGACCGGGTCTTCACCATGAAGGGGTTCGGCAGCGTCATCACGGGAACCCTTGTTTCCGGTCGCGTGAGTGTGGGCGACACCGTCGAGGTTCTTCCCCAGCGCATCCACGCGAAGGTGCGCGGCATCCAGGTCCACAACGAGTCGCAGGAAAGCGCCGAAGCGGGGCAGCGCACCGCCATCAATCTGCAGGGCGTCGAGCGCACTGCGCTGGATCGTGGCGACGTGGTTGCGCATTCGAACATTTTCGAGCCCTCCCAGCGGCTCGACGTCCATCTCGAGTATCTTGCGTCGGCGGGCCGTGTGCTGAAGAATCGCGCGCTGACTCGTTTCCACACGGGGACGAGTGAAATCATAGCCCGCGTCATCCTGCTCGATCGGGAGGAGCTTCCGCCGGGTCAGAAAATCTATGCCCAGTTGCTGCTGGAAGATCCTGTCGTGGCCATGGGGCGGGACCGGTTCGTGATCCGCAGCTATTCCCCCATCCGCACCGTGGGCGGCGGCGAGATCCTCGACCCCGATGCCGTGAAGCAGAAAAAGGCAAAGGAGCGGTTTGCCCGGGAACTGGAGTTGCTCCGTACCGGGACGGATATCGAGCGGGCGGCCGTGATCCTGGGGCGCGCGGGGGTTCAGGGACTCAGCGCGAGCCGGCTTGCCGTGAGGACGGGAATTCCGCTTGCGGATCTGAACCGGACCCTGAAGGACATGGCCGAGAAGAAGGCTATCATCCGTATTGAGAGGGAAGAGGCCCGTATCGTGTCTTTCCCCGCCTACCAACAGCTCAAAGAGGGGCTTCTCCGAGAGATCGGCTCCTATCACCAGCGGTTCCCGCTCAAAGAGGGAGTGCCCAAGGAGGAGTTGCGGACAACGGCAGGGCAGGAGATCGAGAGCAAGCTTTTCAACATGGCCCTGAAGGAGCTGGAGAACGAGAAAAAGATTCTTGCCGACCGTGATCACGTGCGGCTTGTGGCACACCGGGTCGATCTCAAGGGCAATCTGGGTGACCTAGGCGGCAGGATTGAGAAGATCTATCGCGATGCCCAGCTGGCGCCACCTTCCATCAAGGAGGTCCTGGAGACGCTCAAGGGAAAGAGCACCGAGATCCTGAGCGTCCTCGGGGTGCTTCTCCATGAAGGGGTGCTTGTGAAGGTCACCGAGGAGCTCTACTTCCACGGCGAGGTGATCGACAAGCTCAAGGAGGATTACACGGCGGCTCTTCTGAGGGACGGGAAGGCTACACCGGCCACCTTCAAGGACCTCACGGGACTGTCCCGCAAGTACATCATCCCCCTGATGGAGTATTTTGATGCCACGAAGCTCACCATCCGTGTGGGCGATCACCGGACACTGAGGGAGCGGCGTTAGAAATGGAGACACCGGTCGGCAGGGAAGGGATCGAGCGCTTGAACCTGCAACGATTCGACGGAAAGCGGTTCTCCGATGCCCCGGAGGAAGTGGTCCGGGAGATGCTTCTCGAAATCGTTGTTGAGGGCCGTCCCTTTGCAGCCATTGCCTGCGCGGGGATTCACCTGCGGGAGCTGACGGCGGGGTTTCTCAAACAGGAAGGTCTGATTGACAGCCCAGCCGGTATCCGGGACATGAGAATCTCTTCCGACCGGGTCGAAGTATTTACCTGCGGATCTGCAGGCTCTGTGCCTCCCATGCCGGCCGTACAGACGATCGGCTCAAGCGGCTCCCGCGGACGGCGCGGTTTCGAGATGGAGAGGAAGCAAAAGACCATCGGGCCTTTCGGACCGAAACTCGATGTGCAGCTCATTTTCCAATTGATGGATGAGCTTCTTGCGGCCACCGTGATCCACGAGCGCACGCGGGGCACACATTGCTCGGCCCTCGCTTCGACACGAGGAATCCTTGCGGCGAGGGAGGATATCGGGAGGCACAACACGATCGACATGCTCTGTGGATGGGCGCTGCTTGAGGGTGTCGACCTGGCCGACAAGATCCTTCTGACCACGGGCCGCGTCTCCTCGGAGATCGTTTCCAAGGCGCAGCGCATGGGGGTATGCGTCATCGTCTCGCATTCGGCGGCCACTTCGCGCGCCGTGAGGCTGGCCGAATCGCTGGGGATCGTGGTGGTGGGATATGTGCGGGGGAAGACATTCATCGTGTATGCCGGTGCTCAGCGAGTGAAATCAGACGAGACGCCGAAGGCAAAAGGACAAAGGCGAAAGGGTAAAAAGGTCAAATCGGAGTGAAGACAATTTACATCAGAGACATCAAGGCCGGGGAGAAGATCAAGAGCTCTTTTCTTGTTGCGGAGAAGAATCTCGCCTACTCGCAAAAAGGGGCGCCGTATCTCAGCATCCGGCTCCGCGACAAGACGGGGGACATGGAGGGGCGCGTGTGGGACAATGTGGCAGCCCTCGACCCGGTCTTCAGAAAGGGCGATATCATCTTCGTGCAGGGCAGGGCTGTCAGTTATCGGGACGCCATACAGCTCTCTGTCCTCGACATCCGGAGGATGGAGGATGCCGAGCTCGACCCCTGGGACTATTTTCCCACCTGCAAGGGTAACGTGGAAGAGATGTTCGGGGCGCTGAAGGGTCATGCGGCTTCCGTGGAGAACCCTTGGCTGAAGAAAGTCCTGGAAAGCGTTCTCAACGACGGTGCACTGGCCGAACGGCTCAAGCGAGCACCCGCTGCCAAGGGGTTTCACCATGCCTACCTCGGGGGGCTTCTGGAGCACACCCTGTCGATGGTGCAGATCCTTGATTTCCTGGCGAGCCACTACCCGACGGCAAACCGCGACATGCTCATCGCAGGCGGAATCCTGCACGACATCGGCAAGATCGAGGAATTCTCCTATGACCGGGCCATTGATTACACAACGCCCGGGCGGCTGGTCGGGCACATCATGATGGGTGTCGAGATGATCGACCGGATGATTACAGCAATCGACGGGTTTCCTGAAGACCTGGCCTTGGAGCTCAAGCATGTTATGCTGGCTCATCACGGGGAACTCGACTTCGGATCGCCGAAGCGGCCCAAGACCGTGGAAGCACTCATCGTCCACTTCGTCGACGATCTCGACGCCAAGGTAATGGCCTTCCAGGAGTTCATTCGGAATTCCGGCGGCGATGAATCGGAGTGGACCCCCTTCCACCGGTTTTTCGAGCGGTTCCTCTACAAGGGAAAGGCAGGTTCATAGGGAGTCGGGATTCCGGCGTCCGGATTCCGGAATCCTGAAGCCTGAAGCCCGCGTTCCGCTATGCAGGGCGCTCGCCGAAGATCGCCCGTCCGATGCGGACGATCGTGGCGCCTTCCTCGACGGCCACTTCGAAATCGTCGGTCATCCCCATCGAGAGCTCCTGCATGACAACGTTCGGGATGTTCTCGGAAGCGATGCGATCGCGCAGAGCCCGCAAGCCCGAAAAGCAGGGCCTTGCCTTTTCCGGGTCGTCGTACCAGGGTGCCATGGTCATGAGTCCGCGAATCGAGAGGTGCGGCATCGCGGCAACAGTGCGGATGAGAGACGGCGCCTCCTCGGGGGCGGCACCGCTCTTTGATTGCTCTCCGCTCAGGTTGACCTCGATGAGAACCCGGCAGATCGTTCCGACGGCGGCAGCCCGCCGGTTGAGCTCCTCAGCAAGGCTCAACCGGTTCACGGAGTGAATCATATCAAAGAGACGGACGGCAACCTTTGCCTTGTTGGTCTGCAGGTGGCCGATGAGATGCCATTCCACGCTCTTGCCCATCTGCTCGATTTTCCGTTTTGCCTCCTGAACGTAGTTCTCGCCGATGATGTCGACACCGGCCTCGATGGCCTCCCGAATCGGCTCGTCGCGAAAGGTCTTCGTGACGGCCATGAGGCGCACATTGCCCGGGTCGCGGCCCGCTCGAAGCGCCGCCTCGGTGATCCTCTCCCGGAGCCGCAGGATGTTTTCCCTCACGGTGGACAAGGCTCAATCCCCCTCGAAGTTCACGAGTCCCAGCTTCTTCAACTCTTCGACGACCTCGCACAGCGGGAGGCCCACCACGTTGGTGTACGAGCCGCGGATCTCGGAGATCAGAAACGACGCCTTTCCCTGAACGGCATAACCACCGGCTTTGTCATAGGGCTCATCGGTGGCCACGTACCACTCCATCTCATCGTCGGGGACGTCCTTGAAGCGAACCTGAGAGGCGACGGCCCGGCGGACGAGTTCCGGATATTCGCTGTTGACAAGGCAGAAGGCGGTGATGACCGTGTGTTCCCGTCCGCTGAGTTTGCGGATCATGCCCCGGGCCTCATCTATCGTCCGCGGCTTGCCCATCAACTCGCCGTCAATCGTTACGACGGTATCAGCCCCCAGGACCCAATGGCCGGTACGCATTCCGGCAACGGCCCTGGCCTTCATCTCCGAGAGCCGCAGGGCGTAATCCTCCGGGGGCTCCCCCGCTCTGGGATCCTCGTTCACGTCGCCTTGCAGGATGGAAAACCGCAATCCCAGCATGCGAAGCATTTCCTCGCGGCGGGGGGATGCCGAGGCCAGAATCAGTCTACGTTCTGCCATGCCGTTGCCGTCCGCTCCGTTCTGGGTTCCGTCGTTTCCGACGTGTATCAGATCATTCTTTAGCACAGAAAAGACAACCAAGGAAGTGCGGAAGCCGACAACGGATAAGTGACTGAATTTAAAAATTTTTCGAACCTTTCACGCGGCAGATCGCGGCTTCATCCCGGTCCGCTTGCCCCTGGTATGTTTCGTGCATCGACTCCTTCGCGGTGAGGTGCGCTCCACCTCCACCGTATCAATCGTGCCGCACGGTGCATGCAGTTTTTGCGGCACCCTGCAAACGGAACAGATGCATGGCAATGGATGTCCAGCAAACAGTCCGAATCGGGCAGGCTGAGGAAGCCGGCGGCGAGGAGTACCTGAAGGCACTCTTTGACGCGGTCCACACGGGAATCCTCGTCATCGATCCCGCGACGCACCGCATCATTGACGTGAATCCGGCCGCAGCTCGCATGATCGGCCTTTCCCGCGACGAAATTATTGGATCCGTTTGCCATCGTTTCGTCTGTCCCGCCGAGGAGGGAAAGTGTCCCGTCACGGATCTCGGCCAGGCGATTCACCAATCAGAGCGCATCCTGCACACGGCCAGCGGGACACAACTCCCGGTCATCAAGACGGTCGTGCCTGCGACGATGAACGGCAGGCGCTGTCTCATTGAAAGCGTCGTCGACATCTCCGAGCAGAAGCATGTCCAGCACCGTCTCGACGAAAGCGAGCAGGGCACGCGTGAGCTTGCCGACTCGCTGCCCCAGGTCATCTTTGAAACGGACATCATCGGGAAGGTCACCTTCACCAACCGCAAGGGCCTCGAGATCATGGGCTATACGCAGGAAGACCTCCAGAGAGGGGTTCATGCCGGGGAGGTGTTCGTGCCCGAGGATCTGGAACGACTCCAGACAGACATGCTCCGGATTCTCAAGGGGGAGACACTTCAGGATATCGAGTACACGGCAAAAAGAAAGGACGGCACGACCTTTCCCGTGCTCATTAATGCCTCCCCGATCATCCGGAACGGGCGGAAGGCAGGCATCCGGGGCATCATGGTCGACATTGCCGATATCAAGCGCGCCGAATCGGCTCTCCGGGAGTCGGAAAGCCTGTACCGGGCCCTCTTCGAGGGCACCGGCACGGCGATGGTGATCATCGAGGAAGACACGACGATTTCGCATGTCAATTCCGAGTTTGAAGCCTTTACCGGGCTGACCAAGGAGGAAGTCGAGGGTCGCAGGAGCTGGCTCGAATTTGCACCGCCGGTCGAGTTGAACCGGCTCACGGAGTACCATGACCTGCGGCGGGTCAAACCCGACGCGGCCCCCCGCCGATACGAACTCCAACTTCGGGACCGGGAAGGCCGGCTGCGGGATATCTACCTGACTGTCGCCATGATCCCGGGAACTACAAAGAGCGTCTGCTCGATGCTGGACATTACGGAGCGAAAGCGGGCTGAAGAAGGGCATCGGGAATCGCAACGTCGGCTTGCCGACATCATCAATTTTCTCCCGGATGCGACGTTTGTCATCGACCGCGACGGGAAGGTCATTGCCTGGAACCACGCCATCGAAATGATGACGGGTGTCGCGGCCGAGGCCATTCTCGGCAAAGGCGACTTCGAATACAGCCTTCCCTTCTACGGCGAGCGGCGGCCCATCCTGATCGACCTGGTGCTCAACGGCAATCCGGATATCGAGGGCCGTTATGTGCGGCGGGCACGCCAGGGTCAGGCCTTGGTCGGTGAGGCGCACGTACCCGGTCTGCGGGGCGGAGGTGTTTATCTTGCCGGCACAGCGGCCGCCCTGTACGACTCGAAGGGAGAAATTGTCGGGGCCATCGAATCCATCCGCGACGTCACGGACCGCCGAAAATCGGAAGAGGATCTGAAGAAGGCCAAGGAGGAAGCCGAGCGGGTCAACCGG
>DATJPI010000065.1:0-4614 GCA_035506495.1 Syntrophales bacterium
CAGAAGCCGTTGGACGGTGCCCCGCGACACCCCCATTCGCTTCCCTGCCTCTTCCTGACTGAGGTCTTCCGAATCGCAGAGGAACATCGCCTCTATTTCATCGCGGTGGATGATGATCCTGTCAAGGTCACACAAAAATAAGCCGGACGGTTTGAATAGCTCTCCGCTACCGCCCCGGAACGGACAGGTGCAATTCCTCGGTTTTTTCACGCGTGGAGACATTCGGCAGTCAAACTCCGGACAATCATTGTAAATGTCAAGGTAAGAGGAACAGTCGTCCCCATCTCCCAAGACGTTTAGGCATCCATGGCAAACATGAGCAGGTACCTGGCTCGGATCTCCAACATCGACAGGGAAGGCATCACAATCTGAAAATTACTACACTGTAACCATAATTGTGCATATGCACATTGTAAAATATTCTATTTGCATGTCAAGGCTTATACAACGGATTAGCTACAAAACAAGGAGCCTGTGGCCCAAACCAGATTTTGCAGACCCGGATTCTGCATACAGTGCCTTTCCATCAGGGTTTTCCCGGTTGACTTGGAGGACGAAAAGGAGTATTAAACGTGCGTCATATAACGACGATATGGTGAGGGGAGATGGGCTCATTCCCCCTGAGATTATCCGCGGAACCTGAATCCGCCTTTCTCAGCCCGTTATGAGGGAGGGCTTCTCATTTTCCACAGCCGGCCCAAGACCCAATCTGATACTTTCATCCCGGTTCCGATATCTTTCTGGGAGTATGCCTCTAGATGACAAAACCAGGCAATGTGCACAATTTCGCTTCCATTCGTCCCCTGGCCCGCTTTGCCGGGATGTCCGTGCGTGATCTCCTGGTAACGGGCGGTCCCCTGATTATCCTCACCATGGTGGTAATCGGTGCGACGTACCGGTATGTGCGTCCCGCCCCGCCCGACACCATCACCATCACCAGCGGACCGCAAGGCAGCACCTTCAGGTTCACGGCTGACAAATACAGCAAGATACTGGCGCGTAAGGGTGTAAAACTCAAAATCCTGCCGTCTGAAGGGTCGCTGGACAATCTGAGAAAGCTGAGCGACCCTAAAATTAACGTTGACGTTGGGTTTGTTCAGGGTGGGATATCTTCCGGGGTTAACGTTGACAAACTGGTTTCCCTGGGGAGCGTGTTCCATGAGCCGCTTTCACTCTTCTATCGTTCTCCGGCCCCCATGCACTGGCTTTCCGAACTGGCCGGGAAGCGGCTGGCTATAGGACGGGAGGGGAGCGGTACCCGTGTATTCGCCCTCACTATCCTTAAGGCTAACGGCATCGAACCAGGCGGCGTGACAACGATCCTGGACCTTGGCGGCGAGGAGGCAGCTAACGCCCTGCTCGAGGGTAAGATCGACGCCGCTTTTCTGATGGGAGATTCCGCCACACCACGGATACTGCGCAAGCTCTTGTGGACACCAGGTTTGCAGTTGCTCGATTTCGACCAGGCGGACGCCTATGTGCGTCGGTTCCCATACCTTTCCAAGCTCACCCTTCCCATGGGAGTCTTTGATTTTGGCGCAAACGTACCCTCCGAGGATATCAATCTGATCGGCCCGACAGTCGAACTTGTCGCCCGTGAAAACCTGCATCCCGCACTCTCCGACCTTTTGATAGAGGCTGCCCGTGAAGTGCACGGCCGCGCCACCCTGTTCCAGCACCCCGGCGAGTTTCCCGCGCCGCTGGAGCATGAATTCCGAATCAGCGATGACGCGAGACGCTACTACACGTCAGGCAAGAGCTTCCTGTACCGCACCCTGCCGTTCTGGCTGGCCAGCCTGGTGAACCGCTTGCTGGTGGTTGTTGTGCCGGTAGTTGTTCTTCTGATCCCAGGTCTTAAGTTTGTTCCTGCGATCTACGACTGGCGAATCAGGTCGCGCATCTATCGGTGGTACGGCCTGTTGATCGAACTCGAACGGAGCCTGCTCGCGGAGCCTAAGCCTGACGAGCGCTGTGAACTGCTCGGCCGGCTGGATTACATCGAAAGGGAGGTCAACAAGTTAAAGATGCCGCTCTCCTATGCTGATCAGTTCTACGTGCTCCGTAGCCACATCAATTTTGTGCGCAGCCGTTATATGGACACGGCAGGTGCTCGCAACTCCACACCATGAACCGAAACGGCACCTGCCTACAAAGGGATATCGGGGACGGATCAATCGGGAACGGTCGCATAATGCCGGAACCTGTGCATGGAGCGAGGTGGAAAGTGGCGATAGACCAGGCTTTCAACGAATCAGTAGAGTATTACGACAGCTGGATAAGGAAAGCAGTACCAGGGTACGGCGACCTATTTGCCGCGGCGTGCGAGATCATCCCCTTCACCTCGGATGAGGCCATCGACGTGCTCGATCTGGGGGCCGGAACCGGGCTGTTTGCCAGCCAGTTGCTGAAGAGGTACCCATGCGGGCGTTTCGTTCTCTGGGACGTGGCGGCGAGGATGCTGGACGTGGCCCGGCAACGTTTTCAGGACAACCCCGGGCAATTCCGCTACGTGGTTGACGATTACCGGAACCTGGGGAATTCCGGCAGCTACGACCTGGTTGTTTCCAGCCTCTCCATCCATCATCTCGAAGACGGTGAGAAGCGGGAACTTTTTAGATCCATTCATCAAATTCTCCGGGACCGGGGCCTTTTCGTCAATATAGACCTGGTCAGGGGACCAACCCCTGTTCTGGAGGAATTCTACTGCAAAAACTGGCTGGAAAAGATGAGGCGGGCTGGTGCCTCGGAGGAAGAGATCCGGGCGGGCAGCGAAAGGCGGCTCGCATATGACAGGGAAGCGCTCCTTGATGACCAAATCCTGTGGTTGCGGCAAGCGGGGTTTGCCAATGTGGACTGTGTGTACCGGAACTTCAAGATGGGGCTGTTTTTCGGTGCAAAGGGGCCGCTCAAATGGTGACACCGTGCGAAGCAGAAGAGGTATTCCGCCGGCTGGTGGCCATTCTCAGCAGAGGCAACGTTCCGTTTGTGGTCCACCAACACGAACCTACGCGGACCATAGAGGAAGCCGAGAGGAATCTTTCCTTTGCCGTGGAGCGGATAGTGAAGACGGTGGCTTTCCGCGCCAGAGGGGGAGGGATCATCCTGGCGGCGCTCCGCGGCACCAGAAGGGTCGATTATCCCCGGCTCGCCGCACTCATCGGCGTGACCAGACGGGACATCTCGTCCCTCTCTCCAATGGAGGTGAAAGAAACCATCGGAGTCGAGCCGGGGAGTGTCTCGCCGCTGATGCCGGTTGACTCCGCTATTCTCATCATCGACCGGGATGTCCTTTCCATTGCCCCCACACTGTACTGCGGCAGCGGACGTCCCGACCGTACCCTGGAGATGGCACCGGAAGACCTTGCGCGCTTGACCGGAGCACGGATTGCATGTTTTTCAAAGTAAAGGCTGTAAGACTTTCGGAACTCTAAAAGCCGCCTTGGATTGCCATACGGCCAGCAATAGCTGCCGTGGCCGACTGTCTTTAACCACCGCGGGAAGTCGCTTCCCGATACGTCTTCAGAATTTTTCAGAGAGGAACTGTGCCCGCTTTTATGAAGTTAGCCCGCTTCAGTTGACTGGTCCTGTCTTAAGTCTCAGTCCGCGGGAGAAGTTCGGCGGGACCAGCAGGTCATCTGCGGAAAGTTCGTGGATGGAGCTGCGCCCGAGTCCGAGCAGCGCGGAGTCGATCCCTCCCTGGAGAACGTCAAGGACGTTCTCTACGCCTGACTGGCCGTTAGCGGCAAGGCCCCAGAGGTAAGCGCGTCCGATCATCACCGCTTTGGCCCCGAGGGCAAGGGCCTTGACGACGTCGCTGCCACGCCGCACCCCCCCGTCGAGGAGGATCTCGATCCGGTCGCCTACGGCCTCGGCGATGGTGGGAAGCGCCCGGATGGTCGCGGGGGTACCGTCGAGATTGTTGCCTCCGTGATTGGAAACCGAGATGGCCGTGACACCGGCATCTACCGCCCGCTTGGCGTCATCAACCCGCATCACTCCCTTGAGCATGAACGGGCCGTTCCATTCCTTGCACAGCCAGGAAACATCGTCCCAGGTCGGCGGCGGTGTCTGCATCCACTTGGCGTAAACACCGAAGAAGGTCGGCGCCGGCTCGCCCGGCAGCGCCATGTTGGGCACGGTCAGATCCGGGATCTGCCCGCTGCGCGCGAAGTCCATTAGCCAGCGAGGTCGCCTGAGAACCTCGGGAGCGAAGTGCAGCACTGCTTTCAGGTCCATGCGCTCGGGGATGGAGGGGCTCCCCCAGTCCCGCCCCTTGGAAAACGACCAGTCAAGCGTCGCTATCATGCCGACCGCCCCGGCGGCGCGGGCCCGCTCTATACGCCCTTTGATCTCCTCGCGGGTCCCGGCCCAATACATCTGGAAGAAGGTCCGCGGGTTGGCCGCTATGACCTCCTCGATCGGCTTACTGGCGAAACTGCTGAGTCCCATCGCGGTTCCTCTGGCCGCCGCGGCGCGTGCCACGGCCACCTCGCCGTCGGGATGAACGGCCTGCACGCCTGTCGGTGATATCAGCACCGGAAGCGAGATCGCCTGGCCCATTATTGTCGTGGCCTGGTCGCGCCTGCCCGACAGGCCGACCACGTGCGGGGCAAA
>DATJPI010000066.1:0-16647 GCA_035506495.1 Syntrophales bacterium
ACAGGAAGCATTCCGCCAAGCCGGACATGAGGTCCAGGTCTCCGATCTCTACGCCATGGGCTTCAATCCCGTCGTCAGCCGGAAGAACTACACCACCGTTAAGGACTCTGATTATTTCAAGCCCCAGATTGAGGACCTGCAAGCCACCGAAGCGGGAGGCTTTTCCTCGGACATCGAGCAGGAAATCCGCAAAATCGAGTGGTGCGATCTCATGCTGTGGCAGCATCCCCTCTGGTGGTTCGGGCTACCCGCCATCCTGAAAGGTTGGGTAGATCGGGTTTTTGCAATGGGAAGGATTTACGGCGGCGGCCGTCTCTATGAAAACGGCGTGTGCAGGGGCAAGCGGGCCCTGCTGTCGCTGACGACAGGCGGTCCGGCCGAGGCCTATGCGAAAGGAGGGTTCAACGGGGACATTCACGCCGTTCTTCGCCCTGTTCATCGGGGAATGTTGCGTTTTATCGGATTCGATGTCTTGGCGCCGCACATCATTTTTGCGCCTGTGAGGCTAAGGGAGGATCAGAGGAAGGACATCCTCGAGGGTTATGCCCGCCGCCTGCATCAGATCGATCAGGAGAAGCCTATTGACGTCGGCGAATATTAGGGGTTGTCGGCAAGGAAATCAATCGGCGACTCAGGGGCCGATCCCGCGCGCCGGAGTGCCAGCACCGGGGATGTCCGGGCCTGGCCGACGGGTGGTCGCGCCCTTCTCTTCGACCTTCTTCTGACGGTACTGGGCGTAAGCATTGCGGACAGATGCGTAAGGATCGATGGCCGCCTCCTTGATCGCCTCGTAGTCGCCGATCGATAGCGAGGTGTCATTGACCATCTGGTATCCCCGGACCGCGAGCCAGGCATACCACGGGTCGAGGTAGGAAATTGGGTAAGCAAAGAAATCTCCGACCATCCCCACGGTGTCGCGGGGACTCGAAGGCCCGAGAATCGGCCAGACGATGTAGAATCCCGGCCCCGCCCCGTAAACGCCGAGGGTCTGGCCAAAGTCTTCATCCTGCCTCACAAGGTTGATCTCCTCGCTGCCTGCGGGGTCGAACAGACCAGCGAGGCCGATCGAGCTGTTGATCATGAAGCGGAAGAGCTCCGTGGCGGCACCGATGAAATTGGCCTGCAGGATGCAGTTGACGAAGCGGATGGGGGCCCGGAGGTTGGAGAAGAAATTGCTGACGCTCACACGCGCGGGCTCGGGCACAACTACGCTGTAACCCTGCGCTACAGGTTTTAGGAACCAGAAGTACAGCCGATCGTTGAAGGTGAACATGGCCCGGTTGAAGGGCTCCCACGGATCGTCGATCGTCACCTTCTCGGCCGCAGAGATATCCATCCCATAGTCGACGTCACCCTCGTCGCCTGAGGTCTTCCCCGTCGGCTCGGATTGTGTTGCGGGTGGAGAGGCCTCTGATTGGGCTATCTGAAGAGGCGCGGTTTGCGGCTCCAGGGAATAAGAGGCCACGGCAACCGTTGCGGACGACGCCGCTTCCCCCGGGAGTATCGGGGTGGATGCGGACTGCGGACCATGAGCACAACTGACAATGACAGCGGCGCACAGCACGAGAGCGGGTGAAATGAATTTCATAATCAGGATTTCTGGTCCTTTACTTTTTTTCGCAAAATCTGGAGCAACTCCTCGGGGCTGTTCTTGGCCAGGATGTCATTGAACTGCGAACGGTAGTTCATCACCAGGCTCACGTTCTCCACGACGACGTCATAGACCTTCCACGTCCCGTCCTTTTCCTGGACGACTCTGTAGAAAATGGGAATTTCCTTCGATTTGGTGATGGCGCGCGTCTGGACCTCGACCCGGCTCTTCGCGATCGGCACTTCCTTGTCGAAGACGATCTTTTCGTCGGAGTAGGCGAGTATCTTGTCACCGTACGCCTTCTCCAGGACCTGCTGGAAGAGAGGCAGGAACTCCTTGCGCTGCGCCTCGCTAAGCGCATTCCAGTTGCGCCCCAGGGACCAGCGCGAGAGCTCCTCCTGGTCGAACATTTCACTGTAGATCAACCGCAGTTTCTCCCGCTTGGCCTCTTCCTTGAGGGACTTGTTGCGAAGCACCTCGAGCACCTTGTTGACCTCGGTGCGAACCGTTTCGAGGGGGGTTGCGGCATAAACCGGTGCTGCAGCCAGCACGAACAGAAGCAGACTCCCTGCAATTACCAACCGTTTCAACGTTGCTTTCCGTATCATTTCTTTTGCGGCTCCTCCTTCTTGACGTCTCCGAATGCATACTTGCTGATCAGGTCGCCCACGTCCACGGGGGACTGCGTCTGGACGATCGAATCGCCCGGCTTGAGGGGCTCTCCCATGCCGCCGGGGTCGATGCTAACGTACCTGTCGCCGATGAGTCCCTCCGTCTTGATCGACGCTATGGCGTCTTCATAGATCTTGATGTCCTTGCGGACGAGCATCTCCACCTGAGCCCGCTGTTGCTGCGAATCCATGCTGAGCTTGTCTACCCGCCCCACGTTGATGCCGTACATCTGCACGGTGCTCCCGGCTCGCAGGCCAGAGACGGAGCTAAAGTTTGCCAGGATGCGGTACTGATCGCCTTCGAGGAATCCGACATCGCCGAGCTTCACGGTCAGGTAGCCCACGCAGAGAAGCCCGATTGCGACGAAGATGCCGACGACTGTTTCCATTGCATACTTTTTCATTAGCGTTCTCCCTGGTTGACACATCGGATCCGGGAAACAACTTGCAACCTCTGCTTTGCTCGCTCGATCACGGCGTCGATGTCCTCGTTGTGCTGGCCGGCGGCCAGCCCGGCAAGCATGGTGAGTTCCACGCACTCATCGGAATCGGACTGCTTCTGCACCGCGGACCAGATGTCGAGGACGGCCTGCTCCTGGGTCTGGAGATCGTGGATGTATTCCCTCACGATGCCCTCCGCTTCCGACTGGTCTGTCGTCGGAAGGACCGTGACGTATTCATTGATGCTATGGCGCGTGGAAAAGCCGCCGATCGCCCCGAAATGCTTGTCCAGAAATACGCCCAGGCTCCTGAGAGCCTCTTGAGCTGCATCGTAGCCGAGGCGTGCCGCGACGGTGTCGAGCCCGTCGAGCGAAAACACGACAACGGCGTACGTCTCCCCGACGGCCCCCCCTCGCAGTTGCCCGTGGTATCGGAGTTTGAACTGCCGCCTGGAGTAAAGGCCCGTCAACTCCTTCTGCAGACCCTCGATGCTGTGAAGCACCTCCTCCTTGAAGGGGTGGTCGAAATCCTCGAACTCCTCCGGCGTTCCCTGAAACACGATCTGCTTGCCGTAGAGGGCGAGGATGCGGTTCGAGATGAAATACACATCCGGGATCTCGTGGCTTACCAGGATCGCCGTGAACCCGAAAGTGCGCTGGTACTGGGCAATCATGCCCAGGATCGCGTTCTTGCGCACGGGGTCCTGGCCGGTGGTCGGCTCGTCGAAAAGCACGATCTGAGGGTCCGTCACCAGGGCCCTCGCGAGGGCCACGCGCTTCTGCATCCCCCCTGAGATTTCTGCGGGATACTTGCCGATTGCATCGGTCAGCTCCATCTGCTCAAGCCGGGTCATCACGCGATGCTTGATTTCGGAGCTGCCGAGTCTCGTCGTCTCGAGGAGGGGCAGGGCGATGTTTTCGTAGACCGTCATGGAGTCAAACAGCGCGTTGCCCTGAAACATGTAACTCATCGGCAGGTCGCGCCTCCGGATCTTATCCAGGGCTTTGCCCCGGAAAAGGATGGTGCCCTCGTCGGGCTTGAGCAACCCGATGATGTGCTTCAGAAGCACCGTTTTGCCCGTGCCGCTCAACCCGATAATCGTTGTGACCTCCCCCTCGTAGATCTGCAGGTTGACGCGCTCGAGCACTGTCTTGTCGTGAAAGCGCTTCGAGACATCCTTGAATTCGATCATCGGGGTCGCCATGTCACCACTTCCTTCGCTCCTGCACCTCCGCACTCACGCGGGTCTCATCACTGCCGCTCAGCGGCTCAGATCAGCAGGGAGGTTACGATATAATCCGCCACCAGGATCAGCACGCAGGAGATCACGACCGCCGCAGTCGTGGAGCGGCCGATGGCCCTTGCGCCATAGCTATCGGTCCGCATGTGAGCGAAATAGCCCTGGTAGCAGCAGACGGTGGTCACGATCAATGCAAAGACGATCGCCTTGATGAAGCCGTCGTTGATATCCTTCATGTCCACGCTCGATTCGACGCGGTAGAGATAAGTGCCGGCGTTCACGCCCAGCAGTATCACCCCCGAGATGTATCCGCCGATGATTCCAATGACGTCGAAAATAGCAGTGAGCAGGGGGAAACTGATGAGGGAAGCGGCGACCTTCGGGCTGATCAGGTACCGCAGCGGGTCGATGCGCATCGTCCCCAGCGCGTCGATCTGCTCGGAGATGCGCTGGCTGCCGATCTCGGCCGTGATGGCTGAGCCCGAGCGGGCCGTGATCATGATAGCTGTCAAAACCGGACCCAGCTCCCGAATGAGCGAGAGGGCTACCAGGGTGCCGAGGGCGCCCTGCGAGCCGAACTTGACCAGGGCGTGGTAGGACTGCAGGCTCAGGACCATGCCCGTGAAGAGCCCCACCAGCATGATGATCGGCACGGAGCCCGCCCCGATCAGGTAAAGCTGCTCGAGGATTTTCATGAGCTGCTTGGGCCGGAAAATTCTCAGGAAGCCGAGGGTAAGAAAAATGGTCGAGGCGCCGAGAGCGCTGATCCAGCGGATCACTTTTCTGCCTGTCATGGCAAAGGGCTCTGCCAGCAACCGGCCCGGGATGCGAGGGGACTCAGCTTCCTTGTTTGGCTCGGGGGCCATCCGTTGCCTCCTTTGGCGTTTCTGCAACGATGATTCTGGTCCAGTATGACCAGAGGTCAAAATAAACATTTATCATGATAGCACAAATCATGCAAATGGTCGAAAACTACCGCGTTGATTCTTTTCTCTCGTCCGCACACCGCAGAATCCTGTTTTTCTGTCGATTCCGGATATCCATACACCCAAATGCTTCCTTTTTCGGCTTTAGGGTCACTGCATTCTATGCTACCCTTCTGCAATGGAAGTGTCGCTTCTGCCATGAATCCTGCCGAGCCATCGACATCACAAGCCGTTCCGCCTGCCCGGGACCCTGAAAAAGGCATCCTCTTCATTGCCGTCTCTCAATTCGGGGTCGCCTTTTCCTTCAACTGCATCATGTCCTTCATGCCTTTCTATATCCTCAAAATCAGCGAGTACGGTACGAAGGAAACGATGCTTTGGATCGGCCTGATCATGGGAATTTCACCTCTGGTCACGGCCGCGGCCGCCCCCTTCTGGGGAAGCCTCACCACGCGCATCCGTCCCAAGCTCCTTTATCAGGCAGGCACGTTTTTCAACGGGGTGATTTTCCTGCTTATGGGCTTTGCCGGGAGCCTCCCCTTGCTTCTGTTCCTGCGGCTCTGCCAGGGCTTTCTCGGAGGGATCTCCACCATCGGTCTCATCCTGATTGCCTCGTCCTCCTCCGAGAAGCGGCTTCACAGGCATATGAGCCTCTTCCAGAACGCCATCACCGCGGGCCAACTCATCGGCCCGCCCCTGGGCGCCTACGCCGTAGCGCTTTTCGGATACCGCTCGCCCTTCCTCATCGCCTTCGTCGTGGTTATTCTTGCCCTGGTGTTTTGTCATTATTATGTCTGGGATACCCCCGTGCAGCCCGAGGGTGGGAAACAAAGCAGACCGGGAACCGGAGGGATTGTCTGGGGCTGGGCGCTGGGCATTGTCGGCACAATCCATCTGACCTTCCTGCCCAGCATCCTTCCCCATATTCTGGAGGGTTTCCAGTTGACGGAAGAAGCGGCCATTACTACGGCCGGGGAGATCATGATGGCCTATACCGCCACGGCCATTCTGGGCAATTATCTCATGGCGGCGTTCTCGGGTCGGGTCAGCCTTGCTCGGCTCATCGCCATCTCCTGCCTCTCGGCTGCTGTCCTGCAGTCCATGCTTTATTTGAGTTCGGGTATCTACAGCTTCACCGCGATCCGGATGCTTCAAACGGGAATGATCGCAGCGCTCTTCCCGCTTGTCATCACCACCTTCGCAAGGGACGCCAGGGGCAGTACCCTCGGGTTTCTCAACTCCGCACGGTTTGTCGGAAATTCCCTTGGGCCCCTGTTGGCCACCTCCATCGTCGCCCAGTTTGACCTGCTGACCCTCTACCTTACGATTTCGGGCCTCACCCTCGCCGTTCTCTGCGTCTTCCTTGCCACCCTCAGGAAGTAGGCAAGGCAGACCGAAGAGCTGTGAAGCGACAGCCTTAAGAAGGGGCTGCAGTCCATTCATTGCAGCCTGGTTGAGGGCGTTGCTGGTTTTTTATAAAGTATTGCGACAAGCTGTCAGATGATTGTATAAAGATATGCCAGATTGTGCTTCCTGGCTCCACGCGGCGAAGCGCGAGAGAAAAAACCGATCCGCGGGATGGGATTGAGGAGGCGAAGATGCTCAGGCTGTGGTGCGTTACGGTAGGGTATGCCCTCATCATTCTTGGCTGCCTCATTCATCCGGCTTCAGAGTCGAAGGCCGAAGAACAAGTGCTGCTGACCCGTGGTATCATCGCGGGTGTCGATTCAATTGCCGCGGCGACTCCTCGAACGGAAGGCTCTCGGCTGGCGCAATCCGGCAAAAAGGCAGAGGCGCAAGGGGGCAGTGAGACCTGGAAGCGAATGGGGGAGACGGTCATCTCCGAGGGGGATGAGCCGACGAAGGTGCAGATCCGGGGAAACAGTGTTTTCGTTCCCGTGACGCTTGCAAACGACGGCAATGAAGTCGATGTTTATCTCCTGCTGGATACCGGTGCGGCAGCGACACTGATCCACACGGAAGTCGCGGAGAAGCTGTACCTCGATCTGGGGAAGGCAAAAAAGACGCGAGTGCAAGTTGTCGGGGGGGCTCTCATCTCGGCCAGCGTGATCGGGATCAGCCGTTTAACCGTCGGACCCCACACGAAGCGAAACTGTAACATCGTCGTCGTGCCCCACAAGGGTTCCGGCATGAGATATGATGGGCTGCTTGGAATGGATGTGCTGCGCGGGTTGAAGTACAGGGTTGATTTTAAAAAGCAGGTCATCAACTGGGAATAGACCGTTATAGGAAGAAGTGTCTATGAGTGCGGAAGTGCGGGAGTGAAAGGCGACGAAAAGGGGCGAGAAACATTCTTCCTCGTGATCCATTCCATGCTGGCGGGGGCATTTTCCCTTGACACCCCAAATCATTCATCCTATCTTCTCTCCCCGAAGAATAGAAACACCCCGTCAAAGACACTTGCATGCATTGGGTTGAGCCGCTATTCCGTTCTGCTCGGACGGAGAGTGCCGGCGATCCGGAAGGGAGTTCCCGTGAGCAATACAAGCTTCGTCGATTACTACGAGCTGCTGCAACTGAGTCCGAACGCCGATACCGAAACGATTGAGCGTGTCTTTCGCCATCTCGCCAAAAGGTATCACCCCGACAATCCGGAATCGGCGGATTCCGACCGGTTCCACCTGATTGTCGAGGCCCACCGGATACTCTCCGACCCCGAAGCCCGATCCGGTTATGACGTTAAGTACCAGGATTACTGGAACCGCAGATGGAAGCTTGCCTCTGAAGCCAGCGACGGCAGCGCCTTCGGCGATGACCGGGAAGTCCGCGAGAGTCTGCTTTCGATTCTCTACATTCAACGTCGACGCAACATGAAGAACCCGGGACTGGGGGATTACGAAATGGCCCGCCTTCTTGGCAGACCGCACGAGCTGGTGGAGTTCCACTTATGGTATCTGAAGTCCAAGGGCTGGGTGGAACGTCTTGACACGGGATATCTGGCGATCAGCGCCCTAGGTGTCGACGAGGTGGAAAAGCGCCGGCTTCGGTACGCGAAAGACCGTCTGCTCACGACCCATGGTGTCGCTTCCGAGGGTTCAGGGGGACAGGCGGGCTCCGATGCTGCTGATTTGCTTATGCCTCCAAAAGGCACAACTCTCAACCAATAATATCCAATGATGCTCACTCCTCAGGCTTGAGCAGGCAAATGAATAAAAAAGGGGCAGAGCCATTTCTGGCTCCGCCCCTTTTTACTTGTCGTTCATTCACTTAGATCAGTTTGACGTTGTCCGCTGCCGGACCTTTCTGACCCTGCTTAACATCGAAGCTGACGCGCTGGCCTTCTTGAAGCGACTTGAAGCCACTGGCTTGAATGGCGCTGTGATGGACAAAAAGATCACCACCGTCATCTTTTTCGATGAATCCGAAGCCTTTTTGGTCGTTAAACCATTTTACTTTACCTTCTGACATAGCATGCATCCTCCTTTCTTAATATTCTATTTAAGTCGGATATCCGCAATGGCAGAAAGAAAAAGCCGCCGAAACTCCAAAGAGCATGGCGGCCAACCGTTGCACTTCAAAATGTCTTAATCCAAACTTATTTAGTATTCTAAATATATACCGTTCAGGATCCAAAGTCAAGGATTATAATAAAGCTTCACTCCGTGCAGACGGTCAGGTTTGTCTTCATGCTTAAACTCACGATATCCCGCTCTGCCAGCAGGCGGATCAGCCGGATCTTATTGTTTGGCCGCAGCTTGTAGAAACGCTCAATGGCGTTGATGAGCGAACGCGCAACGATGTAGTAGATCTTGTCCTCCATCGCTTCCTGAAATACGTAGTGAATTTCATATAGCTCTTGGTTGGCATCACACCCATTCATATCTGTGTCTCCGTGATTGATCTCGATCTTGATGTTTTTTTCAGCCGGCACATCTTCACGACGGCTATCTTCCGCTTGCATTCCGATGTCTGGTCACAGCGCCTCTTTCTTCCGTGGACGGGAAATCAGAATAAGAGATGATGCTGTTCCAATAGATCCCTGTAATTGTTGTTTGCGATCATTTTGCGATAAGTTGCTGTATGGGATTCCTTTTGGAATTCCTCGAGGACAAAACGATAAATCTCGTTCCCGTTCTCACGGGAACGATGCATTTTATTCGTTCCCATCTCGATGGAATCCTGATGTCCGATTGCCGTCTTGTCGCTACATGATGACGCAAGCATGACCAGTCTCCAGGCCCCACGTAAACCTCGTTATACAATCTTGTTCGCTATCGACCATCCATTCTTGTCTGTCTTGATACCCCTGCAGGCAGAATGATATTCGAATTTGAACATAATCCTGCCCAGATGGGGTTCCTCTTTCTTGACCCTGTAACCCAGGATGGCCCCTCCGTAGAAAGACGGCTCGGAGCGCTTTTTGTGAAAATAAATATGTCCCCCGACGAGCTTTTTTGCCTTGTCTTCATCCAGTTTCCACCAGCCGCATTCCCAGATCTTTTCTCTCAGATTGGTGAAATTGTCCGCATTCTCGATTAAATGGATCTGCATCTTGCGTACTCCTTTATAAACGGTCAGAAACACAAAACCCTGTCTCATCGTAATGGACAGGGCTTCAATTTTATCCGTGGTTTCCCTACATGGGAAAAGAGGGCATCAATGTTTTGAATGATGTCGATTACTCTAGACCTACAATGTGCTCTATTGAAGGAAAGTCAAGAGAATTCTATTCATGCGTGAGAAAGTGAAGGATTGGAAAGAGCCGCAAACCAAAGAATCCCAGCGTGCGGTCCATGACTTGATATTTTGCAATGCAATAAATATTTATCCTAAATGAATTATTTTCCGGGGGCATATAAACCATTAATATTTTATAACTACATGTAATAGAATACTATTATTTTAATAAACGAATGATTGAGGGAAAATATCAGTGAATATTGCGATGCAACATTTTACTTGACTTGCTGTCATCCACATAGTATGGTGGTTTCAACGAGATCAAAAGGAGAAGGAAAGAATGGCTCACGTAGAAATCGCAAAACAGATCACCGGATTCTTAAAAACCACATTCGACCACAGCTTCAACACGGTAACCATGCTGCGGGATTACACGGAGAAGGCCATCCACCTTTCGCTAGTGCGATCGCCCTGGTTTCCCGAAGAGGGCAGGAAACTCGTCAGCGAATGGCTCAGGACCAACAGGAAGGGCTATGACGATTTTAAGATGGCCGCAGATGAACAGTACAGGAAATTCGAGATGCTTTTGCATCAGGATAACGGGGCTGGCTCCGCTCAGACGCCCACGAAGGCTGACAAGGATCAGGGGGCTCAAAAGACGAAGAAGGCCAAGTAAGTTAAACGAATCGTGAACATGAAAAAGGAGAAAAATGATGATTAATCAGCAGCTGAACAAGCAGATGACCGAATTCACCAAAACGACGATGGAGAATACCTCTAAAGCCTTGGCCGCTCTTCAGGAACAGAACGAGAAGATGATAAGCATGTTCATAGACATGTGTCCCTGGATTCCCGAGGAGGGGAAAAAGGCTATCAGAGAGTGGGACAAGCCCTACAGGAAAGGTCTTGAAGAGTTCACGGCAACCATGAACGAGAACTATAAGAAGATCGAGGATCTCTTTGCCGGTTATTACGGGAACCTGCAGGGAGATATTTTTGCTGCAACGGCGAAGTAGCCGAACATCACGAATACCACGGGTCAAACGGAGGGGGCTTTCCACAAGGAAGCCCCCCTCTTATTTTGCTCCCTTTTCAGGTTTCTGGAGTTGCAAGGCAGGAGGCAAGTTGAAACACAGCCAGTGCATCATGCGGCAGATCGTACCGTGGGAACAACATCTGTTGTGCAGAAAGTGGTGGATGCGCATCATGTCAGCGGCTATTGTTTCCCTGCTCTGCGTCGTTTTTTTGGACCATCAGACCCAGGCACAGATGAAATACGACATGGATCCGATGATACGGGACCGCATTTCAGGGTACAGGACCCCGGAAGAGATGCTCGGGGTATTCCGGGATAGAAAGATGAGCCGGATCCAGGGGCTGGAGATTGCCGAGGCCATCCTCGAGCAGTCCCAGAGGACAGACATCCCCGTCAGGACCTTTCTGGGATTGATGCGCACGGAGAGCAATTTCACGGTTCGTGCCGTCTCGAGCAGCAATGCCATGGGGCTCATGCAAATCCATCCCGTCACTTGACAGAGGTACACAAAGAAACTCAGCCTATCCTCGTCCCGGGAAGAAGCGTTCAGACCTTCGGTCAACATCATGGTGTCGGCGGTGATCCTGCGCGATCTGTATGACAAATACCAGGCCATGGGGTACGAGGAGCCAGAACTGTGGGATCATATCTTTTCAGCCTATTATGCAGGTGAAGGCTCTGTGAGGGGCGGATTGAATAGCCGTCACAGGCACTATGTGAACGAGGTTCGCACCCATATTGGTGAGTACAGCCAGAGGCTGGACGGTTAAACGGGCAAGAGATGAATAACGGGCGCCACAAGTCCCGGAAAAATGAAAAGGCCGCTCCCATCATGGGGGCGGCCTTTCCTGCGTGATGATTCGGTCCATTATCGGTGATTTTACGCACGGACCTGCGTCAGCATGCTTCTTGAATGCAACCCCCCCCGGAGGGCCCCGGCCGTAAATCCTCCTGTCTCGCTGTTGCTAGCGAAGGGATGATCCCCGGGGCGTTCTGTTAGGCCGGATGCGGGGGACTTCTGAAATGTGATGGCAATTCAGCGAAATCCCTGATAGATATATGCTTATCGTTCATCCGACCGGCAGGGCAAAGAAAGCTACAGAGAGCCTGTCAACTGCCGAATCAAAATAAGTAAAACGGAAAGGTTGAAAAATATGGGATCCAAGCTGAAGAAGACGCAACTGGGGCGGAAGGAACAGTATGAGCGAAGGCTTGCAAATCGCCTGTCTCTGCTTGCTGAAAAGAAGACCGATCCTTCCAGGGTCGAAAAAGACCCTCTCGTCAAGAACCTGCGTGCAAACATCGCAGCCACGGATGCCAGACTGAAGGCAATTGCCAAGATCGAGCAGAGGACTGCTGAGTTGGCGAAAATAAAGGCGGAAAAAGCGGAAAAAGCGAAAGAAGAGGCTGTTCTTCGCAAAGCTCCGGAAGGCGGCAAGGACAAGGATAAAGACAAGGATAAAGGAAAAGACAAAGGCAAGGAGAAGGAGCCGAAGAAGGTCCCCGCAGAAGGCAAGGAAAAGAAGGAAAAGAAGAAAAAGGAAGAGAAACAGGATTAAGCAGGGCTCCTGCACCGGTAGTTAAGATAGATATAGGATAAGGCCGTCCTCGTGAATGGGACGGCCTTTCTGTTGAACTTCGACTCAAATGTCGGCTTTGATGCCGAGTGGGCGAAATGGATTGGGGCGATGTCAACAGAAGCCGGGGGAAAACGTTTCACAATATAAGAGAACTTTTACCGGGAATGGGTGAGTGTGAGTCCGACAATCAATAGTAACGCTCAGCGACGAAATGTTGTATAATGCGGTATATCTGGGCCTCCAACAGGGTCCGCGATCAAAGAACAATGGATCACATTGAGGGAAAAGCATGAAACTCAACGGCTCATGGCAGCGTGCATTGATCGGGTTCCTGGTATTCTTAATGGCGATGCCGGCCCCGATTTTCGCACAGAATAACATACCGGTTTTCAGGCAGGAAGAGCTTGACCAGATTCTGGCCCCCATTGCCCTTTACCCCGACTCACTTCTGGCGCAGATCCTCATGGCTGCGACATACCCGCTCGAGGTCGTGCAGGCGGATCGGTGGGTGAAGCAGAACAGAAATCTGCCGCCGGAGGCGCTCAACGACGCTCTCGACAGGCAGAATTGGGACCTCAGCGTGAAGGCACTGGTGCCTTTTCCCGATGTCCTTTCCATGATGAGCGAGCGGCTCGACTGGACCCAGATGGTGGGTGATGCCTTTCTTGCCCAGGAGGCGGATGTGATGGACACGATTCAGCAGCTCCGGGCCAAGGCTTACGCAGCGGGGAACCTGCGATCCACCCAGCAGCTGGCCGTCACCCAGCAGGGCGCTCTCATCGTTATCGAGCCGGCTAACCCCCAGGTGGTCTATGTGCCGGTCTACAACCCAGTCGTTGTTTACGGACGATGGTGGTATCCTGCATACCCCCCTGTGGTGATCTATCCCTATCCGCCCGGCGCGGTGATCGCGGCCGGCATCATTGCCTTCGGTGCGGGCATTGCCGTCGCATCGGCCTGGAATCACGGCTGGGGGCATTGGGACTGGGGACACCGTAACGTATATGTCAACGTGAACAGGACCGTTAACATCAACCGCACAACCACCGTCATCAATACAAGGGACATCCGGACAACGACCTGGCAGCACAGTCCCGAGCATCGCAAGGGTGTGGCTTATCGGGATCCGGGTACGCGTGAAAAGTACGCGCCCACAAACCGGCAAGCAGTGGAAACCCGCCGCGATTACAGGGGACGCGACCAGTCGCAGCCTGTGAGGCCAACCACCGTCACACGGCCTGCACCTGAAACGAAGCCCGGCCCCGCTACGGTCGCACGCCCGTCAACACAAGCAAGACCGGAATCTACCGTTTCGCGTCCGGGACCGGACACGAGGACCGGTTCGACCGTTGCACGGCCCGCTCCCGAGGCGAAGCCCGCTCCGGGTCTTGCAAGACCTGCACCTGAAACGAAGCCTGGCCCCTCCACGGTCGCACGCCCGTCAACGCAAGCAAGACCGGCCCAAACCATCTCGCGGCCTGCACCCGCAAACACCATCTATGGGGTCGATCAGGGAAGCAAGGCCCGCAAGGAAAGCGCCCGGGGACGCGACAGCCTCTCTTCTCCCAGAGGACAAGGGGATGGCCCGGCAAAGCCTTCACCCGGAGTGACAAAGCCCGCCCCGGTAAAAAAGCCTGCGCCTGCACAGGGAGGTGTGAAGCAAGAAGGAGGCAGCCCCGGTCGCAAATAGAGAAACGACAGGAAACGATCGATCGGTTATAATTGACAATCCGCTCATCGATGGAGGATCGAAATGGTTTCATACAGGAGTCACGATAAGAAAGGATCGGCATGCCGCATCGTGCTGATCGTTATGCTTGCAATCCTTGTCGGCATACCCGGATATGTGGCCGTGGCCCCGGCTGCCGAACTGCAGCAGAAGACCTTTAAATCCCCCGATGCGGCTGTCAAGGCCCTGGTGGATGCCACCAGGGCAAATGACGTCCAGGCGCTCGAGGCCCTTTTCGGACCGGGGTCGAAAGATATCATCTCCTCGGGGGATGACGTAGATGACACCCGGGGCCGGGAATCCTTCGTGAAGGCCTATGCTGATGCACATCGTCTGGAGAAGGCCGGAAACAATAAAAGAATTCTCTATGTCGGCAAGGATGACTGGCCCATGCCGGTCCCGATTGTGAAGGCCGGGAAGCGGTGGCAGTTCCAAACGGAAGAGGGCCGGCAGGAAATTCTCAGTCGCCGGATCGGAAAGAATGAGCTGGGTGCGATCCAGTCCTGCCTGGCCATCGTGGATGCCGAGAAGGAGTATGCCACCCTGGACCGAGACAACAACCAGCTTCTGGAATACACGCAAAAGTTAGAAAGCGAGAAAGGAAGAAAGAACGGCCTGTACTGGGAAACAGTTCCGGGCGAGCCCCTGAGCCCGCTGGGGCCCCTTGTTGCCCGCGCGACAGCCGAGGGATATAAGAATGCCGAACAGATGTCTCCCTATCACGGCTACTTTTTCAGGATCATAACGGCCCAGGGGGAGAATGCAAACGGGGGTGCCTACAGTTACATTGTCAACGGGAATATGATTGGCGGATTCGCCATCGTGGCGTACCCGGTCCTGTATCGAACCTCTGGTGTAAAGACCTTCATCGTGAACCACGAAGGTGTTGTCTACGAGAAAGACCTCGGGCCGGAGACGGCGAAGCTCGCGGAGGCCATCACTGTTTTCGATCCGGATAAGTCATGGCAGAAGGTGGAAGCGCAGTGATGAAGAAGTGACAAGAGAGGCCCGATGTTCAATTGACGTAAAAAGGGCCGTCCTCGAAACGAGGGCGGCCCTTTCTTCTCCTTGCAGGGTCAATACCCGCTTGCGGCGCCGCCGCCGCCGGACTGGCCTCCTGCGAAAGGTTTGTCAGACGATGCCGGCGGCAGATTCGCGTGAATCGCGCCGGGAAGGATCGCCGCGCCGATATCAGCCAGACTGATCCCGTGGTTTTCCGGTTTTAGCAGATTCTTTGCCGTGAAGCCATTGCGGGCCTCGCGGGGCCCGTTGGCGAGCCAGCGCATGAGGGCGATCGCGAAGAGGACCATCACGACGCCGAGGACCGCAGGATCCCAGGAATAGTGCTTGAAGCCCAAGTAGTCTTTGTTGGTTGCCAGCGTCAGGAGCACGGCAATCAGGCTGATGTTGATCACAATCCGCTTGCGGCGCTTCAGACCATGGTACAGGCCGATCGCCGGAACCAGATACGTGAGCCCGTACGTGGCCCAGTAGAAACAGGGGACAAACCCCGCATGGGGCCGGTAGTATGGGACGTAGCCGAAGTAGGTTCTGCCCAGTTCCGGGAGGCGCAGATTGACGGCCAGATAGATGCCCGCGAGCAGGCAAGCCTGGAGCATAGTGCGCCGTTCTCTCCTGAAATCATGGGGCTCGGAACGTTCCGCTTGGATACTGGCAAGGAGAATGATGACCAGCACCATCACCAGGATCAACCTTTCGTACTCGTGCGGAAGGGAAAGCTGATAGGGGATCACGCAGGCGCAGGCCGCTGAGATGACGGCAGCATAGAGAAACCCGAACCGGAGATACAGCCAGAACGTGCCGGCAGAAGCCAGCGTCGCTCCTGCCATGATGAGCCATCGCGGTTCGACCTTCAGCTGGCTGATGAGGATGACGACGCCCGTGCAGGCCATAGCGACGCCCAGCAAGGCCAGGGCCTCTTCGATGCCATGCCGGTGGAAGGCTTTGCGACGCACCAGGTATTCGGCAAGACTAAGCATTGCGATGCCGAATGCCAGCGAAAACCACGCAATCGAAACCTCGCTTTGGAGTCCCACTATCCAGACATAAAACCCGATCACGGCATGCACGCACGAATTGGTAAAGAGGAAGAAGAGGATGCGGAAAAAGACGTTCGTTTGGCTGAGCCCGGGGTCGGTTTGCGAATCAATGATCCCGAGCTGCTCCTTCGTAATAAGGCCGGAGCGGGCCCACGTGCGCGCCTCGCGCCGGATGTAGATCTTTTCCTCCTGATCGGCTTTGTAGAGGCTTATTCTCACAGGCCCTCCTTGAACCGTCGGGAGAGGATGAAGATAGCGCCGATGACGATCAACGATGAAACGATGCCGTAAAGATACATCGCAGCCGTACCATGAAAGAAATCAAGGGCTACCACACTCAGGCACGCATAGCCGTACAGAATTGCATAGAGCATGTAAAGGAACTGCCGGGTTCGCATGGAATAGACTGCCACGGCGGCAATCGCTGCGGCCATGGCGGGCAGATGCCAGGACGAGAACCGGTACTCGGCAACGCCCGTCAGGAGCGCAACGAGGAGGAAATGAACGGTGAAATTGAGATAGATGTCAAAAAAGTGTTTTTTAATGGCGAGCCGATGCAAAACGCTGCCCAGGGCAAAAGTGACGAGACTGTAGGCAATGGCGGACTCGCGGTAATACTTTTGAAAGGACAGGAAGCGAGCTGATAGTTGAAAGCCGAACCAGGCGGCCAGCGTCGACAGGGCCATCGACAACACCAGACGGTTGTCGAAACGATAGGCGAGGAAAAAGAAT
>DATJPI010000067.1:0-13607 GCA_035506495.1 Syntrophales bacterium
GAGATCGCAGATCAGCGGTTGACCTGTATCGGGGTTGCCGCGGACGTACTTGGCCGGGCAGGCCTCGGCGCATTTCATGCACTTGGCGCCCAGGCAGATTTTTTCGTTCAGGACGATACCGTTGGTTTTGGCATCACGCGTTATGGCCGTTGGAGTTGTGGGGCAGGCCTTGATGCAGGGCACGTCATCACACTGCCAGCAGATGACCGCCACGTCGACAATGTCCTTGTACTTCTCGACCCAGATGCGGGCAAGATCGGGCCGGACGTTGCCCGTGTGAAACAGCGAGCAGGCCAGCTCGCAGCTTCGGCAGCCCGTGCAGTTGGCACGCCCGGCGTAGAGGAATTTCTGCGCGAAGGGCGTAGTACCCGGCGAATTCTGGACCGAATACTGGGCGTAGGCCTTCTTCGGTGAGATGCCTCCGATGGCGGTGACGGCCAGCGCACCTCCCGCCGCCGCGGCCGTTCCTCTCAGGAAGTCACGACGGGTCGTCTCCTTTTTGAGGACATCAGGCAGTTTCTTTTCTTCCATATGATACCTCCATTGAATTGTGCTTCGTCAGAACGTTATGTCATGTTGATGCAGCGAAGCTGAAAGGCTCGGAAGATCTCTCGGTAATGATGACTGGCAGCATCGTCCGGATCGGCATCCGGTCCTGAAAAAGAGAGAGAACCTTTTCTGGCTGACTTCGCTCGGACATCACTATAAGAGGAGCCTTCAAGAGATGTCAATGCCGATTCGATAAAAACAATAATTATATTCTATAGTTATGCCACGTTTGACATAGCGGGGTTTCTGTTGCAAAATAACGCGACCGTTTGTCGGAAAGAACCACTCATAGGAAAGAGACAAAAGAAAAGAAGGAACCCATGGAAATCAAATACAAGTTGTGGCTGGAAAAACAGGGCCGCGTGATCTTCGGGCCCGGTCGATTCGAATTGCTGGAAGCCATCGAGGAGTGCCAGAGCCTCAGTGCGGCTGCAAAGAAACTGAAGATGTCGTATCGCGCGGCCTGGGGTCGGTTGAGGGCTTCCGAGGACCGGCTCGGAATGCCGCTGGTCGAGCTGACGGACAACCGTCAGGGCATGCGCCTCACGGATGAGGCGAAGAAGCTGAAGAATTCCTTTATCGAAGTGGAGAAAAAGATTGACAAGATTCTCGGGGAGTACCAGGCGAAGCTGCCGTAAAGAAGTGGCGGAAGTGGAAGAAGTGCGTGAGTGCTTGAGTGAGGGAAGTGAAGGAAGTGAGGGAAGTGTAAGACCTGCAAGAAGTGAAAAATCGAGATACCCGACGCACCGGCGTCGGGTGTTTTTTTTCTGCAGTGAAAAATGTCGATTTACAGGGCCGCCGCGAATTGATATTTTAATTGCACGAAACGATTGAGCACGGTAGCAGGCGAACTCAGAATCGGGAAAGGTCCAACGGATTACAGGAAAGAGAAACGAAGATGAAAAAGGAACACAAATTTTCGCTGTTCTACATCCTTCTGGCAGTGTGGGCCGTCCTGCTTATCCAAAGCTACCTCGCCTCAATGATGAGCTCCCAGGTGATCCCTTACAGTCAGTTCCTGAAACTCCTCAAGGAGGGGAAGATCAGCGAAGTGGCCATCTCGGCCAACCGCATCGAGGGGAAGATGAAGGTGGAAGGAAAGCCGGGAGAGACACAGCCATTCCGGACGAACCGGGTGGATCAGGACCTCTCAGAGCTGCTCGACAAGTACCAGGTGACCTTTAAAGGGGAAGTCGAGAGCACGTTCCTGCGGGATCTCTTCTCCTGGATCTTTCCGATCATCATCTTTTTTGGCATCTGGTACCTGCTCATGAAGCGCATGGGCGGGCAGCAGGCCGGCTTCATGACGCTGGGGAAGAGCAAGGCCAAGATCTACATGGAAAACGAGATCAAGATCACGTTCAAAGATGCGGCCGGCGTTGACGAGGCAAAACAGGAGTTGATGGAGGAAATCGAGTTTCTGAAAAATCCCGGCAGGTTTACGGAGATCGGCGGCAGAATCCCGAAAGGCATCCTGTTGGTGGGCCCCCCGGGGACTGGGAAAACACTGCTTGCCAAGGCTGTAGCCGGCGAGAGCGGCGTGCCGTTCTTCAGCCTGAGCGGCTCCGAATTCGTCGAAATGTTCGTCGGCCTCGGAGCAGCACGGGTGCGCGATCTTTTCGAGCAGGCCAAACAGAAGGCCCCCTGCATCATCTTCATCGACGAGCTCGATGCGCTCGGGAAAGCGAGAGGCTTTGGGGGATATCCCAGCGGAGGAAACGACGAGCGCGAGCAGACGCTGAACCAGCTCCTCAAAGAGATGGATGGGTTTGACCCCAAGGTGGGGGTGATCCTTATGGCCGCCACGAACCGGCCCGAGATCCTGGACCCGGCGCTTTTGAGGCCGGGGCGCTTCGACCGGCATGTGCTCGTCGATCGTCCGGACAAGAAGGGCCGTGAGGAGATCCTCAGGGTGCATATCAACACTGTAAAGCTCGGTCCGGACGTGGATCTGGAGAAGCTCGCCGCCATGACGCCGGGCATGGTTGGAGCCGACCTTGCAAATCTCGTCAACGAGGCCGCGCTTCTCGCTGTGCGGCACGACAAGAAAGAAGTGGGGATGACGGAATTCGTCGAGTCCATCGAGCGGGTCGTTGCCGGCCTCGAGAAGAAAAACCGCCTCATCAATCTGCAGGAGCGCGAGATCGTGGCCTACCACGAGGTGGGCCATGCTCTGGTTGCCCTGTCGCTTCCGGGAACAGACCCTGTCCAGAAAATCTCCATCATCCCGCGAGGAATCGCGGCTCTGGGATACACCATGCAATTTCCAACGGAGGACCGTTTTCTTTTGAGAAAGACGGAAATTCTCAACCGGATCGCGTCCCTTCTCGGCGGGCGTGCCGCCGAGGAAATTGTCTTTGGTGATGTCTCGACGGGGGCGCACAACGACCTGGCCCGCGCCACGGATATGGCCCGGAGCATGGTCAAAGAGTACGGCATGAGTAGCCAGGTCGGGCAGGTCTATTTCGCCCGAGAAAAACGCGCTCTCTTCATCGATACAGGCGTCCCGGAAGGCGGGGACTACAGTGAGGCCACGGCGGAGCTGATCGATCGGGAGATCAGGGCCATCATCGACGGAGAATACGGCAAGTCGAAATCGGTCCTCTCGGGCAAAAGGGATGTCCTTGATCAGGGTGCGAAGCTTTTGCTGCAGAAGGAGAAGATCGAGGGAGCAGAGCTCAAGGCCCTCATGGAAGGGACGGCCCCGGTCTCCTAGGAGCGCCCGAGGCATTGACAGAGCGCTTTACCGATAGAAAATTCGCGTCATCCGCCCGTGAAGATTGGAAGAGCGGAATTACGAGGAACGCGGAGACGAATCGTTGCAGGAAAAAACAAACCCGTCAAAAAACTCGGTCTGGTCGTTCTTCTCGTCGGTCAGACTGACTCTTTTTTTGTTAATCATCATCGCGTTGGCCGCCATTGTCGGGACCGTGGTCCCTCAACAGGAGGCGGCGCCGGAAGCATTTCAAAAGTACCCGCCGGCCCTGGCGGGCATCCTCAGAGCCCTGCAGTTCTACGATCTCTATCACTCGCCGTGGTTTCTCTTGCTGATGGGCCTGCTCACGGTCAATCTCATCGTGTGTTCCCTGAACCGCCTGCCTGTTTCCCTGAGACTCTACAGAATGCATCCGGAGCCCGATCGTCCGGGCCTCTATGACGATCTGCGTTCTGATCGTGTGCTGGAGGCAACCGGCAACCCGGAGCAGGAGGCGGCCAGGATGGAGGCCATTCTGGTTAAAGCGTTCGGAGGGGCGGAACGCAAAAATGCCGAACAGGCTGTATATCTCCGGGCCCACCGGGGCGCCTGGTCCTACTTCGGCGTCTATGTCATCCACGCGGGTGTGCTGGTCATCATCGTCGGCGCGGTAATCGGGTCGATGTTGGGGTTCGACGGCAATGTGAACATCCCCGAGGGTGGCTCGGCCGATCGCATTGAACTGCGCGGCGGCAAGGGGGCCATGTCCCTGGGCTTCACGGTCCAGTGCGATCGATTCAACGTCGAGTTCTACGAAAGCGGAATGCCGAAGCTTTACCAGTCCGATCTTTCCTTCCTCCGGGACGGCCAGATCCTCGCGAGGGGATCGCTCATGGTGAACCATCCCCTTGAGTTCGGCGGAATTCATTTTTATCAAGCAAGCTACGGTACCATCCCGGGGGAGGCCGTCCTCAAGATCACGGGAAAGGGCCAGCAGGTTGTCCGGAATGCGCGTGAGGGTGAGCGCTTCGACATCGACGGGGGAAAGGCGCAGGTGGAGATCCTGCGCATCGAGGGAAATCTCATGAGGATGGGACCGGCCGTCAAGGTCAGTATCACCTCCGGCGACCGGGCCGTTTCCTTCTGGGTCTTTAAGTTCATCGACGCGATCGAGGAGTACAATCCGGGGATCACCAAACAGGTGCCCCAGTTCAATGCCGGCCTCTACAAGCCATACGTATTCACGCTCGAGGGGGTCGAGACATCATCCTACACCGGGCTCAAGGTCAACCGCGACCCTGGCGTCCCCATCGTGGGGACGGGGGCTTTCCTGCTTGTGGCGGGGTTCCTGCTGACTTTCTTCGCCTCGCACCGGCAGGTCTTTGTCCGCGTGGACCGAAAGCATGGAAATGCGCGCGTTTCTATCTCCGGCCGCTGCAACCGGGACCCCGCAAGACTCGACCGGGAGATCGAAAGGATCATCGGATCCTACAGGGGTGAATCTGCATGAACACGAAGATGCTGGGCTGGGCGACGGTGCTCTACCTTGTGGCCATGGCCTTCTACCTGATCCGCATGCTCAGGGATGACGAATACTGGGGCAAGCTGGCCACAGGTGCTGCCCTCTTCGGGCTCGTGCTGCACACGGCCGGCATCGGCCTGCGCTGGTGGGAGACCTATCGGCTAGGGATCGGGCATGCCCCTCTTGCCAATTTTTACGAATCGCTGATCTTCTTTTCCTGGGCGATCCTGCTTTTGTATCTCGTGATGGAGTGGCGCATCGGCAGCCGGGTCCTCGGTCCCTTTGTCACGCCTGTGGCGTTTCTGACGATGGCCTACGCCTCGCTTTCCCCCGACGAGACGACGCGGATCCAGCCGCTCATCCCTGCCCTGCAGAGCAACTGGCTTACGAGCCATGTGGTGACGTGTTTCATGGGGTACGGGGCTTTTACGATCGCCTTCGGCCTGGGGATCCTGTTCTTCACGCGACGTTTCATCGCCGGCACGCAAAACCCGGCAAAAGGACGCAGCAGTTTTTTCCCTGACGAGGGTGCCATCGAGGACCTCATCTATCACAGCACGATCATGGGGTTCATTTTTCTATCCCTGGGGATCATCACGGGGGCCGTGTGGGCGAATTTCGCCTGGGGTTCCTATTGGAGCTGGGACCCGAAGGAGACCTGGTCGCTGATCACATGGCTCATCTATGCTGCCCTGCTCCACGCGCGGCTTGTGCGGGGCTGGCGGGGAAAGCGCATCGCCGTGATGGCGATTGCAGGCTTTGCTTCGGTGCTATTCACCTACCTCGGGGTGAACTACCTGGACAGCCTGCACAGTTACATCATGTGAAACCGTACAATCGAGAGGAACGCGAGAAATGAGAGAAGGGCACAAATTCATGCGAAGCCGAAAGAGCTGGGGGATCGCGCTGATTGCGGCAGGAATCCTGTTGTGCATGGCGGGGCAGGGCTCTGCCCAGCAGTCCGCGCTGAAACCGGACCTGGTCGTCGACAAGATCGCCCTGAATCCCGCGGGCAACATCGTCGTGGAGATTCGAAACGCGGGCCCGGGGCCACTGCCCGACAAGGCCTGGGTGTCGACAGAGTCCTATGCGGCCTGCTTTGTGATCATGATCGGTGTGCAGTTCGTCGACTATGCGACCCTCTGGGCTGCTGACCCGAACCGGGTTCTTCGAAACCCGGGCGGTACGATTACGTACACAAGCCCCATCAAAATCCAGGAGCCCACGGCCATCCGGGTGTGGATCGACCCCACGGAGCAGATCGAAGAGGCCAGCAAGGCCAACAACATGAAGACGGTCCTCGTGAAACCCGAAGCGGCGAAGTAAGGGGAGCGATTCCGGGGGTGATGCCCGTGAAACAGATCATACACGTTGTGGATGCCTTTACGAAGCAGCCCTTCAAGGGCAATCCTGCCGCCGTGTGCATCCTGAAAGAACCGCGCGATGACCAGTGGAGGCGGGATGTGGCCCGCGAGATGAACCTGTCGGAGACGGCATACCTTGAAAAACGGGCAGACGGAAGCTTCACACTGCGCTGGTTCACTCCCGCCGTCGAGGTCGATCTTTGCGGGCATGCAACCCTGGCAAGCGCCCACATCCTCTGGGAGACAGGCGAGCTTGCCACAAGCACAAAAGCCGTCTTCCATACTCGCAGTGGCATCCTCTCCGCGGCGAAGCAGGGCGATTGGATCGAGATGGACTTTCCGGCCGAGCCGGAAAAGCCCGCCGCTGCCCCTGCCGACTTGCTGGAGGGGCTCGGGCTGAAGGCCCTCTACACGGGGCGCAACCGTTTTGATTATCTTGTCGAGGTCGACGGCGAAGAAGCTCTGCGCAGCCTCACCCCCGACCTGACCCGGCTCAAGAAAGTGGATATGCGCGGGGTCATCGTGACGTGCCGCAGTGCATCGGCTGAATATGATTTCGTCTCGCGTTTCTTTGCACCCGCAGTGGGCGTCGACGAAGACCCGGTGACGGGCTCGGCCCATTGCTGCCTCGGACCCTACTGGGGGAAAAAACTCGGGAAAACATCTCTATCGGCCTGCCAGGCTTCGGCCAGGGGAGGCGTCCTTCGGGTCGGCCTGAAGGATGACCGTGTCCTGATCGGCGGACAGGCGGTCACGGTTCTCAGGGCTGAATTCGTAACGTGATAACCGGCGGAATATAATTTTATATCAATGGGCTAGAAAACTATTATAACTTGTTACATGAGGGGATAAGAGAGTGAGAAGAAGTGGAATTCTCCTTCATGTGACGTCGCTGCCGTCTCGTTTCGGCATCGGTGATCTGGGGCCCGAGGCATACCGGTTCGCCGATTTCCTGCAGCGCTCCGGGCAGCGTCTCTGGCAGATTCTTCCCCTTGTCCCGACAGAGACACTGATGGGGAACTCTCCTTACAGCAGCACTTCTGCCTTTGCAGGCAACCCCCTGCTCATCAGCCCCGAGAGGATGGTCGAAGAGGGTTTTCTGGGGAAAGGCGACCTGTCCCAATCACCCCGCTTCCCGGCCGGCTGCGTCGATTTTCGGCTTGTTACTACTTACAGGGAGAAAATACTGGGCGAAGCGTGGCGAGGATTTTCAGCTTGCACGGGCAGCCTTCGCGACGACTATGAGGTCTTCTGTCGGGCGGAGAGACACTGGCTCGATGAATATGCCCTGTTCAGGGCTCTTAAGGTCATCTCGGGGGGGAAGGCCTGGACGCAATGGCCCGGGGAGTTTCGCGACAGGCGGATGAAGGTGCTCGGGATGCGTGTCGAAAAAATTACTCCGCTGATCAGGGAGGAGAAATTTCGTCAGTATCTTTTCTATCGCCAGTGGCGATCCCTCAAGGAATACTGCAATGTCCTCGGGATTTCCATCATGGGGGATCTGCCCTGCTATGTCCATCACGACAGCGTCGATGTGTGGGGGAATCCCTCGATTTTTAAGCTGAATGAGAAGGGAAACCCTGCATTTGTTGCCGGCGTGCCGCCCGATTATTTCAGCAGGACGGGACAGCTGTGGGGAAACCCCGTCTATGACTGGCAGGCGTTGAAGCAACGCCGTTATGACTGGTGGGTGGCAAGGATCCGCCATAACCTGGAGCTCTTCGACCTTCTCCGGATTGATCATTTCAGAGGTCTTGTCGCCTACTGGGAAGTCCCTGCGAGGAACAGAACGGCAGCAAAGGGAAAGTGGGTTCCCGCGCCCGCCGATGATCTTTTCCGAACTCTCGCGCGGAGGATCCCGCAAGGTTCCCTGGTAGCGGAGGACCTGGGATACATTACACCGGATGTCCGCTCCATTCTCGACCGGTTCGAGTTGCCGGGCATGCGGGTGCTTCTCTTTGCCTTCGATTCCCGTGGCGGCTCGGACCATCATGCCCCCCACAACCATGTCACCCGTGATTACGTATACACGGGTACTCACGACAATAGCACCGTCAGGGGCTGGTTCGAGAAGGATGCACGCAAGGAGGAAAAAGAAAAGCTTTTTGCCTACCTGGGCCGCAAGGTCGGCGTGCAGGGGATTTCCGAGGCCATGGTCCGCCTCGCCATGATGTCGGTCGCGGGGACATCAATCATTCCCATGCAGGATGTGCTGGGCTTGGGCAATGAGGCCCGGATGAATGTGCCCGGCGGCAGGGGGAGCTACTGGCGCTGGCGACTGTTGCCGGGTCAGATCAACAGGCGGCTCGAGCGGCGGCTGCTGGAGATGACGAAGTCTTACGGAAGATAACAGCAGACAGAAATTTCATCCTAATGCCCTTTTCTCTGCTTGCCGACTACACCCACTACTTCTCGAGCAATGTCTTCCGGACGAATTGTAGATTTGCGATCGAAATGCAGTGGAATGCGATCAGTCCAAGGATGCCGGCAGAATGGCCGTCACCACAGTACCAACTTCCGGCGTGGATTCGATATTGAGGCTCCCGTCAATGGCCATCAGCCGCTCCCGTATGCTGTAAAGTCCATAGCCGCCTTCCATGTTAGGCAGCCCGGGCATCTTAGGGACAAACCCCACGCCATCGTCTGTAACCTTCACTTTAAAATGCTCGTTTTCTTTATCGATCACGACCTGTGCAGTCTTTGCTTGGCTGTGCTTTACGACATTGTTCAGCAACTCCCGAACCACCTGATACAGGAGAATTTTCATATCCGGACTCAGATTTTTATATGTATCCCGTATATCGCAGGTGATCCGAACCGGGCTTGTTTCCATCATCCGGTCGGCGAGCGCTTCGCAAGCAGCTTTCAATCCCAGGTCGAAGAGAATCGGGTTGCCGAGTTCATTCATCAGGGAACGCGTCTGCTGGATACTCTGCAGGAGGAACGCCTTGGCCTCCATCAGGGTCTGTTTATCCTTCTGATCGGACGGCATGCCCTGCAGCACGTCCAGCCGCATCCGGATTGCCGCCATGATCTGGGCAATATCGTCGTGCAGTACATCAGATATCCGTTTGCGTTCCCGCTGCTCTGCCATTACAAGCTCGGAGGCAAGCTTGCGTAGCTCGTGGCGGCTCTGCTCAAGCGCCACATTCGCCTCCTTGAGAGCCTCCTGTGCATGCCGCTGCTCGGTGATATCGATGTCCATCTCCAGGATGAGGGGAGAGCCGTCGGTGTCAGTGAATGGAAAGTCGTGTGCACTGATGACGCTACCGTCCGGGCTTTTAACTTCCCATTGGTAGGGCTGACCGGTCTTGAGAACAGTGTAAGTTTCGCAAAAATCGCAGGGCTCGGTCTTGCCGAAGCAATACTCGTAGCAACGCCGGCCATGCGATTCGCCGAATCTATCGCGGAAGCTCTTGTTTGCAAAAGTCACATGATAATCCGGCGTCAGAAGACAGATCATGGCCGGTAGTGTCTCCAGGACATCGAACATCCTCCTTCGTTCCAGGCTAACGGCCTCTTTGGCAGCCATGAGAGAAGTCTGCGCCTGTTTCTGCTCTGTGATGTCGATTCCCATTTCCAGAATCAGCCTGGTACCGTCGGATTCGATAAATGGGTAATCGTAAATGTCGTAATTTCGTCCGTCCGGGCCGAGCCACTCCCAGTGGTGGGGTTTGCCGGTTTTCTGAACCGTGTAGGTTTCGCAGATCTCGCAGGGCTCCGTGCGCTTGAAGAGAAATTCATAGCAGCGACGGCCGTGGGACTCGCCAAACCGCTCCCGGAAGAACCGGTTGGCAAAGGGCACGTGGTAATCCTCCGTCAGCAGCACGACGTAGACCGGCAGTGTTTCCAGAACGTCATAAAACCGCTGACGCTCTTCTTTCAGGGCTTGCTCCGCACGTTGACGATCGATGATTTCAGCCTGCAGAAGGTCATTGATATCTGACAGCTCTCTGGTTCGTACCCTGACCCGTATTTCCAGCTCTTCTTTTATCTCCTGCAGGGATGTCTCAGCTAGCTTGCGCTCTGCAATCTCCCCTTGAATCTCCTGGCGAGAAACCCTCAGTTTTGCGGTCATTTCGTCAAAGGCGCTCGAAAGCTCGGCGATTTCGTCATTGCCCCTGATGTCAATCCTGTGATCGAGATTTCCGCCCCCGATTGTCAAGGTGCCTTCGCGCAGGCGCTGGATCCGCGCCGTGATCGACTGGCTCATCGTCCATGAATTGACGATGACCGCTGCAAAGACCAGGATGAGGACGCCGATAATTCCCCACATGGCCAGGCGCAGGCTCGAAAAAAAGGCTTCTCGCCCGGACTGCTGCAGCCCCCGCGCCTGCAAAACGAGCTCGTATATTCTCATGTTTAACTGGGTCAGGAGCCTTGCCTCGGTCTCCGACGAGAGCTCGCTAGTCTGCACCGGATTCTCCGCCCTTGCCTTGCTTTCAACGATGGCCAAGAAGATTCTGCCGATCGACTCCTGATCCTGGATCATCTCCGCGATCATCTTTGCATCCGCAGGATCGTTGAACTTCTCCGCCGCCGACTTCAGAAGCTGGCCGATCTGCTCATGCTTGGCAAACCACTGGACCCTTGCCCGCTCGCTGCCGGTTTGCATGTAATCGTTCCTTAACGTCACCCTTTCGAATGCACTCGTTACGATCTGCGCTGCGATGTCCGAGGCCTCGATGGCCCGGTTGACTTGATACGAGGCGAAGACGAGCACCACGAGTATGATGGCGGCCGCGAGGACGGAAAGAACGGCGTTGAGTTGGAGCCTATGTTTGACCTGCATCGTTTAGCCCCTATCTGAGAATATTGACGGCCTTCGGTTTCACGGAAGCGAGCCCCTCCGCGTAAATAAAATCAAGCAAGTTGGGGATCTTCGCCAGGCCGCCGGTCAGCCCGTATCTGATCGCCCATCGCGCTTCGTCTTCCATCTCGAGGAGCAGGGATTGATCGAGGGTCACGGCAAAGTCCTGGCCGGCCCAGGCATCGCGGACGATGTCAACGTCCAGACCGCTTAACTCGGCCACGGTTTTCTGCGCCTCGGCCGGATGCTGCCTGACGAACTCCTCCGCCCTGACCAGCGCTCGGAGCAATTTTACGACCTTCCCGGGGTTCTGGCCTATGAACGTCTGCGTGGCGGCCACGTTCTCTGTCGAGGTGTAGATGTCCTTGTCAGGAAAAGCGATCACGTTCCCGCCCAGCTTTTTCTGCGCCAGGGCGGTATAAGGGTGGAACATGGAGGCGGCATCGACGTCGCCACGCTCCAGGGCCTCGGTCATTTTATCCGCCGGCATGTTGATTATTTTGACCTCTTTCCGGGAAATGCCCCGCGCCGCGAGGATGGCATCCAGAAAATAGTCCAGGGTCGTCCCCAGCGTCACCGCGACTTTCCGGCCCCTGAGGTCTCCGAATGTTCCGATGCCCCGGTCCCTTCTTGCGATGATTGCATTGCTCTGGTTTGTCGTCTGGATGGTCGCAATGATGGCTACTTTTTCGCCTTTCATGATGGCGAACATGACCGGGGCTTCGGCCACGGTGGCAAAATCCGCCTTCCCATCCAGCACGTCCTGCAGGCAGGGCTTTCCAAAGGGATGAAGGCGGGTCGCTACCTCCAATCCCTCCTCGAGGAAATAACCCTGTTTCTGGGCGATAATAGCCAGAGCCGCGTCGGTGATAGTGGCCAGGGCAATCGTGACCTTCTCCGGCGGTCCGGACTGCTTTTGAGAAGGCTGGCAGCCGACTCCCCAAGCAATGAATGCAATCCCAACGAGAAGAAGGGCTGCATAACGGAAATGATCCCTGCTCTTATTCATAGTTTTAACTCCGATTGAAATGAGCGGAAGTCGCAGGGCACCGGTTACACACGTCGGGTGCCGGCAAATCTGCGGATGGCATCGAACAATTCCTGGGCATCGCAGCCTTTCAGGATGAATCCCAGGGCACCGGCACGCATCATGCTCGACATGAATCCGTCGTCGGCGTAAATGGAAAGTGCCAGGATATTCATGTTTGGCATCTCGGCAAGAATCCGGCGGGTGGCTTCGACTCCGTCCATGACAGGCATCTTAACGTCCATCAGGATAACATCCGGCTGAATCTCGCGAGCCAGGGCAACTGCTTTCTCGCCGTTTTCCGCTTCCCCGACCACTTCCATGTCCGTTTGCAGGTTGATCACCGCTATAAGCCCCTCGCGGAATCCCTGGTGGTCGTCTACGACCATGACCCTGATCTTCAAAATGCTTCCTCTTCCCGTTATGGTGCGAATTTTCCCTTCCTCAGGGTGATTAGGGTGATTGAGGTCAATCCAATGCTTTTTACAAAACGGCTGTCACCACCGTGCCGGTTCCCGGGGCGGATACGATGCTGAGGCTTCCATCCATGGCAGTCAGCCGCTCCCGGATACTGTAGAGTCCGAATCCGCCCTCGCCGGATGGCACTCCGAGCATCTTGGAGTCAAAGCCTATGCCGTCGTCTGTAACCTTCACCCGGAACTGCCCATTCTCCGCGTCGATCCGGACATGGGCGTTTTGTGCCCGGCTGTGCTTTACGACATTGTTCAGCAACTCCCGAACCACCTGGAACAGCATCGCTTTCATATCCGGATCAAGGTGCTTGTATTCATCCTGTATGTCGCAGCTGATCCGAATGGGGTGTCCCTCCATCAATCGGTTACCGAGTGCTTCACAGGCAGACTTCAGACCCAGGTCGAATAGCAGCGGATTGCCGAGGTCATTCATCAAGGCGCGTACCTCCCGGATGGACTGCACGAGGAAATCCTTGACTTCCTGCAGGGTCTTCTTGTCCTTTTGATCGGAAGGTATGCTTTGAAGCAGGTCGAGCCGCATCCGAGCGGCTGCCAGGGTTTGCGCAACCTCATCGTGGAGCACCCCTGCGACCCGCTTGCGCTCGCGCTCCTCTGAGATGACAAGCTCGGAGGCAAGCTTGCGCAGCTCATGGCGGCTCTTTTCGAGTTGCTCGGTGAGAATCTGCAGATGCAGCGTCCGTTCTCGGACCTTCTGCTCCAAAGACTCCTTGGCCTCTTTCAGCGCCGCCTCAGCTCGCTTGCGGTCAGTAATTTCGCGGCCGGCCACAACCGCGCCGATAATCCTGCCGTCCTCGTCCTTGATCGGCGAGAAGTTGTAGCTGCCCCACCAAGTCTCATCCGTATCCTTGCGGCGCAGCATGTACTCAACATCAGATGCCATTTCTCCCCTGAGGGCGCGGGGCATGGCCCACATCTCCATCGGTGCGGGCGTTTCGTCCTGGAAATAGGCTTCGAGATAGCGGGGGCAGTCAGCAATTGTCCTGCTACACTCTTCCCGATCTTTGAAACGATGATACCGGACGAATCCTTCGTTGAAGTCGATTAGACGCCCTTCCGCATCGGCGATGAAGATTGCCTCCGCCATGCTCGCAAAGGCCGCCTCCAGTTTTGCCCGGCTCTCCCGCAGGGCCTCCTCCGCCCGCTTGC
>DATJPI010000068.1:0-2922 GCA_035506495.1 Syntrophales bacterium
GGCCTTTCCTACGAGACGGCCCAGGCCGTCTTCCGCGCGGGCGTCAAGGGTGCCGTCGGCCCCATCATCTTCGAGATCGCCCGATCCGAGATCGGCTACACGGAGCAGCGCCCCGCCGAATATGCCTGTGCCATCACGGCCGCGGCTATCAAGACGAATTGGCGGGGGCCCCTGTTCCTGCAGGGTGACCACTTCCAGATCGGCGTCAAGAAATTCGCCGTGGAGCCTCAGAAGGAAATCGACGCTATCAAAGCACTCATCAGCGAAGCGATCGAGGCGGGTTTCTACAACATCGACATCGACTCCTCGACCTTGGTGGACCTGAGCAAGCCCACCGAAGAGGAGCAGCAACGAAACAACTTCACCATCGCCGCCGACATCACGGCCTTTATCCGGCAGATTCAGCCCTCAGGTGTGGAGGTTTCCGTGGGGGGCGAGATCGGCGAAGTGGGCAGCAAGAACAGCACCGTCGGGGAACTTCGGGCCTTCATGGGCGGTTATCGCAAGGAGCTTGAGAAGCACGGCAAGGGCCTCAAGGGGATCAGCAAGATCAGCGTCCAGACGGGAACCTCCCACGGCGGTGTCGTGCTGCCCGACGGGAGCATCGCCAAGGTGAAACTCGACTTCGACACGCTCCAGAACCTCTCTGAGGCCGCCCGGAAAGAATTCGGCATGTCGGGCGCCGTCCAGCACGGGGCCTCGACCCTTCCCGACGAGGCCTTTGACAACTTCCCGAAACGCGGAACCGCCGAGGTCCATCTGGCCACCGCTTTCCAGAACATGATCTACGACAGCCCGTTCTTCCCCGTACCGCTTCGCGACAGGATCTATGACTACATCCGCAAGGACCTTGCAAGCGAGAAGAGCGCAAAGGACACCGACGAGCAGTTCGTCTACAAGACGCGCAAAAAGGGCTTCGGCCCCTTCAAGAAGGACATGTGGAACCTTCCGCCAGACATCCTGAGAGGAATCGGCAAGGAGTTGGAGGACAAGTTCTATTTTCTTTTTGACAAGCTCTCCGTCTTCAACACAAAGACGGTGACGGCCACCTTCGTGAAACCCGTCGACGTGCCCGTCCCGGCACCGGCGAGCCTCACGGGCAAGGGTGCCGTGAAGTCAGAAAAGAAGGCCGAGGCCTTCGACGAAGGGGAGTGATGAGCTTCGCTCAGTGACAAGTGACCGGTTAAGACAAAAAGGCCCGCGGTGGAAATCGCGGGCCTTTCTCTTCTTTTTCTTTTCCTGTCCTCCCCTATACCCTACACCCTATCCCCTGATCCCTCTGCTTATCTGGGCAGAAGCCACATCAGCAGGCAGACGAACAGGCACAGCAGGAGGCTTCCCATTATGAGCCAGCGGGATAAAGAGGCCTGCGGCGCAAGAGGTCCAGGCCGGAATGACGGTTTCTCGGCGACAGAACCCTGGCCGGGTCCAATGCACTGCATCGCCACATCATACATCTCGCGTACACTCTCGGGCACGGCCTTTCTATCGTTGTACCGTTTCCCGTTGACAACCATTTCACCATGAACTCTGACAGAACCGCTTGCCGATGCCAGACGGCCCCGGATGGCCTCGCGTAGCTCGGGGGGAATTTCCTCCAGGCTGCGGTACTGTTTACCGTTGACGGTAAACTGGCGGGTCACATTGACTTCAATCCCCATGGAATTCTCCCGAGCGCAAAGATGCCCTGCCGGATGATCCGGCAGGACAGTCATAAGATCTATCGACTTTTTCCGGGGAAACTTAAGGCGGGTCTGTTGCTTCAGGACGGTTCGGCGGCGATACGCCGCACTGCCGATGGAAATCTCTATTTTTTACTTTCCGTCGGGTCGCCGGCGCCTTTTTTGATTTCCTTGGTCCGTTCATCGTTCTGAACGAGAACCCTGTCAATCTTCTTGCGCATCTGGCTTCCGTTATACCCTGCAGCCGACGCGGCCTCTACAACCTTCGTCTCGGCGCGACCCTGCGTTGCGTCTTTAGCCTGGGGAGACGGGCCGCCGGAGCCGCATCCCATGAGCCATCCGACTGAAATCACGATAACCAGCAAACACTGCAACATTTTCATGTTCACGACCCTCCATCGGGAGTTACATGAAAGCAGTTTGCAACAATCAGGCCGGAATCTCTTTCAACCGTCACAATCGGAATTGCCTGGCACGTTCATTGAGCGATGTACTTGTCGGGATTCTTCTTGAATTCCTGAGGGCACCCCGGACAGCAGAAATAGAAGCTCTTGCCGTGGTAGTCGATGACAGGAGTGTTTGCACTGACCTTGATCTTGTGCTTCATGACGGGGCAATAGACTTCCTTGCCGATCTCCTCCGGCTTCGGCTTTCGTTCCCTGTACTCGGTCTGTGCCAGGTACTTGTCTGGGTCTTTCAGAAATTCCTGCGGGCATCCCTCGCAGCAGAAATAGAAGCTCTTGCCCTTGTAGTCAATGACGGGGGTGCTGGTCTTCACCTCGAAGTTGAAATCCATGATGGGACACCAGGCCTTCTTGCCGATCTCATCGGGCCGTGCTTGGCGCACTTTCAGTTCCTGGGAAAAGGAAAAAGCTGGGATCAACAACAGGACGACCAGCATGGCCAGAAGGGCAATGCGCACGTGCGCACTCATGTTTCTCTCCTTGTGTTTAGAAGATTCGGATTGTAATGCCTCAATGAATAACGTCGTGTTGCGGATGCCGATCCGGAAGCCGGACTCCGGAAACCCGATGCCCTCTATTTCTTCACTCAGACACTTCCGCACTTAGACACTTCTTTACCTGACCTTCCCCCCCGCCACGGGCTCCTTGTCGAAGCCTACGAGAGCCAAGCCTCCTTTCTCCGCGTCGGTCGCCAAGAGCATCCCTCGGCTCTCGACGCCCATGAGCTTCGTTGGTTTGAGGTTCGCAACGACGACGATCGAACGCCCCACCATCTC